>DYET01000179.1 GCA_020725625.1 Desulfovirgula sp. | reverse complement strand
TTCGTGGTGCCGCTTATAGCGGCATGAGGGTCTGAATTACAAACAAGTGCTGGCTGTTAAGCACCCGTCAGGTATTCTCTCATTATTTCCCTGGCCAGGGGTGCCGCTACGGAGGCACCGGAACCGCCGTTTTCCACCACCACCGCCACTGCTATACGGGGGTCGTCCGCAGGGGCGAAACCTATAAACCAGGCATGCGTCTGACCTCCCGGGTTCTGGGCGGACCCGGTCTTGCCGGCCACCCTAATCCCGGGCAGAGAGGCCTGGGACGCGGTGCCGCGCCTGACCGCCTCCTCCATGGCCCCGGCCAGCGCCCGGGCCGTTTGCGGGGAAACTGCCGCACGAAATACTTCAGGAGACATCCTTTTTATTACCAGGCCGTTGCTGGTAGCCACCCTGTCAAGCATCACCGGTTTCATGACCGTCCCCCCGTTGGCCACACCCGCGGCCACCAGTGCCATCTGAAGCGGGCTGACCAGCACCCGCCCCTGTCCCATGGCCGCCGAGGCCAGTTCCGGGAGGGGCATTTTGCCGGCAGGCAGGGTGCCGGGGTTGAACGGCACCTCGGTGCCCGCCACCGGGTAGCCCGCCTCGCGCCGGCCCGATTCATCGTATTCAACAAGTTCAAAGCCGAATGACCTGGCTGCCCTTTTTAGGCCGTCCTCGCCCAGTTCCAGGCCCAGCCACGCAAAATAGGTGTTGCACGAGACGGCCACGGCGTCATTGAAGCTGACCCTTCCGTGAACGCCGAAATCCTTCAGAACAAAGCCCTCAACCGTAATATTGCCCTTGCAGTCGTACAAAACGGCCGAACTCTTCTGCTCAGCTTCCAGGGCCCCGGCCCCGGTTACGATTTTAAACACCGACCCAGGGGGGTAAACACCCCGGGTCGCCCGGTTCAGAAGCGGGGCAGCCCCGGTTTGCATTTTGAGTATGTCGTATCCCGTTACTTTTAATTCGGTCTTCAGACCGTTTTGAACAGCGTCTTCGGTGCGCACCACTGCGTCCACCGAGGCCGGGTCGAAGGAAGGTGAGCTGACCATGGACAGCACCGCCCCGGTCCGGGGATCGAGGGCCACCACCGCCCCCCTCCTGCCGGCCAGGAGGTTGAATGCGCGCCCCTGCAGCCTGCCGTCCACGGTGAGGGTTATGTTGTAGCCGCGCCTCTGCCGGCCCAGGGCCCGGTCTACAAAGGCCTGTATTCTCCCGGCTTCATCCATGGCCAGCAAGTAGCGGTCGAAGGCCGATTCTGCACCTGCCCGGCCATAGCGCGGGGATACGAATCCCAGCAGGTGGGCGGTTTCTTGACCCCGGGGGTACACTCTTATCTTGGTCCCGTCCACCACCCTGTCCTCGGCCAGGACCATCCCGTGCCGGTCGAAAATGGTCCCCCTGAAAACCGCCTCCTCGGCGGCGGCCAGGCGCCTGTTGTAGGGGTTGGTGGCCAGTTCAGGCCCCAGCACCGCGTTGAGGTAACCCAGGTACAGCACCAGCACAGAAAAGATTATGATAAAAAAGTACCCGAGCTTCCTGATGTTATCGTTCATGGGACCGCGCCTCGTGGGAGATGACAATCAGTATCCCCAAAATGATGAAATTGGCCACCAGTGAACTTCCGCCATAGCTTATGAACGGCAGCGTAACTCCGGTCAGGGGAAGCAGCTTGGTTACCCCGGCTATGATGATGAAGGCCTGCAGGCCCATCAGGGCGGTCAGCCCCGAGGCCAGCAGCTTTGAAAAATCGTCCCTTGCCTCAAGGGCCACCTTCAGCCCCCGGTAGACGAAGATAACGTAGAGAAGAACTATTCCCAGGCCGCCCATCAATCCGGCTTCCTCAATGATGGCGGCGAAAATGAAGTCGGTGTGAACCGCCGGGATAAACCGGGGATACCCCGCTCCCAGCCCGGCTCCGGTCAGTCCCCCGGCCCCGACGGCAAACAGCGACTGGATGACCTGGTAGGCCTGGTTGTACTCCCTGTCCCCCAGTTCGATGAAATTATAAGGGTTGAGCAGCCATATATTCACCCTCTGCCTGACGTGGTCAAACAGGAGATAGCTCAAGGCCCCGCCGGCCGTAAACAGGGCGAGGCCGGAGGTTATGTAGAGAACCCTGGCGGTGGCCACGTAGACCATGGCCAGGAAGGTGCCGAAGTAAATCAAGGCGGTCCCCAGGTCTCTCTGAAAGACCAGCAGGATCAGGGATATTCCCCACATCCCGATTAGGGGGCCCCATTCCCTGGAGCCGGGCAAAGTCAGGCCCAAAACCGAGTGCGTGCCCCGGGTCAGAATTACTTTGTTTTCCGACAAAAAAGAGGCCAGGAACAGCACCAGCAGGATCTTGACGAACTCGGAAGGCTGCAGGTGAAAGAAGCGAAAATCCAGCCAGCTTTTTGCACCCCCTTGTTCAACCCCGAAAAAGATCGGGGTGATTAGCGCAAAGGCCCCCATCAGTCCGTATATGTACTTGTATTCCGAAAGCCACCGGTAGCGGGTGAACAACCTGGTGGTCAGGAACAGGAAAACCAGGCCCGCAAGCAGCCAGAAAAACTGCCTGAAGGCGTATTCCGGGTACAGCCGGTAAAGGAAAACCAGGCTGGTATAGGAAAAAACCGCCACCGGCGGTAAAAGAAACTGATCCGCCTTAACCCCCAGCGCCTGCCACAGTACACTCACCAGCAAAAAGGCAAGGGCCGGGACGGCCGCCCCGATAAAAACCATGCGGGCATCCCCGCCGCGCCAGAGGTGGCCGGCAAAGGCGCCGGCGGCCAGGAACATCCCGGCCAGCAGAAGCAGCCTGGTTTCGTCTTTTCTAGTCATCCATCTCAACCACTATCACCGAGATATTGTCAATTCCCCCCCGCTTAAGGGCTTCGTCCACAAGCCTCCTGACCGCCTGGTCCGGGCCGCCTGCAGTAATGACCAGGTCCAGAATCTCCTCATCCTCCACCAGGCCGTACAGGCCGTCGGTGCACAGCAGGATAATATCGCCCTTTTCCAGGCTGATTCTGATCAGGTCGACGTCCACCAAGGGTTCGGTCCCCAGCGCCCTGGTCAGCACGTTGCGGTGCGGGTGGTCCCGGGCCTGATCCCTCGTAATCCCGCCGCACCTGATCATTTCCTGGACCAGCGAGTGATCCTCGGTGAGCGGGTAAATTTTATTGCCCCTGATTATATAGGCCCTGCTGTCCCCCACATGGGCCAGAATTAAATCGCCTTCCCTGATCACGGCGGCGGTGATGGTGGTGCCCATCCCCCGGCAGGAGCCGTCGTCCCTGGACGCTGCGTATATAGTGCTGTTGGCCCTGCGCACTCCCTCCAGGAGATTTTTTACTATGTCGCCCTGGTCTTCCGACCGCATCTGGCGGGCCAGCGATTCAACGGCCATCCTGCTGGCCACTTCCCCGGCGAGGTGCCCGCCCATCCCGTCGGCAACCGCAAAAAGAGCCAGGTCCGGAAAGACACAGAGACAGTCTTCATTTTGTCTCCTGACCAAACCCACTTCCGTTGCCTGACTCCACTTCATATGTCCACCTCACAAACTTCAGGGTCAAGCCGCCAATCTTGATCATGTCACCATCCGCCAAAACAGTGGGCCTGTTGATCCTGACTTCATTGAGAAAAGTCCCGTTCCTGCTGCCCTTGTCGGCAAGCCAGTACTGTCCCCCGCTCCTGTACACAGAAGCGTGCTCCATGGAAGCGAAGGGATCCACCACGGTTACGGTGTTCCGGCTGCCCCGGCCAAGGCTCACCTCTTCCCCCTGCCCCAGGGACAGCACACTGCCCGGGGGTAGCCCGGGGTCGCCGGAGGCAGCCACCACCAGGCCGGCTTCCGCCCCCGGTAAGGGCGAAGCCTCCACCCGGGCCGGTTCCGGGGAATTTGCGGCTGCTTTACCCCGGAATTCCCCGGCCTGGTCACCGGCTCTCAAATCCCGGAACATCATCTTTATCAACTGAAATATAAAAATATACAGTAAGGCCAGGAAAAGGTACCGGAAAACGGTTAGTAAAAGGTCGATCAATGTCAATCCACCTTGAAGACGCACAGGGTGGCGCCCAATTTCACGGTGTCTCCAGGTGAAAGGGAGGTGGACCTGACCCTAACCCCGTTGACAAACGTTCCGTTGGAGCTGTTCAGGTCGGTTACGACCCATCCTCCCTTCTGAAGCTCAAGCCTGGCATGCCTTCTGGAAACGCTCTCGTCCGGGAGGACTATGTCGCAGGATTCCCTCCTGCCCAGCACAACGGGGTAACCCTCCAGCCTGAACACCTTTCCGGCCAGCGGCCCTTCCCTTACTTCCAGAATATACCGGGGTGTGGGGCTGACCACGGGCACCGGCGCAGTGTCCCTGGCCGGCTGGTAATTAAGGGTGTCTTCAAATTCCGACACCTCGTTTTCGGCTGCACTGCCCGTACCGCCGCCGAATTTTCCGCTTACCCGGATCTGGCCGGCCCTTAAATCACTATCCTGAAAAAACCTGACCCGCGGCAGGGCGATCATGGTGAAATCCTTTTCTTCGGCTTTCTGGCGCAGGTAATCCTGCAACTCCGCGGACAGGGCCTCGGCAAGGTATGAGATCGATTCCCAGTCGTCCGGGCTCAAAAAAACCTCGTACTCGTTGGGGGCATAAACCAAGTTGACGCTTACCCGCTTGCGGTCGCGCATTTCCCGGGCAAGCCTCTTGGCGATGTCCAGGGGCTGTACCCGCCCCTTGAACTTGTCCCTGAAAAAGCCCTCTATGTACTTCTCGAGGCCCCCCTCCAGCCCGGATAAGAAACCCATGGCCTCACCCCCCCGGCTCCGGGTTGAAAACCGGTATCAACAGGTAGTATTTCCCTCATTCCGGGTCCGAAAACATGGCCCTCCTTCTCAACTGACCGCAAGCCGCATCTATGTCCGCCCCCAGCTCCCGCCTGACCGTCACCTCCACCCCGGCCTTTTCTAAAGCCTCCCTGAACCTCTGCACGGCCCCGGGCGGAGATCTCCTAAAGCTTCTCTCCCTGACCGGGTTGTAAGGGATCAGATTGACATGGCAGGGGATGCCCCTGACCAGGCGGGCCAGTTTCCCGGCCTGTGAGGGGCTGTCGTTCATACCGGCCAGCAATGCGTACTCAAAGGTAATCCGCCGGCCGGTCCTGCTGCTGTAATAACGGCAGGCCTCCATCAACCCCGCCAGGGGATACTTCCTGTTCAGGGGAATGATCCGGTCCCTGAGGCCGTCCTCCGGGGCGTGCAGGGACAGCGCCAGGGTCAGTGGAAAGCCCAGGTCGGCCAGATCCCTTATGCGGGGCTCCACCCCGCAGGTAGACAGGGTTATGTGTCTGAACCCGATATTCAGGCCGTACGCCGCGTTCACGTTGATTAAAAACTTGACGGTGTTCTCATAGTTGTCCAGGGGCTCCCCCGAACCCATCAGCACCACGTGGCTGACCCTCCGGCCGGAGTCTTTCTGTATCGCCAGGACCTGGTCATATATCTCCCCCGCTGAGAGGTTCCTGGTCAGCCCGCCCAGGGTGGAAGCGCAAAGGCTGCATCCCATTCGGCACCCTACCTGGGTGGAAACGCAGGCCGACCGGCCGTAGGAGTGCGCCATAAGCACGGCTTCCACGGCCTGGCCGTCGGACAGGCCGATAAGGTACTTGGCCGTGTCGCCCCGGCCGGACACCTGCTTTTTGATAATTTTCACGCCGCCGGCACCGGCCACCTGATCCAGGCGGTCCCTTAAGCCTGCCGGGAGGTTGGTCATGGCCGAAAAGGCGGTCGCCCCTTTTTTAAAAATCCAGTCCGCCACCTGCCTTGCCCGGTAGGGGGGCTCCCCCAGATCACTGAAGAACTCCTCCAGTTCCGGCAAGGTCAGGTCCTTAAGGTTAACCCCGCCCATTTCGCCTCCGGTTCCCTACCTGAATAGTTTCTACAGCCATCGACTAATCCCTTCTTCTCAACCGGGCGATAAAAAAGCCGTCGGTGCCGTGCCGGTGGGGATACAGCTGAATGAAACCCTCTTCCGCCCCCTCGTCCAGACCGGGGGGGAGGTATGGGTCCAGGTCCTCGGCCCTGAAATCCGGGTTTAAACGAAGAAAATTCTCCACCTGGTCCCGGTTTTCCTCGTGCAGCACCGAGCAGGTGCTGTAAACCAGGACCCCACCCGGCCTGAGACAGCGGGAAAGGCCCTCCAGCATCTCCCGCTGCAGTTCCAGGATTTCCGGGAGCCGGCCGGGATCCTTCCTCCAGCGGGAGTCCGGCCTCCTCCGGATGACTCCGGTTCCCGAACAGGGGGCGTCCAGAAGCGCAAAATCTGCCCGGCCGTTCAGGTCCTCCGGAAGTTGCCTGGCGTCGGCCAGCACCGGCCTGATGCAGCTTATTCCCAGCCTGGCACAGTTTTCCTTGATCAGCTTGATCTTGTGGGGGTGAACGTCAAAGGCCAGGATCGTCCCCCGGTCGCCCATGATTTGGGCCAGGTGGGTCGCCTTCCCGCCCGGTGCGCCGGCCGCGTCGATCACCAGCGATCCCGGGGAAGGGCTCAGCGCGTGGCCCGCCAGCATGGAACTCTCGTCCTGGACCTGAAAAAGGCCCCGATCGAAGGGTAAAAAGCCCCGCAGGCCGCCCGTTCCCCCCAGCACGACCCCTTCCGGGGCGTATCTGGTCTTTTCGGCGGGGAGGCCCTCCCGGGAAAGCAATTCAATCAGATCGTCCCTGGTTATCTTCAGGGTGTTGGTGCGAACGGTTAAGGGGGGAGGCACGTTGTTTACCCTGCAGAGGTCTATTGTTTCCTCCACTCCCAATTCACCGATCCACCTTTCCACCAGCCAGGCCGGGTGGGAATACTTCAGGGAAATATGCCCCACCGGGTCTTCCTCCAGGGGTGGAAAGCCGATCTCCCCCAGGCGGCGGAGAACGTTGCGCAGCACCCCGTTGACGAATTTCACCGCCCCCGGGTGCCCGAAGCGCCTGGCCTGGTTGGCAGCCTCGTTGACGGCTGCCGGGTTGGGAACCCTGTCCATGTACATGATCTGATAAACCCCCAGGCGCAGGATATTCCTTATCCAGGGGGTTTGTCTTTCCAGGGGCTGCCTGATATGCTGCCGCAGCACCCAGTCCAGGGTGTTCAGGGACCTCAGGGTGCCGTACACCAGTTCGGTGACGAAGGCACGGTCCTGTCCGGCGGTTCTGTATTTCTCCAGCACCCGGTCGAGGGCCAGGTTGGCATACGCCTCCCCGGCATCCACCTGCTTTAGAACGATCAGGGCTATATCCCTGGCGCCGTACTTGCCCGGTCTGACGGTCACCGCCCACCCTCCGCGCTGATGAAGAATTTCAGGGCCTCCTCCACCCTGGCCGTATCAATCGAAGTATCGTGGCAGGGTCCGAAGGGCCTTTCGTTGGTGACCCCCAGCACCGGCAAGGGGTTTGAATCCTGGATGCCGCTGGTCAGGTCCCTTTCGCAGGCCACGGCGACAACCGCCCGCGGGCGGTACTCCTTGACGTACTTTCTGGCCAGCGTCCCCCCGGTGGCCACGCCCACGTTTATACCGTAGCGATCCCTGATCTCCAAGATGTCCCCTATGCAGCAGCCCCCGCAGCGGCGGCAGTTGTTTACTTCCACCGTAATCTTGTGCGGGCACTGGGTGCGCTGCAGGCAGTGCGGCACCAGAAGCAGGACCTGTTCCGGCCTGAGGCGGAACAGGGCGGCCCTGACCATCTGGTTGTTGACTTCAATGAAGGATCTCTTTATCCTGTCGACGTCGATTTTAAGCATTTTGCCCAGGGCGATGATAACCGGGAAAAAAATGTTTATGGCGATCCTGATGAAGCCCTGGAAAAAGCCGAGCCTCTTCGACGCCAGCAGGGCCATCAGCATCCCGGCCATCCCCAGCACGGCCACCAGCACGGCCAGGCCCAGCGAAAATGCCAGTGCCAGTACCAGCACCTGGTTCATCAGGGACTGGCCCGGCTTGAAAATCAGATACCAGAGGGCAAAGGAAATCAGCCCCACGGAAACCAGGCTTCCCGCCAGCAGCCCCAGAAAAAGCCTTTTCCGGACATAGGTTTGGATGTGCGAAACGTCAACCTTCATCCCAGGAGCCTCCCTGCAGCAGCCGTTCAGGCCCGGTCCAGAACTGTGCCGGGCGTAATCCTGGTGCCGCGCAAAAACTCGGCCGCGTCCATCCTTTTTCCGCCTTCCAGCTGCAGTTCCCGGATCACCAGCGGGCGGTCCCCGCACTGCACAGCCAATCCTTCCCCGGAGACCCGGACGATTTCTCCTGGCACGGGCCCCGGATTCTCCCGGGCGTGCACCCGGCTCCCCGCAACTGCAGCCGGTTCCCCCACCTTCCAAATTTTCAGGACCCTGTCACCCAGCCTGGTCCTTGCCCCCGGCCAGGGGTTTAGAGCGCGCACCTGGTTTTTTATGGCCAGGGCGCTTTTCCGCCAGTCTATAATCTCGTCCTCCCGGCCGATGGCCAGCGCATAGGTGGCCTTGCCGTGATCCTGGGGAAAGCCGGTCAGCCCGCCGGCGGCCAGTAGACCCAGGGTCTCCAGCAAAAGGTCGGCACCCATCCGGGCCAGCCGGTCGTGCACGTCGCCGAAGTTCTCTTCCGGCCCGATGGGCGTCCTGGCCTGAAGCAGCACATCCCCTGTGTCCAGACCCCTGTCCATCTTCATAGTGGTAACGCCGGTTTCGCTGTCGCCGTTCATGATCGCCCTCTGGATGGGCGCGGCCCCCCTGTACCTGGGCAGCAGCGACGCGTGCACGTTTATGCAGCCCAGGGGGGGAAGATCCAGTATCTCACCCGGCAGAATCTGCCCGAAGGCCGCCACCGCCACCACGTCCGGGCTTAAGTCCCGCAAAAGCCCGACAAAAGACCCGTCCCCGACGCGACCGGGCTGTTCGACCGGAAGACCCAAGTCCAGGGCCGCCTCCTTTACCGGCGGGGGCCGGAGCCTTTTCCCTCTTCCCCCGGGCCGGTCCGGCTGGGTAACCACCGCCTTTATGTCCATGCCCGCCCCGGCCAGGGCCCTCAAGCTGGGCACGGCAAAATCCGGGGTGCCCATGAAAACGACATTCATAATATCTTCTCCGTAATTCTAACATGTCAGCTGCTAGATCCTAGCTTTTAGCTGCTGGATCCCAACTATTCCATTTTACCAAAACCAATAACCTATTACTAATACTACAGCGTAACTTAAAAATAACAATGGACAAAACTAAATTCCAATGATACAATTGCTAAAAGGGGTTCGGTGACGCAAGTAAATTA
>DYET01000178.1 GCA_020725625.1 Desulfovirgula sp. | reverse complement strand
TGCCCCTCCAGACACCTACTAAAAATATACACTGCCAACACGTTATTAAAGCCTCGGAGGATTTGAACGGGCGGCTGCAGGGCAAAAGGGACATTGGGAGGCCCGGAAAACGTTTTAAGGGCCGGGACTGCTCCCGGCCCCGCCGTCATATCTTTCCGCCGTGTTTTTCCAGGATCCCGGCGACCTGGCCGTAGTTCCCCCCGTCGGTGACCACAGTCACCAGGAATGCCCTTCCCCCGGCCAGCCCGTAATCGGTGTCGCCGTACCCGCCCACCGACGGGTCGGCGGCATGGAGCATTCTTTCGCCGGCACCGGGATCCCCGGCCCCGGCGGAAAAAAGGGTCAGTCCGGATCCGGATTCCGCCCTTCCCGCGGGAGGGTAGTTGACCTCATCGTCGGCTTCGGCCCCGTAGCGCGATATCCGGTCAACCTGGACGGTATCGTACCCCATGCTCTTAAGCTCCTCCGCCGCCTTTCTGGCGCTTTCACTTGACGGAAAATAGGCCAGCAATGATCTCTCTCCCGGTTCCAGCTTCATGATCAAACCTCCCCGTGAGCTGCGCGGGTTGACAATCCGGTCCGGCAGCCCCTAATGCTTAGCATTGCCGGAAAACCCCGCCGGCATTCGGCCGCCTCCGGAAAGGAAAAGAGCAAGAAAGGGCTTGACTGAAAATAAAAAAAAGACTATGTTTTCATCACTGGGGGAATGGCCGGAATGAACATAATCGAAACCGTGCGGCTGCATAAGCGGTACAAGGACCTTACGGCGGTGGAGGACGTCACCCTTGAGGTCAGGGAAAGGGAGATATTCGGCTTTCTGGGGCCCAACGGGGCCGGAAAATCAACCACCATCAGGATGCTGGCCACCCTGACCAGGCCGACTTCAGGAACGGCGCGGATAGACGGCCACGACATTGTCAGGCAGCCAAACCGGGTAAGGCAGTCAATAGGCCTGGTATTCCAGGAAACCACCCTGGACGAAAGGCTCACCGCCGCCGAGAACCTCCTCTTTCACGGAATGCTCTACAACGTGGAAAGGCGGGCCCTGTCCCGGCGGATGGCCGAGGTACTTGAACTGGTGGATCTGACCGACCGCAGGGAGGCCAGGGTAAAGACGTACTCCGGCGGCATGAAAAGGCGGCTGGAAATAGCCAGGGGCCTGATCCACTACCCCAGGGTTCTTTTCCTCGACGAGCCCACGGTGGGCCTTGACCCGCAGACCAGGAACCGGATCTGGACCTTCATCCACGAACTGCGGATCAGGGAAAACCTCACCATTTTCATGACCACCCACTACATGGACGAGGCCGAGCACTGCGACCGGATCGCCATTATCGACCACGGAAGGATAGTGGCCCTGGACACGCCGGCCAACCTGAAGAAGATGGTGGGAAGGGACTTGATTACCCTGCGCACGCCGTTCCGGAAGGAAGTAATGCTGTTCGTCGAGGACAAGTTCGGCCTCCCCGTGCAGGAAACCGGGGAATACCTGCAAATTGAGGTCTCCGGGGCGGAGTCCTTCATACCGGTCCTGGCCGGTGAGCTGGGGGGCCGCCTTCACTCCATTTCCCTGCACAAGCCTACCCTGGACGACGTTTTTCTCAAGCTGACGGGCAGGGGCATCCGGGAGGAAACCGCCGACGCCTGGAGTGTTTACAGGACCCATATGAGATGGAGGCGTTAGCAAATGACAGTGGCGTTGAAGGCCGTTTACACCATCTGGCTGAGGGACGTGATCCGCTTTTACCGCGAGAAGACCCGCATCGTCGGAATGCTGGGCCAGCCCCTGCTGTACCTTCTGATTATCGGGACCGGCCTTTCCTACTCTTTCCGGATGCCTTGGGCACAGGGGGAGTTAAGCTACCTGGAATTCATGTACCCGGGGATAATCGGCATGTCGGTGCTCTTCACGTCGGTTTTCTCGGCCGTTTCGATAGTCTGGGACAGGGAGTTCGGCTTCCTCCGGGAGGTCCTGGTGGCCCCGGTACCCCGCTGGTCGGTGGCCATAGGCAAGGCCCTGGGGGGGAGTACCATTGCCATGCTCCAGGCCTCGATCCTGATCCTGGTGGCTCCCTTCATCGGGGTGAAGCTGGGGCCGGCAATGGTCCTGAAGCTGTTGGGCATGCTCTTTTTAATCGCCTTCTCCCTGACCTCCCTGGGTATCACCGTGGCCTCCAGGATGGAGACCATGGAGGGGTTCCAGATGATCATGAACTTCCTGGTGATGCCCCTTTTCTTCCTGAGCGGGGCCATGTTCCCCCTGCGCAGCGTGCCGCCCTGGATGGAAACCCTGATGAGGGCGGACCCCCTCACCTACGGGGTGGACGCGCTGCGGCACATCATGTACGCCGGGACCCCGGCCCGGGAACTGGCCGTCCAGTTTCCCCTGGCAACCGACCTGGCAGTGGTTTCGGGCATGTCGCTGATTTTTATCACCGCCGGGACCCTGGCATTTAATAAAACAGAATAGATCTGCAAGTCAAGTCGTCTGGCGTCAGTCGTCGGACGTCGGAAAGCAGAAGACATTGGACTTCTGTCCAAGGTAAAAGATTCTTTTAGGCTGAAGCCTGACGACCGACGACCGAATTCACGGGCACATAACCAGGGCTTCTCCCTCGATAACCCTCTGCCCCCTCTGGTTTTCGCACACCGTGGACAGCCGCACCCGGCGCTTGGCCTCGATTTTTTCCAACACCTCCACCGTAGCGGTAACGGTGTCCCCGATTTTGACCGGGGCGATAAACCTCAGGGTCTGGGACATGTATATGGCCCCCTCCCCGGGCAGGCGGGTACCCAGGACGGCCGAGATAAACCCGGCGGACAGCATGCCGTGGGCCACCCTTTCCCCGAAAATGGACCTGGCGGCAAACTGGCTGTCCACGTGGGCCGGGTTGAGATCCCCGGTTATCCCGGCGTAAAGGTATATGTCCGACTCGCTGACAGTCTTGCTGAACGAGGCCTTGTCTCCGACCTTTAAATCTTCAAAGGGAACTGCCAAGCCATCATCTCCCTTACCGTTTTATCTCTCCAAGGTCCCAGATTAATTTTATCTTTTCGGCACTGAGGAAACAAGCCGTTTCATAATCGTTAACAAACTTAACCCTTCCGGGACTGGCTGAAAGAAGGTAAAATTTCAGTAAAGATAGAATTTTTCTCATGGATCGGGTTTGCAGCCGCAAATATGCGGCCGCTCTCTGCCGGGGGGTGACAAAAGGTGCAAAAGCAGGAGTTCCTGTCCAGATGGCTTGAGATAATCAAGAAGTCTTCGGCGGTTCTGGTCTACAAGCAGGAATTCGTCGGCAGGTTGCTCACCGCCGTCAGGAACTGCGCCAGCCGCCACACGTACGACCCGGCCTGGGCCAGGGCCCTGGTGGAAGTGGTTTTGGAGGCCGGCACCGGCAGGGATTTGGAGGTGGACCTGGGGGCCACGGCCGCCAAAATGGTAAAATATTACTGGAACCAGACCGTTTTTTTCGACCTTATTCAAGGTTCTAATCCCTGCCGGCAGCCGGACCTGATCCGCCGGGTCCGGGAGTTGACCGACAACTACTATAAAAACCGCCGGCCCCGGGAGCCGGTCCGCTTCGAAAACGCCGGCTTCAACCCCCGCCTGAAAGAAAAGCTGGAGGAACACGTCGATGCCGCCCGTGAAATCCTCAAAAACGACGTGGTGGCACGGTTTCTGGGCAAGGGCCCGCTGCAGGGGGAATTTGTAAGGTACAACCGGGGTGAGGACACCCTGACACTGCCCCAGAACGCCGTCTCGGCCGTCGCGGAGAACAGTGCCCTGATTATCGAGGCAATCTATTACCGTTGGGCGCAGATACTGGAAAAATACAACTCCTCCCCCCGGCTGAACAGGAAGGTCAGGGTCATCGAGACCGACGACCTGAGGGACCGGCCCCTTTCGTACTACGCCAGGTACCTTGACCTGGAAAACCCCGGCCGCCTGTGCTTTCTATGCGGTCAGCCGGTGGAGGACCCGGATCTGGCCATAAGCCACGTGATCCCCTGGTCCTACCTGTGCTCGGACGACATCTGGAATCTGGTGTACACCCACAAGGACTGCAACCCGGCCGGCGGACGCCCGGCCCCACCCGAGTTCTTCATCGCCAGGCTGGAAAAGAGGAACAGGGCCCTCCTCAGCAAGCTGGCCGACTACGTCGAGACCGATGTGGTGGCAGGGACGCTGAACGATGCCGTGAACCGCAACCTGGTGCGGAAAAACTGGATATGTTGCCAATAAAAAAAGCGGGAACCCGGTTTTGCGGATTCCCAATCTATGGGGATTTGCCTTAATCTTGATCACGAAGCTTTCTCCACGGCCGCCTCCTCCTCCCCGGCGGCGACCCTGTACTCAATGTACCTGGCCACTATCTCGGCCACATCCATGGCAGGCACCTCTTGATCGGCCTCCTTTGCCTTCAGGCCGTCCTCAATCATGGTCAGGCAGAAAGGGCAGTTGGTGCCTATGGCTTCCGGCCCTTCGGCCAGCAGTTGGTCAACCCGCATCCCGTTTATCCGGGTTCCGGCGTACTCCTCCATCCACATGCGGCCGCCCCCGGCCCCGCAGCAGAAGCTTTTGCTCCGGTTGCGCCGTGGTTCCAGCAGGGTTACCCCCGGAACGGACCGGAGTATTTCCCTGGGCGCCTCGTATTCGCCGTTGTACCTTCCCAGGTAGCAGGAGTCGTGGTAGGCCACCCGCAGGCCCTCCAGGCCGTCCCGGAAC
>DYET01000177.1 GCA_020725625.1 Desulfovirgula sp. | reverse complement strand
TGCCCCTCCAGACACCTACTAAAAATATACACTGCCCGATTTTCGGGTCTGTTTCCGGTGAACCGCTTCAAGGCAGGAGGGTGCGTTCACGGCCGCTTTCTGCCGCCCAGGAGGGACTTGAGGTCGTACAGGAGGCTGTTGAAAATGTCTTTTACAGGCTGTATATCCTTTATCCTGTGCACGTTCTGCCCGGCAAAAACAACACCCTCCTCCACCCTGCCGGTCCTGGAGTTTTCGAGGGCCTGCAAAATACAATACTGGCCGCTGCAGTGCTTCAGGCAGGCGTTGCAGTGATCCGGCGCCGCCACTTCACCGGACAAAAGCCTGGATACGAACTTGTTTTTCAGTGCCCGGCCGGGCATGCCCACCGGGCTCGGAATGACCGTCACGTCCCCGGGCCCGGCCTTCAGGTACATCTTTTTGAACGAGTCGGCAACGTTGCACTCCTTGCTGAGGACGAACCTGGTAGCCATCTGAACGCCGTCGGCCCCCAGCTTCAAGGCCCTGGCTATTCCTTCCCCGTTCACAATCCCGCCCGCAGCGATGAGCGGAATCTTCACCGCCTCCCTGATGGCGGGCAGTATTTCGAAAAGAGGTCTATCGGTACCCAGGTGCCCGCCGGCCTCCGTTCCCTCCACCACCACCGCCGCCGCCCCGAATTTTTCTGCCAGGAGGGCCAGCCTGGCCGAGGAAACGATGGAGACTATGGGTATGCCGGTCTCTCTTCCCCACTTGAATATGTCCCTGGAAAAACCGGCCCCGGTGAAGACGGCGTCCACCTTTTCCTCCATGGCGGCCTTAACCATGTCGGCGAACTCCCTGATGGCAAACATTATGTTCACACCGACAATTCCCCTGGTGAGCTTTTTTGCCTCCCTGATTTCCATGCGCATTTCCTCTATGCTCATTCCGGTGGCCCCTATTACCCCGACTCCCCCTGCCTCGGCCACGGCGGCGGCCAGGGACGAGGTTGAAACCCTGACGGCCATCCCGCCCTGGATAATAGGAAAGGCCGGAACCAGATTGCCTATTCTTAATTTCGGGAGTTGCAGCAATTTTATATGCCTCCTGTTCCTGCTTTTTTTTAAGTTATTATCACCAGTGGTAAAAAAAGCTTTCGGCTTAAAAAAAGTTTTATTGGCTAATTGTTAATTCAACACCAACCGGATAGTTCCTATGAAAACTAAAAGGTATTGATAAAAAAAAGAAGAAATAAAAAATAAGACAATTTTTTGAGGGTGAGACCAGTGGCCAAAGAAATACTCGTCAAACCAAGCCTGTGTACAGGCTGCTCAACCTGCTCCCTGGCCTGTTCGCTGCATAACCTGGGTGAATTCAGACCTTCCCGGGCCTATATACAAATATCAAAAAGGGAATTCGAGGGCAGGTTCGAGATTGCGTTCTCCTCCTCCTGCCGGGGGTGCGGAACGTGCGCCCGCTCCTGCCCTTCGGGGGCCTTAAAATGGGTGGACTTTGCCGGCGACCCGCCGGCCGGACAGTGCAAATAGCAAAATTCGGGAGGTGATCGCCGGGACGGCTTTCCGCCGGCCGCGGCACGAAATGATGGAATACGGTTACGCGGGAAGGATCCTTGATATAGATCTAACCGCCGGTACGGTCGCCGGGAAGGATCTGCCGGAGGAAATGGCCCGCCAATACCTCGGGGGGCTTGGCTTCAACAGCTCGATCCTGTACCGGGAGTTAAAGACCGGAACAGATCCCCTGGGCCCCGGCAACATCCTGGTGTTCAGCACCGGTCCCCTGGTAGGCACCAGCGTCCCCACCGCCTGCCGCACCGAAGCCTCGGCCTTATCACCGGCCACCGGGCTTTTCGGCACCGCCAACTCCGGCAACTACTGGGGCGGTGAGTTGAAGTGCGCCGGGTACGACGCCCTGATTATCAGGGGCAGGTCGGACAGGCCTGTATACATCCGGGTCCGGGACGGATCGGCCGACATTCTCCCCGCCGGTCATCTGTGGGGAAAGAACGCCTGGGAGGCAATCAGGGCCATCCGTCAGGAACATGGAGACCCGGAGATGCAGGTGGCAGTCATCGGCCAGGCCGGCGAGAACAGGGTTCGGTTCGCCAGTATCGAAAACGGCCCCTTTGACGCCTGGGCCCGGACAGGACTGGGGGCGGTAATGGGCGCCAAAAACCTCAAGGCGGTGGCCGTCAGGGGTACGGGCGCGGTCAGGGTGGCCCGGCCCCGGGACTTTGCCGCCGCGCTGGAGGATACCCGCCGGGCCATATACAGTTCTCCCTTTTATGAGGCTTTCAAAAGGTTCGGCACCATGTTGGCCAGCATCCCCTACTACGAGTTCGGCAGCCTCCCGGGACGGAATTACCAGACCGGAATGCCCGAGAACTGGATGGAGAGCAGGACCCGCAAGCAGCTGCCGGCCCTGAGCAGCCGGGGAATCTCCTGCCAGGCCTGCCCCATCGCCTGCGCCCACTGGGTCAGGATCAGGGAAGGTCCCTATGCCGGCCTGGAATTAAAGGACATGGAGGTTACCCCGGTGATCGGATTCGGCGCCGGTTGCGACATAGGGGGGCTGCCGGCCATTGCGGCCCTGTGCGGGGCCTGCCAACAGTACGGCATGGACATGGTTTCGGCCTCGGCCTGCGTGGCCTTTGCCATGGAAATGTACCAGCGGGGGATTATCTCCCGGGATGACCTGGGATTTGCCCTGCCTTGGGGGGACGAGGAAGGCACCTTCAAACTCCTGGATATGATTGCCAACCGCCGCGGCATCGGAAACGACCTGGCCGAGGGCACCCGCCTGGCTTCGGCCCGCTTCCCGGGGTCGGAAGACTTCTCCATTCACGTCAAGGGGCTGGAATGCTTCCTGGCCGATCCCAGGGCCCGCTGGTCAACCTGGACGTTCGGCTACATCACCAACATCCGGGGGGGCGACCACCTGCGCACCAGAAACCCGGTGGAAAACCTGAGGTACAACCAGAACCCCGTGCCCTACCGGACGGAGAAATTCGGCCTGCCGGACCGCGTCTTTGAAGACCTGGACATGCCCGGTGAATTAAAGGAGGCGGCCTTTGACCCGGCCACCAGGGGCGTCGACATCCCGGTCATGTCCAAGTGGTCCGAAGACCTTATTACCATCTACAACTCTCTGGGTATGTGCATCAGGCCCCCCGTACTCCATACCGTCGGCCCGGCGCTGTTTTCGAGGCTGACCACCGCCCTGACCGGCCTGGACATCTCCCCGGAAGAAATGGCCAAGGCGGGCGAGCGAATCTGGAACACCATCAAGCTGTTCAACTTAAAGCACGGAGAAAGGCCCGACCAGTCGGACTACCCGCCCAGGTTTTACCGGGACCGGCTGGCCGTCCCGGGGAAAGATCCCCTTGACCCCCGGATGGTCAGGGCCGTCCTCAGGGAATACTACCGGGCCAGGGGCTGGGACCCCGAGACGGGTGTTCCCACCCCCGAAAAACTGTCCGAACTGAACATCAAACGGGGAGTTTAGGGTTCCTTCTTTAATTATGCCGGGGGGTGCAGCGACCCCCCGGGCAGGGTCTCAGCGTGAATGGGGAAGAAGCCACAGGGCTCGCCGTTCAGGGTTACCTCGAACCAGTACACCCCCTCGCCGTCAAGGGGAAGCACTACTTCTACAACGCCGTTGAAGTAGGGGTAGGACGGCGTCAGCCGGAAGGGATATGACGGTACTTCAAACAGGGCCCTTCTTTTGTCCGGGGTCAAAAAGCGAAGCCCGAAGCTGTGGATTCCTCCGTCGCCGCACCAGCCCACCACCACGCAGCACCTGTGCCGGCACGGATAGCCCGCGGCGTGCACGCGGTAAAATATGCCCTCCAGGTTGTACTTTCCCTCCCCGGCTTCCACTTTGTTGCAGAATAAAAAGTTGCACAACACGGGCGGCACATTAATCACCTCGGAAGCTGATGACAAAACCCGGGCCAAACCGGGGCGAGGATGGAGTATTACTCTCGCTGGGCTTAAGGCGCGTTATTGCCCTCAAAAAATGTCCGGCCGCCGCCCTACCCGGCCGGGGGCCGGACGACGTTCACTCTTGAACCTGTTCGGCCTTGCAGATGAAGTAATTTTGTTCCAGTGTGGTGTCGGCAATTTTCATAAAGCTCTCTTCCGGCCCCCAGGTTAGCTGGATGCGGATCCCGTCAAAATAGTCCACCTTCTCTATGTCACCGGCGGCCACCCTTTTAAAAGCCGGTGTCCGGTGGGTAAAAACCAGTTGAAATTTATCGTTCCGGACCAACTTGAAATATGAATCACCAACACATTTATCTATAATTACCACTTCGGGCACGGATTTGTCCAGCAGTTTCTTGTTCTTGGTATACCAGTCAAGAGTTCCGGCTTTGACATTGATCTCATCTATCATGTCGTCTTTTCTGAATGCCACCTTGCCCACCCCACCGGCATGTTGTACTATAAGAGTAATTCAGCATCCTCAAACTTAATCCTGCTTGCACTGCCACAAAATATGAAAAGTTTGTGCAAAAAAATACAAATAGCTTCCTGTTCGGGGACTGCTTTTTGTTGCCTTAGCAGGAAAAGGGATCCGGCCGGCCATAATTCACGAGAAGGGAAGGGCTGACGTGGAACTACTGGTGATCCTTCTTGGTTTTGTCCTGGGATTCGGACTCATATTTTTAATCAGGCTGGGGCAGGGCAGGTTGACCAACTGCCCCCAGTGCGGCCAGCAGCACTGGGTGGGCCCCAAAATGAAGGACCCGGCTTGCAAAAAGTGCGGAACACCCTTGAAGATATCAGGGAAAAAGACCGGCCAAGTCAAGGCCGCCGGCAAAAAGAAAAACAAAAAATAAAAATGGAACCAGCCCGATGTTGTCCCAATTTTTACGGCGGCCGGATGCCGTCAGCTTCTTAACCTATCATGAATGCCGGAGGTGCTTTGATTATGGGCAGCCAGAGGAAGATTGCCATCATCGGAGGGCCGGGAACGGGAAAAACCACGCTGGTCAAACAACTGGACGTCGACTACAGCCTGGCGGGGTACAACTCCGATGTGTGCCTTGAATTTGCCCGTTCGTATATCGTCAATTACGGCGTCCCGACCAGTATTTTCGAGCAGTTTCTCCTTTACGAGGGCCAGAAGCAGCGGGAGGCCGAATTCAAGCACTGCGAAATCCTCTTCTGCGACAACGCCACCATATTAAATTACGTATACGGCCTGATGTCCTGCAACTACAACAACCCCAAAGAGGTGTATTCCCTGATGAAGCTGTACCAGTGGGCCATGCAGGACCTCCCGGGCTATCAGATATTTTACGTGCCCAGGGAGTTTTCCCTGACCAGGGACGGGGTGCGCTACCAGGATGAGGATTTTGCCGTCATGGTGGACAAGAAGATAAAGAACTTCCTGGACATCATGAACGTCCCCTACACGGTGGTCCAGGGCGATATCGGCACCAGGGTGGCCCGGGTAAAGGAAGTTATCGGTTTTGAAAACAGGAGGGGTCTTGCCGGTTAAGTATGTGGACTGCCGGACACCGGTTCGGGGGCCCGGTATCCCTTATCCCGCGGGAGCGTCGCCCCGCCCCAGCCAGATCGAAACCCTGCCGGCTATCCTCCGTCCCAGGTCGTCAAATATGGTATAAACCACCGGTATCAGAACCAGGGTGACGATGGTCGAAAATGTCAGCCCGAAGGCCACCACCACCGCCAGCGGGGCCCGCCCCTCGGACCCTTCGCCGCCGCCGAAAGCCAGCGGCAGTAGGGCGAGAACCGTGGCCAGGGTGGTCATCAGTATGGGCCGGAGCCTTACCGGGCCGGCCCGGCGGATCGCCTCGTCCCGGCTCAGGCCCCTCCTTCTGAGGGTGTTCACATAGTCAATCAGGACTATGGCGTTGTTGACCACGATCCCCACCAGCATGATGTAACCGATTATGGCCGGAACGCTCAGGTGGTACCCCGTCAGCATAAGTCCCAGCGACACCCCGATGATGGTGGGAGGGATGGAAAACATAATCACGAAGGGGTGAAAAAGAGACTCGAACTGGGCCGCCATGACCATGTACACCAGGAGAACGGCCAGGAGAACGGCCATGCCGAGGTCCCCGAAGGACTCCTTCATTTCCTGCACCTGCCCGCCCAAATCCACCGTATACCCCGCCGGCAGCCTGATCCCTTCCAGGATCGCCCGAATGTCCCTGTTCACACTGCCCAGGTCGCGCCCCACCAGTTCGGAGTCCACCTGGACGAACCTGGCCTGGTTGTACCTGGTAATGCTGACCGGGGCCTGCCTTACCTCGATGGCGGCGATATCGGCCAGGGACACCCTGGCGCCCGTGGCCGAAACAATCATGGTGTTGGCCACGTTTTTCACGTCCAGCCGGTAATCCTCCGGGTACATCAGCCTTATGTCAATCTCGTCCCGTCCGGTCCTTACCCGGGAAACCACCTGCCCGTCGAAGGCCGTCCTGGCCGCGGCCAGCACCTGGCCGGCGGTTACCCCGTACTGCCCCGCCTTCTGGCGGTCGATTAGAACCTGCAGTTCCGGCTTGGCGTCCTCCAGGCTGCTGAACACGTTGCGGGTTCCCGGCACCTTTTTCACCTCGGCAGCCACCCTGTCTCCGATCTCCTTCAGGACAGCCAGGTCGTCCCCCCTAATCCTGATGCTGATCGGAGCGGTGCTGTGGCCCCCGCTGTCGTCGGCCACCTGGACGGTGAACTTGGCCCCCGGTACGCGGCTAAGCTGGTCCCTCAGCGTCTCCACCGCCTGAACGGTGGTGATGTCCCTGTCTTTTAGGGGCTTCAGCCTGATTTCAATGGTGGCCAAATTTTTCGTGCCGCCGCCCAGCATGGCAAAGTAACCTCCACTGCCCACCCTGGAAAAGATCATGTCCGTGGCCGGCATGGAGGAAGCTATATCCTCCACCCTGGCCACCATCCTCCTGGTTTCGGCAAGCTGCGACCCTGAGGGCAGTTCCACCGTCACCCTGATCTGGCCCTGATCCATCTGGGGGATGAACTCGGTGCCCACCACGGTGAAAAGCAGTATGCAGGAGGCCGCAAAGAGCCCGGCGGAAGTCAACACCACGGTTTTGCGGTGGCTCAGGGACCAGTCCAGGATGCGGGAATACTCCCCGGCCAGCACCCGGTAGTGTTTTCCGAACCTGTCCGCCGGCCGGTGAAGCAGATCCATGATCCTGGTGCCGCCGTTGGCGGTCCGGTCGTCGTCCAAAACGGTTACCTTCAGCATCCTGGCGGTGATCATGGGCACCAGCGTCAGGGCGGCAAAGAGTGCCGCCAGGTGCGAAAAGCTCACCGTCAGGGCCATGGGCCCGAAAAGGATTCCGGCCAGACCCTGGACAAAAACGATGGGCATGAAGACCACCACCTGGGTGGCCGCGGAGGCGACCACTGCGTTGCCCACCTCGGCGGTGCCCTGCTTGGCCGACTCGATTACCCCGTGTCCATCCTGCCTGTACCTGAAGATGCTTTCCAGGACCACCACCGAGAAGTCGACCAGGGAGCCTACCCCCAGGGCCAGTCCGCCCAGGGACAGCATGTTGATGGTCTGCCCCCCGAAATACATCATGCTGAAGGTGGCGATGATCGATATCGGAATAACCAGGGCAACCACAACCGTGCTGCGGAAACTCCTCAGGAAGAGGTAAAGCACCACTACCGCCAGCAGGCCGCCCAATACCCCGTGACGGACCACGCTGTTAATGGACTGGCGGATAAACTTGGACAGGTCTATGACCGTATCCAGTCTCATATCCCTGGGAAGCTCCGACTGGATTTCGGCCACCGCCTTCTGCACCCGGTTGGCCACCTGCACGGTGTTGCTTCCGGTTTCCTTCATTACCATCAGTCCTACTGACGGCTTGCCGTTGACATAACTGAGCTGGGTGGTAGTCTTGTAATCATCCCTGATTTCGGCCAGGTCGCCCAGGCGCACCGATCCGCCCCCGGGAAGGCCGATGAGAACGTCTTCCAGGTCACCGGCCTTTTTGTATTCACCGATAACCCTGACGTCCAGGTCGCTGGAACCCCTGGACACGCTGCCCGCGGTTCCGGACAGGTTCTCGGCGCCGATGGCCTGGGCCACCTGGCCCGCCGTCAGGCCGTAAGCCTGCAGCCTTGACTGGTTCAGAATGACCTTGATTTCCTTTTCCCGGCCGCCGGTCACGTAGACCGATGCCACCCCCTCGACTCTTTCCAGGCGCGGCTCGATAATATCCTTGGCCACCCTTTTCATTTCGGAGAGGTCGGTTCCCGACAGGGCAAAGGACATGATCGGAAAGCTGTTGGGATCCATTTTAAAGACCCTGGGTGTCTTGACCTCGGAAGGCAGAAAGCCCCTGACCAGGTCTATCTTGTCCCTTATCTCAAGGGCCGCCTGGTCCATGTCGGTGCCCCAATCCAGCCTGATCCCCACCCTGGCCACTCCTGGCTCCGACCAGGAAATTATCTCCTGCACGTTGCCCACGGTGGAAAGCACGGACTCCAGGGGCCTGGTCACCAGGTTCTCCACCTCGGCGGGGGAAGCGCCCTCGTAATCCGCGGTAACCAGTGCGAAGGGCAGGTTCATGTCGGGGTATAGGTCAACCCTCAGCCTGGGCAGGGAAACCAGTCCTACCAGCACCAGGGCCACCATCAGCATGGCGACGGCCACCGGCCGGTCGACCGAGAAATTTGCAATCCTCATCCGGACTCACCCCCCGCCTGGGGTGGGCCGTCCTTTCTCGTTCCTTCCACCCTCACTTTCATACCGTCCACCAGCAGGTGATTGCCGCGCACCACCACCAGTTCACCCGGCTGCAGGCCGGAGACCACCTGGGTGTAGCCCTGTCCCACCAGGCCGGTGGCAACCTTGCGGTGCCTGGCAACGCCTTCTTCCACCACGAATATCCCCGAACCGCCTTCCTCGTCCAGCAAGGCGTCGGTGGGAACCACCAGGGCGCTTTCCACCTCCTTGATCCTGACCCGCAGGTCGGCCACCATGCCGGGCCTTACCTCCGGCCCCGCCCCTTCGAGTTTGATCTCGGCGGCAAAGGCCTTAGTCTGGGGATCGGCCTGGGGAGCCGCTGATCTCACCGTCCCCCTGTAGGTTTTGCCGGTGGCGGCCACGAAAATGTTCACCTGCTGTCCCGGGGAAACCCTGGCAACCATGCTTTCAGGCAGGTTTACCCTGACCAGCAGGGGATCGTCCTGGATTATGTTGAACACCGTCACCTGCTGGGAAACCATTTCCCCGATGTTTACGTACCGCCTGGCCACCACCCCGGAAAACGGGGCCCTTACCTCGGTGTTGTGGTAGTCGGACCGGGCTTTTTCCAGCAGCGCTTCAAGTTGGCGGATCTGGGCCTGGTTCGCCTTGTAGGCGCTCTCCGCCGCCGCCAGCTGGCTCCCGGCGGTTTCCAGCTGGCTCCTGGAAGCCGCACCCTGGCTGAACAATTCCTGGATTCGCCGGTAGTCCGCCCTCGCTTTTTCATAGCCGGCCAAAGCCTGGATGGAGTTGGCCTCGGCAACGGCCAGGTTGGCCTCGGCCTGCTTCAGGGCGGTGAGATAATCGGACTGGTCGACGGTCATCAGGACATCACCCTGCTTGACCCGCTGGCCCATGTCGGCATGCACCGCGCTGACCCTGCCCATCACCTTTGGGGAAATCTTGGCCTCGGCAAAGGGTATTACCGTGCCGGCCACGCTTACTTCCTCAGCGAAGGGCCGGCTCATCACGCTGACCACCTCCACGGGCTGCAGCCTTTCCGGGATCGCAACCGTGTCCGTTTTCTTCGAACCAATCCTGACCACGGCCGTCATCAGGATCAGGGCCAGTACGACAGCGGCAGCGGCCGGTTTAATCCACCTTTTCTTTTTTACTTCGGCTTCCGAAATCTCACTTCTCGGCATTGTCATTCAACCGCCCGTTTTTTTCCTTTATAACCTGCAATAGCGCATCGCGCAGCATTTCCTGGGCTTTGACAAAATGTTCGGTGTTTTCTTTCCCCATTTTGACGACAAGCTGCTCCAGCTTTTTCCTCTGCCTGATCAAATGATTTTCTATGGCCTCCCTTCCCCCGGGCGTAAGGCTGATGTATACCACCCGGCGGTCGCTTTCACTGCGTTCCCTGTTTAAGAGACCTGTCCGGACCAGCCTGTCGACCAGGCTCGAGACCGCTGCCATGGTGACGCCCAGGAAGTCCGCGGTGGCCGATACTGTGGAGCTTTCCTTGTCCAGGAGGTATTTGAGCAGCACTGCCTGGACGTGGGTCAGCCCCTCTTTCTGGTCCCTCCCGTACAGGTGATCGGTATAAAGGGAGATAATCTCCGCCCGTAATTTCTCCAGTTCAGCCACGTACCGGGAGATCCATTCGCCCCCGTCCATGCTGTCCCTCCTCAGCTTAAATATTTAGGGATTAAATAATTAGCTATGTTAAATTTAACCCTTTGCTCCTCCCATGTCAACCAAAAATTTCCCGGAAAAAAAATACAGGCCGCCTCCATTCCGGCAGCCTGCAAGGTATTTCCGGCTTAGCCCGCCTGTCATGCCTGTTCCTTTTTCCCTTCCATGGCCTCGGTCAATTTCTTGTAGGTAAGGTCCAGCCCTTCGGAAATCACCCTGACATCGCCGATGACCGGCATGAAATTGGTGTCCCCCCCCCAGCGGGGAACCACGTGAATGTGAAAATGGCCCGGCACCCCCGCACCGGCGATTTTCCCGAGGTTTACACCGGCATTGAAGCCCTCCGGGTTAAAGGCCGCCCGCAGAAGCCCGACCATCTTCTGGGTCACCAGCCCCAATTCCAGTATTTCATCCTGGTCCAGGTCCACCAGGTCCCCAACGTGCCTTTTCGGTGCGATCAATAGGTGGCCGTTGTTGTACGGGTAAAGGTTTAAAAGAACAAAGGTCTTCTCGCCGCGGTATAAGACGTAATTTTCCGCGTCCCGGTCAGACTCCAGTTTTTCGCAAAAAATGCAGCCGGATCCGTGATCCTTCCCGATATATACAGTCCTCCAGGGTGCCCATAACCTGTCCATCAATCCCTTTCTCCTTTACTGCTTTTAATCAAAAACTTCTACATGTAATATGTCAACTCCTCCAGAATAAATACCATTTGCAAGATCGATCCAATCATTGAAAACATCCACCCGGGCTGGTATAATTAGAGTACAGTAAAATTTAAAATCTTATGTCAATGCTGACATAAGCCCTGGCGACGATGCCTCTTCCGGATGCCTTCGCAATCCGGAAGAGGCATTTTTTGATCAATCGGTTAAGAAAGGAGGAAATCTCATGACTCAATGCCCTCTGGCCTACACCGATCCCTGCTCAAAGTGCGCCCAGTACGGAAATTGCAGCCCGAGCCAGGCCGTCCTGAAACTTGCCACTCTTGAAGATCAGCTGAAGGATTTGAGGCGGATGGTGGAAAAAATTGCGGAGAAAAAATAGTCAATAATTGGCCCCCGGGCGGTCCGGTTACTGCCGGTGCGGGGCGCGGGGCCCTTTTGGGGCGCCGCGCCTTTTGTCTGCAGCCGGTTTACCCCCTGTTCGGCACTTAAAAATCCTCGGCACCCTGGCCCCCACCATGCAGACCACCTCGTAGTTGATGGTCCCAATCCAGCGGGCCAGTTCCTCTACGGGCAGGACTTGATCCCCCTGCCTTCCGAAAAGGACCACCTCGTCTCCGGGGGCTATACCCGGAATATCTCCAGCATCGATCATGCACTGGTCCATGCACACCCTGCCCACCACGGGGGCCCGGCGCTCCCTGACCAGAACCTCCCCCCTGGAGGAAAGGAGCCTGGAATAACCGTCTGCGTAACCCACCGGAAGGGTGGCTATGACGGTGGGCCTTTGAGTCACGTAGGTGCACCCGTAACTTACCGGAAAGCCCCGTGGAACCTCCTTCACCTGAATAACCGTGGTTTTGAAGGACATCACCGGCTTCAGCGCTATCCTGTTCCTGTTTACCTCGGCGGAGGGATAAAGCCCGTACAGCATTATCCCGGCCCTTACCAGGTTTAAGCGGCTCTCCGGAAAATCGAGGAGGGCGGCGCTGTTTGCGCAGTGCTTGAGCGGAAAATCCAGGCCCTCACGGCGCAGGTCGGCCAGAAGTTTTACAAACATCTCCCACTGCCTCTCGGTATATGACTTATCGGCGCTGTCGGCGGCCGCAAAGTGTGTGAAAATGCCCACGGCTTCAAGGTGGGGCTGGGAAGCTATTTCCACTATTTCACGAACCGCCGAACCATTGCCGGCCACCACCCCGATCCTGCCCATCCCAGTATCCACCTTAATGTGAACCGGAATCTTCACCCCCATCCCGGCTGCCTGATCGTTCACCAAAAGGGCGTACTCCCTTCCGTAAACGGCCTGCTCAAGGTGGTTGTCGACGATTTCCCGGATCCGGCCGGCCGGGGTGTACCCCAGCACCAGAATGGGCGCCCGGATGCCCGCCCGGCGGAGATCCGCCCCCTCGGCGGAACGGGCCACGGCAAGGCGGGTGGCCCCGCTGGCCAGGGCCGTCCCGGCCACCTGAACAGCCCCGTGCCCGTACGCGTTGGCCTTAACCACGGCCATCACCTCTGCCCCAGGTGCTGCTGCCCGGCAGATTTCCCTGACGTTATGGGACAGGGCGCTCAAGTCTATTTCGGCCCAGGCGGGGAGATCAACCATGAAAAACACCTCTGTTTAAATGTCGTAGCTTTCCATTGACTTGGTTACGGTAGGCAGGGCCTGCAGTATGTCGCCGGCCACGATCCCCATCATGCCCTTTTCCCGGGCGGCCGCATCACCCGCCATCCCGTGCAGGTAAACACCGGCCGCCGCGGCCCCCGCCGCCTCTATTCCCTGGGCCATGAGCCCGGCGATTATTCCGGTCAGCACGTCGCCGCTTCCGCCCGTAGCCATTCCCGGATTCCCGGTAGTGTTTATGTATGCAGTTCCGTCCGGAGACGCCACGATGGTCCTGGCCCCCTTTAGAACCAGCACCGCCCCCAGGTCCGAGGACCACAAACGGGCCACCTGCAGCCTGTCGTCCTGCACCGCCTTTGTGGAAATACCGGACAGGCGGGCCATTTCACCGGGGTGCGGAGTCAGCACCAGGGAACTCCTGGCATTTTTCAACAGGTCGGTTTGATCGGCAAAGGCGTTCAGGCCGTCGGCATCCAACACGGCGGGTAGATGGGAAATGGATATAATTTTACGGACCGCCTCGACAGTTTCCGGGTTTGTCGACAGGCCGGGCCCGAGGGCCAGCACGTCGGCCTTTTCCATCATTTCTCGGATTTTGGGAACGGCCTCCCCCGACAGGGTTCCTTCACCGGTCTGGGGAACCGGCACCACCATTACCTCAGTCAGTTTGGAGGCCACCGGGGCGTATATTCCCTCGGGAACGGCGAGGGTAACCAGTCCGGCCCCGGCCCTGGCCGCCGCCTCGGCGGTGAGGCAGGCCGCCCCGGCCATGCCGCGGGACCCGGCCACCACCAGCACCCTCCCGTAATCCCCCTTGTGGGAGGAGACCGGTCTGGCTGGAAGCCAGCTCCTGACAAGACCTCCGTCTATCAGGTGGCATTTGATCTGTTCGTCGTTCAAAAGGGGCCCGGGAAGGGATATGTCCGCCACTCTCAGATCGCCCGCGTAACTGGCCCCGGGTTCAAGCAAAAGCCCCACCTTGGGAAGGCCGAATGTAACCGTCAGGCTAGCCCTTATGCAGGGCCCGTTGACCTTCCCGCTGTCGGCCTCCACCCCCGAGGGCATATCAACCGCCACAACGGGTTTTTCACTGGCGTTGACGGCCTCGATTATCCGGCCGACGTACTCTTTTACCGTTCCTTTAAAGCCGGTTCCATATATGGCGTCGACAACGACATCGGTTCTGACCAGGAACAGCCTCACGGCGTTGAAGTCGTCCTTCTGGGTGACGGTATAAACCTTCTGCCCCATTCTCCGCCATATTTCCAGGTTCACTGCGGCGTCTCCGGCAACCTTGTCGGGACTGTCCAGCAAGAGGACCTTGACGTCGACCCCCATATTAAAAAGGTGCCTGGCGGCTACCAGCCCGTCTCCGCCGTTATTACCCCTGCCGGCGAAGATTGTCACTGTTTTGCCCTGGATACCGGACAGTTTTTCCAGGACCGCCTGAACAACCTTCAGTCCCGCGTTTTCCATCAGCACGATACCGGGAATTTTGAACTCGGCCATCGCTCTTTGGTCAATTTCCCTCATCTCCCGGGCGGTAACAACCCTCACGGCATCATACCTCCCTCCTGCACGGCCAGGGCAAAGGCCACCGCCCTGCCCCGGTCGTGGCTTAAACTGATCATTACCCGGGCAATTCCCGCCTCCCTGGCGATTAACCCGGCTTGGCCCCTGAGAACCACTTCGGGGGCGGCTGAATCGACGCGGACAACCTCCACGTCCGTCCACCTGCACCCGGCCAGGCCGGACCCGAGGGACTTGAAAACCGCCTCCTTGGCCGCAAACCTGGCCGCCAGGCACGGGTAAGGATCCCCCCGGCCGCAGCAAAAGGCCAGCTCGGCCTCGGTAAAGACCCTTTTTAAAAAGCGGTCGCCCCTTCTGGCGGCGGCCTTCCTGATCCGTTCTACCTCCACGATGTCGGTGCCGATACCGCCAATCATCATATCTGACCCCCGCCCGGCCAAACTACCGGCAAAGCTGCCGCTTGATGAAATTCTCCAGATAAAAGGAAAAACCTGCCTGCAGCAGGTTTCGCGGAGTTGTAAAAATTTATTGTAGGCCTGAACCCGGCACGGGTTTCCCGAACTCCCCGGTGACTTTGAAACTGACCCATTCCGGGAAGGTGACCCCCGACCTGGAGAAAAAATCGCTTTCCGCAGCCTTTTCCCGGTCCTTCTGTTTCAGGAAGTCCCGCACTAGCTTCAGGATCACCTGGTACACCTCGCCCTCCACCAGGTTTTCCTCCATCAGGAGCACCCTCAGGGCAAGGTTCTCCTCCTCCAGCCTTTTGACCCTGCTGAAAAGTTCTATAAACATGAGCCTGGTTACATCATCGTCGATGACCCGTCCCACGTCCGCCAGCATGCCCATGATCCCGGCGTCGCTGGTCATTTCCCAAGCCGCCTGCATGCATTTTCACTCCTGCTTCTTTTTGACTATTCTCGACAAAAACCGCCTCCCTTTATACATCTCAATAATGAAGAAGCCGCCCTCCGGGGGTCAGAATCCGGATACGACTATGAATTTGCTTTAGTACTATAAAGCGTCATATGCTTAACGAATATAAAGCGGCGGCGCGAGTCCGCCGCCGGCGCCAGCTAAAGCCAGTAATCCGGCTAAAACCCCAGGATCTTTCTCAGCTTTTTGGCCTGGGCCCGGCTTACCGGCACCTCGCTGTTTTCCTTGTCCTCCACCACCAGGTTGTATGTCCCGTTAAAAAAGGGAACGATTTCCTTGACCTTGTGCAAGTTCACCAGGTAGCAACGGTGGGTCCGGAAGAAGACCGAGGGGTTGAGCCTGGCTTCAAGCTCCTTTAGGGTGAACCTGGTAAACAGCTTATCCGAATACGTTTTAATATAAATGTAATCCTGTTCGGTAAAGGCGTAAAAGATGTCGGACTCGGCCACCAGAACTGTTTTCCCCTGCTTTTCGGCGGGTATGCGGTCTATTTTTATCTGCCCCTGCTGGGCGGCAGCCGCCCGGGTCTCGGCCTCCTGGGGCTCGGGAGAGGCCGTCTGGACGTCACCGGCCAAAACCTCCTGGGTGATTTTGACCACCTTGTCTACGGCCCTTTTCAGCCTTCCCGGCTCAACCGGCTTGAGCACGTAATCCACGGCGTTGACCTCGAAGGCCTGGACCGCGTACTCGTCAAAGGCGGTGATAAAAATTATATGGGGCTGCCTGGGAAGATCCTGGATGGCGGCCCCCAGTTCGAGACCGGACATGCCCGGCATGGAGATGTCCAGAAACAGTACCTGGTAATCCAAGGCCTTGATCAGGGCCAGGGCTTCCTGGGCATTGGTGGCCTCCCCCACAATTTCGATATTGTCAAAGCTGCTCAACGCGTACCTCAACTCTTGCCGCGCAGGATATTCATCGTCGACGATCAGCGCCTTCAGCTTCATCTGGTACTAACCTCCTCTCCAGCTGGTTTGCAAATCAACGGAATCCGGATGAACACCGACGTCCCTTCACCCGGCGTGCTTTCCACCCGCAGCCCGTACTCCTCCCCGAACAGCCCCTTCAGCCTCTCGTGGACGTTGGACAGGCCCACGCCGTTGCCCGACCCGTAACCAAGCCTGAGGATGTTGGGCATTTTCTGGGGCGGTATTCCCACGCCGTCGTCCTTGATCTCAAAAATGATCTCCTCCTCCTCCTCCAGGAAGGCCCTGATCCAGACGGTGCCCTGCCCCTGTTTCGGCAGGATGCCGTGCTTAACGGCGTTTTCCACCAGCGGCTGAATGGTCAGCACCGGCACCTGGTAATCGAGAAGACTTTCGTTGATGTCCCGAATAATTCTCAGTTTATCACGAAAACGAGCTTTTTCAAGAATCAAATAAGTGTTCAGGTATTCAATTTCTTCCTTGAGCGTATTGAAGTGGCCGTGCCTCTTCAAAGCGTACCTGAAAAACGAAGCCAGCCTGATCAAGAGTCTCCGGGCGGTCTCGGGGTTGGTCCGACTGAACATGATGATGGTGTTCAGGGTGTTGAAAAGGAAATGCGGGTTAATCTGGGCTTGAAGGGCATCGAGTTCCGCCTTGGTAACCAGCTGGGCCTGCCGGTCCAGCTCCGCCAGTTCCATCTGAAGCCCCAGCATCTGGGCCACGCCTTCGGCCAGCTTGACCAAGGCGGGGTGAACATCCCCTTGTTTGACCTGGTAGAGCTTGACCGTCCCGGCAACCTCCCCCTTGCACTTAAGGGGGGCGATAACCGCGGACTCCAGCGGGCAGCCGTCCACCGGGCAGATTAAACCGTAGCGGTTTTTTACGACCATCAAATCACCTGTGTTGATCACTGTTTTGGTGGCGTCGGTCATAATCGGCCCGCCGGGTTTATGGTGATCGGACCCGGCGCCGATATATGCCAGCACCTTTTCCCTGTCGGTTATGGCCACGGCCGCCACCTCTGCGATGGTCTTGATTATTTCCACGGTCTTGGCGGCGGTGTCTTCGTTCAAACCCCTGCGGAGGTACGGCAGGGTTTCATTGGCGATACGGAGGGTGGGATCCAACGGGTGCTCCTCCAGCACGCACATCTTGCCGCCTTTCTGCAAGTATCTGATCACATGCAGGGTGGTTGCAGCGCCGGTGACCAGCATTACCAGGCCCGCCGTCCACCCGGGCATGCCGGGTATGAATACCAGGGCAAAGGCTGCAAGGTTGAACGGCAGCCACCTGAGGGCGGCATCCCTAACCAGTCTTGCGTCCACCCGTCAACACCCCTTTTTTCCCGGTAATAATCCACAAGGCGGAAAACCCGTAAATTATTCCAAAAAATTCAGAACACTGACATAATATTTCAGGCCGGAAAAATGTTTTCGACAGCCTTGCTATATTATTCGACATACTTAGTTTTTCTCCTCCAGAAGGGGCGCCTGCACCCAAGCCCGTGGACTGCTAACCTGAAAGACCGGCAGTTATTTACTATAAATAATTGTAGCAAATTACGTTGACAATTGCATGTAGATAAATTGTTAGGGTCTGCGTCAAGATTTAGTAGGTAGAACTCCCAGTA
>DYET01000176.1 GCA_020725625.1 Desulfovirgula sp. | reverse complement strand
GGCGGACAGCGACGCCCACTGCCTGCAGTTGATCAGAAAGCTTTTGAGCTACCTTCCCTCCAACAACAGGGAAGAACCGCCCGTCACCCAAGCTGCCGAACCCCCGGGGGACCCCGAAGAACTGCTCGGCATACTGCCGGCAAACCCCATGAACGACTACAACGTCAAAGACGTCATAAAGCTCATCTTCGATAACGGCGAACTGTTCGAAGTACAGCCCTATTTCGCCAGGAACCTGGTGGTGGGGTTCTCCCGCCTGGACGGACGGCCGGTGGGCGTAGTGGCCAACCAGCCCAACTACCTGGCCGGCTGCCTGGACATAAACGCCTCGGAGAAGCTCGCCCGCTTTGTAAGGTTCTGCGACTGCTTCAACATACCCCTGGTGACTTTCATGGACGTGCCCGGCTATCTTCCCGGGAGCGCCCAGGAATTCGGCGGCATCATCCGCCACGGGGCCAAGGTGCTTTTCGCCTACTCCGAGGCCACCGTGCCCAAGCTGACGGTCATCCTGCGCAAGGGTTACGGCGGGGCGTACATCGCCATGTGCGGCAACGCCCTGCGGCCCGACGCCCTGTTTGCCTGGCCCACCGCCGAGATCGCGGTAATGGGGCCCGAGGGGGCGGCCAACATCATTTACAAAAAGGAAATCGAAAGCGCCGGGAACCCCGCCGAAATGTGGACCAGGAAGTCCGCCGAGTACCGCGAGAAGTTTTCCAACCCGTACTTAGCCGCTGCCAGGGGCTTTGTGGACTTCGTCATCGACCCCCGGGACACCCGGAGGTGCCTCATTACCAGCTTGCGGTCTCTGAAAAACAAAAGGGAGTTCAGGCCCAAGAAAAAGCACGGCAACATACCCCTCTGAAGGATCCCGGTCAAAAAAAGCTGTAAGAATTCGCATTTCCGGATTCCGGATTCCGCCGCCCTGAAGGGCGGCTTTTTAGCCCTCAGCCGGCCGGCTCAGCCGCTGCCCATTGAAACTCCATGACATTGCCGCACGTGTGATTCCGGTGGTTTTTGCCGAAATATGCATAAAAAGAGTGGCAGTGTATATTTTTAGTAGGTGTCTGGAGGGGCAATAAAGAAATGAGACCTCTAGAGGTTACTTCATAAGAAGTAGCCGACTCCCGGGTAAGGAGTGAGGTCTCGTGGTAAAAATTCGGCAACTGGTGATGGTGGTCC
>DYET01000175.1 GCA_020725625.1 Desulfovirgula sp. | reverse complement strand
TGGCACAATAATGAGTCGTGATGCTGATTCGGGAATTATGAAAATGGCTGAAAACAGGAGATATCAAGTGGAAATAACACAACCATTGAGATAGGGGTTGTTGAGTTGGATCAAAACGGGCTGGTCATCGTCTTCACCGGGAACGGCAAGGGGAAAACCACCGCCGCCCTGGGCATGGCCCTCAGGGGATGGGGCCACGGCATGAAAACGCTTGTGCTGCAGTTCATCAAGGGGGGATCGGTTTACGGGGAACTGCTGGCCTCCGGCAGGCTGGACGGTCTGGAAATAAGGCCCCTGGGTAAAGGTTTCGTCACCGGGCGGGGGAAAAGAGACACGGAGAGGCACAGGCTGGCGGCCCGCAGGGCCCTGGAGGAGGCGCGCCGGGAGGTGGCCGCCGGGCAGTGGGACATGGTGGTCCTGGACGAGATAATCTACGCCGCCAGCTTCAAACTGCTGGGGGAAGAAGACCTGCTTGACCTGATTTCACTCAAGCCGCCGGGCATGCACCTGGTGCTGACCGGGAGGAACGCGCCGCAGTCGGTTGTCGACAGGGCCGACCTGGTTACCGAGATGAAAGAGGTGAAGCATCATTACTCCCGGGGAGTCAAGGCCCAGAAGGGAGTGGAATTTTAAATCGAGGCGGGAGCTTCTATGCCCCCGCTGAAGTTTTTTGCCGACGATATCAGAAACAGCTCCGTGGAGAACCGTCCGCCCCCCTTTGAAACCAGCCGTTTTTCAGGGTGGTCAACGGTTATTTGATTGAAAGAATAAACGCCCCGGCCGCCACCGCGGTGCCGATCACGCCTGCCACGTTGGGGCCCATAGCATGCATCAACAGGTAGTTCTGCGGGTTGGCTTCGGCGCCGATGACGTGCACGACCCGGGCGGCCATAGGCACGGCCGACACTCCGGCCGCCCCGATCAGGGGATTGACCTTGTTCTTGGTGAACAGGTTCATCAGCTTGGCGATAACCACGCCGCCGGCGGTGGCGAAGGAGAAGGCCACCACGCCCAGAATGAAGATGTAGATGGTTTTCGGGTTAAGGAAGTTCTCTGCCGACATAGTGGAACCGACGCCGACACCGAGCAGGATTGTCACTATATTCATCAGCTCGTTCCGGGAGACGTTGGTCAGCCTCTCGACCACGCCCGACTCCATAAACAGGTTGCCCAGCATGAACATGGCTATGAGCGGGGCCGACGGGGGCACCAGCAGTATGATCACGATGGAAGCCAGCAGCGGAAAGACGATTTTTTCACCCTTGCTGACGGGCCTCATCTGGGTCATCACCAGCGCCCTCTCCTTTTTGGTGGTGAGAAGTTTGGCGATGGGCGGGATTATGATCGGCACCAGGGCCATATAAGAGTATGCCGCCACCGAAACTGCCCCCATGAGGTGGGGTGCCAGGTTTGCCGACAGGTAAATCGTGGTGGGTCCGTCGGCGCCGCCGATTATGCCTATGGTGGCCGCCTCGGGGATGCTGAAGCCGATCAGGAGAGCGGTGAAGAAGGCCGCATACACGCCCAGTTGGGCGGCGGCTCCCAGGATTAGGGTTTTGGGGTTGGCGATCACCGGGCCGAAATCGGTCATCGCTCCCAGGCCCAGGAAAATGAGGGGCGGGATCAACTCGGTTTCAATTCCGTAATGGTAGAAGATATAGAATAGCCCGCCTTCACTGGTAAGGCCGGTGAGGGGGAAATTGGCCGCGAAAATGCCGAAGCTGATGGGGACCAGCAGGAGCGGTTCCACCCCTTTTTTAATGGCCAGGTGCATGAGGGTGAAGGCAATAAGCCACATTACCATGTTTTTGAAGGTCAAGGACCAGATGCCGAGCCCGGCCAGGCTGTTGCTGATGATTTCCAAAAACATTCCCTCCAAACTCGTAGATTCCAGTTCGTACGCTGCCTTTTTTGTTAATCACCCGCCGGACTCAAGTCCCCGGTTGGGATTTTTCGGCCCGTCTTTTTTCCGCCAGCCTAAACAGGTACCCGGAAAAACTCACCGCCAGGTTGAGAATGCCCAGGGCCAGAAAAACTGAAACTATACCGGTGGCGGCTACGATTAAAGCCTTTTCCCAGTCCATACCCAAGATCACCCCTTCTTGATTGAATAAAACAATAATAATCCGTTGCAAATCATAAATGCAAGATTTATGCCTGCATGCATGCAGAAGAGGATGGCCAAAACACAGGGACAAGCCGTCTGAACAAGGGATCAGGATAATGTATTTTTACATTGCGGTTTTATTTTCTTTTTTTGCGCCCCTAAAAAAGGATCATGTATTCTTGCATTGCCAATGCATAACCGCATTGTTTCTGCCGGCGAAAAAGGATTGGTTCCACCGGCACCTTTGCCGGGGGAGTTGAATATTATGACCGCGGAGCGGCAACCCACAACTTTAATGCAGTTGCCGGCAACCTCGCTTGTTGCAGGACGAGACTTTTCTTCAGCCTTTGGCAGGAAACCGGGTGAAAATATAGAAGTACTTATTTCCAGATAAAATGCGATGGCAGATAAGGAAAGGGGGAGTTGAGATGATCCGGTCCTTCTTCGAAAAAGTTGCCGGAACAACCAACCGCGAGAAAACCCCGCCTCCTGAAACTACCATCCGTCCGGCATTGATTGTCGCAGGCCTGGCCGTTGTAATCCTGGCTGCAGGGATGGCCGCCGGCCTTGCCTGGACAAGAAAAACGGTAACACTGGTTGACGACGGAAAAGAGATGACCATAAAAACCAGGTCCGGAAGTGTGGGCGAATTGCTGACTGAAAGGAAGGTACAGCTTGGGTCCTATGACCGGGTGGTACCGGATTCGTCCGCCGGGCTGAAGGACGGATCCAGGGTCGAGGTTAAAAGGGCACACCGGATAATCCTTGTGGTTGACCGGGAGACCTCGGAGTTTTATTCCCCGGCCGACACGGTCGGAGAAGTTCTGGAGGAGAAAAAAGTGGCCCTTAATGCCAGCGACATCGTAAAACCGGCGGTGGTGGAAAGAATAACCGGCGATACCGAGATCCGGGTGGTGAGGGTGGTGGATGAAACAGAAACCGTAAAGGCACCCATTCCTTACGAGGTGAGGCGGATTCCAAACCCCGAAATGGCGAGGGGGATCAGCAGGACCCTGACCGGAGGCCGAAACGGTGAAGAGCTGCAGACCTGGAGCGTTACTTACCACGACGGCCAGGTGGTCAGCCGGCGCCTGATCGACCGGAAGATAGTCGCCCCTCCCACCGAGGCCGTGGTCCACGTGGGGACCGGGCAGACGGTATCCAGGGGCGGGGAAACAATCAGGTTCAGGGAGGCCATGGAGGTTATAGCCACGGCCTATACCCACACCGGGTACAACACGGCCACCGGCGTCAGGCCGGAATACGGAGTGGTGGCGGTGGATCCCGCGGTCATACCCCTGGGCACCAGGATGTACGTTGAGGGTTACGGTCACGCCAAAGCCCTAGACACCGGGGGGGCGATCAAGGGAAAACGCATCGATGTGTTCCTGGAGTCGGCGGCCGAGGCCAACAGGTGGGGCGTGAGGAAGGTCAAGATTTATATCCTGGAATGAAGAGGGAGGGGTACGGCCCCCCCCTTAAAATTTTCCCCGGCCGTCAGGAAAACCGGTTTTCCCGTGGCTGCCGTGAACGGGCGGCGGCGCCGGTTTCGGTTCCGGCCCCGGTGGCGGAGGGCGCCCGGGGGGAATATATATAGAGCAAATATTTTTGTCCCGGGCCTGGGCATGTTAAAATAATTTATATTCGACAAGAAAACCCGGAGGATTGTATGATCGACCTGGCGGCCCCGTCGGCGGTTAAGAAACTGCTGGAGAGGCACAATTTCCATTGCCGGAAGAGCCTGGGGCAAAATTTCCTGGTGGACGCCAACATTGTGCAGAAAATAATTTCTTCGGCCATGCTGGGCAGGGACGACACAGTGGTTGAAATCGGCCCGGGCCTGGGGGTCATTACCAGGGCCGCGGCCTTGAAAGCCAAAAGGGTGGTTTCCCTGGAGCTGGACAGGGCCTTGCTGCCGATTCTTGAGGATACCCTGCGGGGGCTGGACAACGTCCACTTGGTGTTCGGCGACGCCATGGAGGCGGACCTTGACGGCGCCGTCAGCGCCTGCACGGGTTACAGGGGCCCGTACAAGCTGATTGCCAACCTTCCTTACTATATCACCACTCCCCTGATCATGCGCATCCTCAAAAGCGGGTTCAATTGCTCCCTTCTGGTAATTATGGTCCAGCAGGAAGTGGCCGAAAGGATTGCCGCCCCGCCCGGGGGAAAGGAGTACGGCGCCCTGACGGTGGCGGTGCAGTACTACACCGAGGCCAGTTATTTGTTCAGGGTTCCCAAAACGGTGTTCATCCCGCGCCCCGAGGTGGACTCGGCGGTGGTTCGCCTGGTCAAAAGGAGTAAGCCCGCTGTGGAGGTGCCCGACGAGGAGCTTTTCTTTAAAATTGTCAGGGGATCCTTCGGGCAGAGGAGAAAAACGCTTTTAAACGCCCTGGGAACAGCCTTTGATTATATTCCGCGGGAAAAACTGAGAAAACTATTGACGGCGGCGGGAATCGATCCGGGACG
>DYET01000174.1 GCA_020725625.1 Desulfovirgula sp. | reverse complement strand
TTGGCCACCGCCAGCCCCAGGTCGTCGTGGCAATGAACGCTTAGAATTACTTTCTCTATGCCCCGCACCCTGGATTTGATCTCCCCGATTAGCCGGGCGAATTCTTCCGGTGCGGCGTAGCCCACGGTGTCCGGGATGTTGATCACGGTGGCCCCGGCGTTGATGGCGGTTTCCAGCACCTGGCAAAGGAAATCCAGGTCCGACCTGGAGGCGTCCTCGGCGGAAAACTCCACGTCCGATGTGTAGCCCTTGGCCCACCTCACGGCCGCGTCGGCAGTTTCCAGGACCTTTTCCCGGCTCATCCTCAGCTTGTGCTGCATGTGGACGTCGGATGTGGCGATGAAGGTGTGTATCCTCGGCTGATCGGCCGTGCGAATGGCCTCCCAGGCGGTGTCTATGTCCACCTTTTCGGTCCTGGCCAGGGCGGCCACGGTAACTCCCCGGACCTCCCGGGCGATTACCTGTACCGCCCGGAAGTCCCCGGGGGAGGAAACGGGAAAGCCCGCCTCAATCACGTCCACCCCCAGCCTCACCAATTGGTGCGCAATCTGCAGTTTTTCATCGGCGTTGAGGCTGACGCCCGGGGACTGCTCACCGTCCCTCAGGGTGGTGTCGAATATATAAACCCTGTTGCTTTCATTCATAAATTAACAATCCCCTTTCCGGACTCAATGTAGGGATCAGATTATCGGTTGTTGGTTAACAGTCAATGGCCTCGTCGATGCCCCGCCCGGCCGGGACCATTGGGGAAACATTTTCCTCCGGGTCAACCAGACAGTTCACAATCACCATTTCCGGGCTGGCCAGCACCTCGGGCAGCAGGCGGTCCAGGTCATCCTCGCTTCTCACCGTGTGCCCCGCCACGCCGTAAGCCTTGGCCAGCAGGGCGAAATCCGGCACGAAGCCGAACCGGGTGGCCATGTACCGGCCTTCGCAGTAAAACTCCTGCAGCTGCCTGACCATGCCCAGGCCGCTGTTGTTCAAAATAAATATTTTGATGGGCAGCTTCTGGTCCACCGCCGTGGCCAGCTCCTGCATGGTCATCTGAATGCTTCCGTCCCCGGTCACCAGGATCACCAGCCGGTCCGGCAGGCCGATCTGGGCCCCTACGGCGGCCGGCAGGCCGAATCCCATGGCCCCCAGTCCCCCGGAGGAAATAAGAGTGCCGGGGTTCTTGAAGCGGAAGTACTGGGCCACCCACATCTGGTGCTGGCCCACGTCGGTGGCCACCACAGCCTCCCCCCGGGTATGCCGGTAAAGCTTCTCGATAACGGCCTGGGGCTTGAACGACCCGTCCCTATCATAAGTCAGGGGATACTGGGCCTTCCACTGCCCTACCTGTTCAAGCCAACCGGACCTGTCCTTCTTTTTGACCTGGGCCAGGACTGCACGCAGCACCTGCTTGACATCCCCCACGATGGGCACGTGCACCCGGACGTTTTTGCCGATTTCCGCCGGGTCTATGTCCACGTGAATAACCGCGGCGTTGGGAGCGAAGCCTGATATCTTCCCGGTCACGCGGTCGTCGAAGCGGGCTCCCAGGGCGATCAAAAGGTCGCAGTGAGTGACCGCAAGATTCGCGTAACGGGTGCCGTGCAGCCCCAGCATACCCAGGAAAAGAGGGTGGTCCCCCGGAAAGCCGGACAGCCCCATAAAGGTGTTGGTCACCGGCGCCGAAAGGATTTCCGCCAGCTCCACCAGCTCCGCGGTAGCGTGCGAATTCAGGATTCCCCCGCCGGCGTAGATAACCGGCCTTTCCGAATTCATCATCAACTCCGCGGCCTCCTTTACCTTGGTGCGGTGGCCGGTGTAAGTGGGCTTGTATCCCCGCAGCCTCACTGTTTTCGGGTATTCAAAGTTGATGGTCTCAACGGCCACGTCCTTGGGCAGGTCCACCAGCACCGGGCCGGGCCTGCCGGTGGAAGCAATGTGGAAGGCATTTCTGATCAGGGCAGGCAGCCTTCCGGCATCCTTTACCAGGTAATTATGCTTGGTGATGGGCATGGTAATCCCCGTGATATCCACTTCCTGAAAGGCGTCGGTGCCTACCTGGCTGGTAGGCACCTGCCCGGTGATCAGGACCAGCGGGATTGAATCCATGCAGGCGTTGGCTATACCGGTAACCAGGTTGGTCGCGCCCGGCCCTGAAGTGGCCAGCACAACACCCACCCTGCCGGTGGCCCGGGCGTAGGCGTCGGCGGCGTGCACCGCGCCCTGCTCATGCCGGACCAGTACGTGCTTAATGTTTCCGGATCTGCAAAGGGCGTCGTAGACCGGGAGGATGGCGCCGCCGGGATAACCGAAAACTACCTCCACTCCTTCCAATTCCAGACAGCGGATTAAGGCCTGCGCTACTGTCATCTCCATAACCGGTCGCCTCCCTATTCTTCATCCTTCTTATCATCCAAAGAGGTGGACCTGTTCCCCCTGAGCATGGCGATCTTTCCGGTGCGCACCAGTTCTTTGATGCCATACGGCCTGAGGGATTCCTCAAAGGCGTTTATTTTTCCGTCATTGCCGGTACATTCCACGGTTATTGTCTTGCGACCCAGGTCCACTATCCTGGCCCGGAACACGTCGGCCACCTGCATTATCTCTCCCCGGCGGGCAGGGTCGCAGCTCACCTTGATTAGAACCAGCTCCCTGTCCACGTATTCTTCCGGGGTGACATCGTTGATCTTGATGACGTCCACCAGCTTGTGGAGCTGTTTGGTCACCTGCTCCAGAACCCTGTCGTCCCCTTCCACGACGATGGTCATCCTGGAGACGTCGGGCCTTTCGGTCCGCCCCACCGCCAGGCTGTCGATGTTGAACCCGCGCCGGCTGAAAAGACCGGCTACCCGGGCCAGAACCCCGGGGTTGTTTTCTACCAGGACCGCTAGGGTGTGTCGCATTCTATAAACCTCCCCGCCTCAAAGCTATTAGCTGTTAGCCGTTAGCTACTACCTATAACCCACTACTACCTATAACCCACTACCTGCTGACTTATTCCTAATAGCTTAATAGCCAATAGCTTGTAGCTTGAAATCAGCCGATCATGTTGTCCAGGGACTCCCCGGGGGGAACCATGGGGAACACGTTGTCCTCCCTGTCGATGATAAAATCCAGTACCACCGGCTTGCTGTTCCGGACGGCCTCCTCCAGGGCCGGCCGCAAGTCCGCACCCTTGGTCACCCTCAGCCCGGCAGCCCCGTAGGCCTCGGCCAGCCTGATGAAGTCGGGGTTGACCAGTTCGGTGTAGGAATAACGGCGGTTGTAGAAAAGCTCCTGCCACTGCCTGACCATACCCAGGAAGCCGTTGTTCATAATGGCCACGTTGACCGGCAGTTCGTAATTCACCGCCGTGGCCATCTCCTGTATGTTCATCTGGATGCTGCCGTCCCCGGCGATGTCGAAGACCA
>DYET01000173.1 GCA_020725625.1 Desulfovirgula sp. | reverse complement strand
TTAACCCCAGTATTTACCATTATGCTAGGGCTCTTTGGTATGCCCAAATTTGAATATCCCCATATACTATTACAGTTTTCTTTTGCTTAATGGACACTTGTCAGCAATTCCTGCTTTGTTTTCCGAGAGACTACAATTTTTAAATTGATATTTCTTATTTTATCCTTAAGTTCATGGGTTCATCTTTAAATATTTTTTCATCCATCAACCTTAAATTATCCGAAATAACGGGCCTGAATTCCATGTGGGCCAGGATGTCCCTTTCAAGATCCACTCCCGGGGCTATCTCGGTAAGGATCACTCCGTCCTTGCCATTTTCAAAAACCGCCCTTTCGGTTACATAGATCACTTGTTGCCCGGTTTCATGCGCATAGCGGCCGCTGAAGGTAATCTGCTCCACGGCCTGTTTGATTTTTACTTTTTTTCCTTCCTCAATTATGTAAAGCCTGCCGCCCCCCACCTCGACTTTTAACCCCCCGGCGGTGAAGGTGCCGCAGAAAACCACCCTTTTGGCGGTTTGGGTAATGTTTATAAAACCGCCGGGCCCCACCACCCTGCCGCCAAATTTACTGACATTCACATTGCCGTGTCTGTCCATTTCCGCCAGACCCAGGAAGGCTATGTCTATCCCTCCGCCGTCGTAGTAGTCGAACTGGAAGCACTGTTCAATGATGGCATCTGGATTGTACGAAGCTCCGATGCCGAAACCCCCGGCCGGAATTCCGCCTATAGTCCCGGCCTCGATGGTCAGCGTTATGTCTTCCGACAAACCTTCCTCAGCCGCTATATTGGCCACTCCCTCCGAAACCCCTATGCCCAGGTTGACGAGGTCGCCGGCCCTCAGTTCCATGGCGGCCCGCCTAGCGCATACCTTTCTCTCGTCCAGCGGCATTCTTTCCAGGTTTTCCAGGGGTATTTTCAGCTCACCTGACCAGGATTCGTTGTACCCGGCCCCGGCAAAGGACTGACAGTGGTTTTCCGGCCTGGCCACCACCACGTAGTCCACGAAAACCCCGGGCACCTTAACATCCTTGGCTTTTAACGTGCCGTGTTTGGCAATCCTTTCAACCTGGGCAATCACTATCCCGCCGCTGTTTTTGGCCGCCTGGGCCATCAGCAGCTGTTCCAAAAACAAGGCCTCCTTTTCCATGGTGATGTTGCCCTTTTCATCCGCGGTGGTGCCCCTGATGAAGGCCACGTCCACCGGAAAGGACTTGTAAAACAAGTATTCCCGTCCATCGATCTCAACCAGCCTGACCACTTCGTCCCTGCTTATGGAATTGATCCTGCAACCCTCAACCCTGGGGTCGGCAAAGGTCTTCAATCCGATGTGAGTTAACACGCCCGGCTTTTTTCCCGCTATTTCCCTCAGTATGTGCACCGTGACGCCCTGGGGTATGCAGTAGCCTTCCGCCTTGTTTTCGGCCACCAGCCTGCCAAGCTTGGGCGCCAGCCCGATGTGGCCGCAGTAGACCTTCCTCACCATTCCCTCGTGGCCGAAATGGTTCATTCCCCTGTCCTTTCCGTCGCCACAGCCTGCGCAGTTCATCACCGTGAGATTTTTGGGGGAACCGGTTCTAAGGTACCGGTCCTCGATTGCCATCAGCAGTTCCTCGGGCGCCCCGAAACCGCAAAAACCGGACACCGTCACTGTTTGATTGTCCCTGACCAGCCTGACGGCTTCCTCGGCGGTAATTTTTTTAGCCATGTTCCACCAACCTCCTGTCATACCGCGATGATGCTTTCAGATGGTTACCCCGCCGCTTACCTCGATAACGGCCCCGTTGATGTAGCTGGCTTCGTCCGAAGCCAGGAAAGCGTAAACATTGGCCACCTCTTCCGGCTTCCCCAGCCTCCCCAGGGGCACCTTCTGCTTCATGGCCTCGATCACTTTATCCGGCATTGAGGACAAAATCATAGTGTCGATAAAGCCCGGGCACACCGCGTTGGCCCTGATCCCCTTCCTGCCGAGTTCCTTGGCCCAGGACTTGGCCATGCCGATCACGCCGAACTTGGTGGCGGCATAGTTGGTCTGGCCGAAATTTCCGTAAATCCCCACGATGGACGAAGCGTTTAATATTACCCCGTGGTTTTGGGCCAGCATGACGTCAACCACGGCCCTGGTGCACAGGTAAGTTCCCTTGAGGTTAATCTCAACCACTCTGTCAAACTGGTCGTCGGTCATCTTGTGCAGCTGGCCGTCCATAATTACGCCTGCGTTGTTGACCAGGACGTCGATTCTCCCGTATTTCTCCATGACATACCTGACCATACCGTCCACATCCTGCCTTTTAGTAACATCCACCTTGCAACCGGTTGCATCCCCGCAGGCCTCCCTGATTTTGGAAAGGGTTTCCTCAACGGCTGGGGGGTCCACATCGCACACCACCACCCTGGCCCCCTCCGAGGCGAACTTCAGGGCGGTGGCACGGCCTATGCCATTGCCTGACCCGGTAATTATACAAACCTTGTCCTTTAATCTCATAATCCCTTCTCCCCGTGTCTTTTTTCGTCAAATGAATTTATATACAGGCCTGCCGCCGTCGTCCAGCCCGGAAAACTCCACTTCCATGCCGATGTTGACTTCCCTGTCCCGGTCATATCCTTCGATCCGGGCAAAAAATTTTTCCCGGTCGTCCTCCACTACGGCCACCACGTAAGGCGTCATATCCTTAAAAGCTTCCGACGCGGTGTGAATGATTGTGAAGGTATATATCCTGCCCCTCTTGTTCACGTTTCTACCTCCCCCGGAAGATGTGCACCAGGCAGGTGGCCCCGGAACCACCCAGGTTGTGGGTTAAGCCGGTTTCAGCGTTTTTGACCTGCCTGGCCCCGGCTTCACCGCGTATCTGGACAACCGCTTCATAAATCTGGCTTAAGCCGGTGCACCCGATGGGATGGCCCTTGGCCTTCAGGCCCCCGCTCGGATTGATCGGCAGTTCCCCGTCCAGGGCGGTCCTGCCCGCGGCAACCGCAGCCGCGCCCCTTCCCTTGGGGAAAAAGCCCAGGTCCTCTATGTTTATGATCTGGGTTATGGTAAAGCAGTCGTGGACCTCGGCAAAATCTACGTCCGCCGGCCTGATTCCGGCCATCTCGTAGGCCTGTCGGGCCGCGCCGAGGGTGGCCGTGAAGGTGGTCAGGCTCTTTTTGGCGGCCATGGTTATGGCATCCCCGGCATGTCCGCTGCCGGCTACCTCCACCAGGCGTTTTTTACAAAACTCCCCGGCCACGTCAGTGGCGGCAAGAACCACAAAGCAGGCCCCGTCGGAAACCAGCGAGCAGTCGTACACAGTGAACGGATAAGCCACCGGGAACCCGTTGCAGACATCCTGGACGGTGATTTTTTTGTGCATCTGCGCGTCGGGGTTGAGCAGGGCGTTGTCGTGGTTCTGCACGGCGCACACGGCCATTTGCTCCCTTACATTCCCGTACTCGAAAAAATAGCGGTTGGCTATCATGGCGAAAAGAGACGGGAAGGTGGCCCCCAGGCTGACCTCCAAATCCGCGTCCGCCGCGCTGGCAAGTCCCGTGGTCACCGTTTCGGTCTGCCTGTGGGTCATTTTCTCTACTCCGCCCACCAGCACAACGTCATAGAACCCGGCCGCCACCGCCATGAGGCCCTGCCGGAAGGCCAGGCTGCCCGTGGCGCACGCCCCCTCGGTTCTCAGGGTGGGTATGTCGCCGAGCCCCAGCACCTCCGACCCCAGGGGGCCCATATGGCTCTGCAGGCTCCAGTAGGATCCGTTGTAATTTCCCAGGTATAGAGCTTCTATCCTTTCTTTTTCGATCCCGGCGTCACCGATGGCTTTGGTCCCAGCCTCCAGGATCAAATCTCTCAGGGATCTTTCCGGGAATTTGCCCATTTTCGTTTCACCGATGCCTACCACCGATACGCTTCTCATACCTGCCTCCTTTTATAGTTAAGTACGAAACAAAAATAAAGATCAATTGGTGTAGACAATCAATTTATTAACCCAAGGTACTTTGGCACAAATAAAATTATTTCGGGGAAAATACTGAAAACGATAAGGCTTGCAAGCTGTATTGCAATGAATGGCAATACTCCCCGGTAGATTTCCGATGTTTTGACTTGTGAGGCAATACCCTTCAGCATAAAGATGGAAAAGGCGAATGGAGGTGTGAGAAATGAGGTCTGCAGAACTATTATGTTCATCATGGCAAACCAAACAGGGTCAAAACCCAGGGAAACCGCAATCGGTGTAAAAAGTGGAACCACGATCATAATTATCCCTATCCAGTCTATAAACATGCCCAAAAGTACAATTATACCCCACATCAAAACCAGCAGTCCCCAATCCGAAAAAGGAAGTCTGCGTCAAGATTTAGTAGGTAGAACTCCCAGTATTTTTTCTATTGTATTTAGAGATAG
>DYET01000172.1 GCA_020725625.1 Desulfovirgula sp. | reverse complement strand
TTGTCCATTGTTATTTTTAAGTTACGCTGTAGTAATAGGGGTTATCGCCATTGACAAACGGGGAACGGTCAGTTTGATCAACCACGTGGCCGAAGAACTGCTGGGCCGGCCGGCCGACCAGATCGAGGGCAGGCTGCTGAACAACGTGATGCAGGATTTTGATTTGGAAAAGGTGCTGGTGGGAGGCAAGATCCAGCTCAGGGAGAAGAGGCGCCTGGACAACCGGACGGTCATCTTCAGCGGCCACCCGGTCAAGCTCAACGGGCAGATCGGCGGGGCCATCGGGATCTTCCAGGACCTCACCGACCTTGAGAACCTGTCCCAGGAACTGGAGAGCGTTCGCCGGCTGAAGCAGACCCTGGAGACGATCATCGCCAGCGTGGACAACGGCATCGTGGTCACCGATGAAAAGGGTGTCATCGTCAGGGTCAACCAGGCCGCCCTGGTGCTGCTCAAGAAAAACGGGGACAAGGTAATCGGCAGGCAGTTCAGGGAGGTCTTCGGCAGCCAGGTGGTGGACATGGTCCTCCACCGGGGCACCTCCGAGGTGGACGTGGGAAACGCCAACGGCCAGCGCTTCCTGATGACCTCCAACCCGGTGATGGAGTCCAATGCCGTGGTGGGGACGGTCACCAGCCTGATCTTCAAAAACCTGAACAAGCTGAAGAACCTGATTTCCAAACTGGACCTGCTGGAAAGCCAGCTCAAGCATTACAAGAAGGAGCTGCTCAGGGTCACCGCCAGCCGGTACAACTTTGACAGCATCCTGACCCAGAGCAAGACCATGATCCAGCTGAAGCAGGACGCCATGGCGGCGGCCTCGGGCTTTTCCAATATTTTAATCCTGGGCGAAAGCGGCACCGGCAAGGAGCTGTTTGCCCAGGCCATCCACGACGCCAGCCCCAGGAGGATGTTTCCCTTCGTCAAGGTGAACTGCGCGGCCATCCCGGAGAGCCTGCTGGAGTCCGAACTCTTCGGCTACGAGGACGGGGCCTTCACCGGCGCCAAAAAAGGGGGGAAGCCGGGCAAATTCGAGCTTGCCCAGGGGGGGACCATCTTCCTGGACGAGATCGGGGACATGCCCCTCCCCCTCCAGGCCAAGATCCTCAGGGTGCTCCAGGAAAAGGAATTTGAAAGGGTCGGGGGCACCGAGACGATCCAGGTGGACGTCAGGATCATCGCGGCCACCAACATGAACCTGACCGAGATGATCAGCCGGAACAGGTTCCGCCAGGACCTGTACTACCGCCTGAACGTCATTTCCCTGTACATCCCCCCCCTCCGGGAGCGAAGGGAAGACATCATTTTCATCGCCGAACATTTCGTGCAGCGGTTCAACCAGAACCTGGGGACTGAGGTCAAGGGCTTCACCATCGAGGCCCGGCTGATTCTGGAAAACCATGACTGGCCGGGGAATATCAGGGAACTGGCCAACGTCGTGGAAAGGGCCATGAACATGGGGCCCCGGGACCTGATCGGACAGGAACACCTCCCTCCCTACCTGGCGGAGAAGCTGCCCCAGAGGGGAGGTGCCGGCTGCGGCTTCGCCGGCGGGCAGTTTACCGATTACCGCAGGGCCATGGAGGGATTTGAAAGGTCCCTTCTGGTTTCGGCCCTCAGGGAAACCGGGGGGAACTGCACCGAGGCCGCCAAGCTGCTGGGGATCAGCCGGTCCAGGTTTTATGAGAAGATTTCCGGCTACTCGATTAAAAACCCGGTCCAGAAAAGCCCCAAAAAAAGTCCGGCTGATAAAAAGAGAGGCCTTTCCGGGATTCCGGACGGCCGCTGCCCACTGAAAAAGCCGTGGTGAAAGAATAAACTCAATACAATTTTATGAGTCCGGAATCTTGGATGGCTGCAGTCCGGGATTCCGGACTCTGTAGTCTTGAAGGGGGCGGGGCGGGTGGGGCCAAGGCTTTGTCAAATGGTATATAATTTGCTTTCACGACATAAAGATTGCTTTACTGATGCAAAAATTTTGAACGGAGGTATTTTGCCGTGGAAGAAAAGGGAAGTCTGGTGTTCAAGGTTGAGGCGCCGATAGACAAAACCTGGGACTTTTTGAGCGACATCCTGAAGGTGGGATCGTGCGTGCCCGGGGTCACCGAAATCGACCTGATCGACCCGGAAACCAAGCTTTCCAGGTGGGTTTACAAGGTCAAGGTGGGTTTTGTCACCAAGACCTTTAAGATTATCACCAGGATGATCCGGCAGGAACCCCCATACATGGCCGAATTCGAGGGTCACTCGGAGGACGGCCTGCTCCGGATGAAGGGCAGCATTAAAAACCAGCCCGACGGGGAGGGCGCCACCAGCGTCTGCTACGAGCTTACCGGCAGCGCCGGGGAGGCTATCCCGGCCAGCCTGCGGTCCCTGCTGGAAACCCTGATGAAAGATCGGGCCTATAAAGAGGCCCAGCAGTTTGCCGCCAATGTCAAGGCCCGGATTGAGCAGGGGGAGGACCTCCTCCAAAATTAGGCCGGGGGGCGGCTGCCGGGGCCCCCAGGGAGGGGTCCCAGCCCCTTTCCAGGTAGTATTCCTCCAGGAGGGCGGCGGCCTGCCGGTTGGTGAAGGGGGGCAGGACGGCGTCCCCGTGCCACTTCCTGCTTTCGGTGGCCCACTTTTTGGGAGGCAGGTCGTCCTCCCGGGTGAACCCCTCCCGGAAATTGAAAAGCCTCTCCAGGTCCCAGATTCTTTGCCCCATGGCCATGAGGTCCCCGCCGCCCAGGTCCCTGCCGGTGACCGCCCGGTAAAAGCCGGAGCAGCTTTCCAGGTCGAAGGCCCGGGCCAGGGGCTCCCGGTTGCAGCAGCCCAGGATCAGGAGGACGGTGTTGTAGTCCTCGACCCACTTCAGCAGCCGGGCCGGGTTGTAATTCATGGGTCCGCTGAACACCGCCTCCATCCTTTCCTCCGGCACGCCGATGCGCCGGCCGAAGCGGCGCAGGGAGTCGGCCGGCCGCCCGGGGACGATGGTGGCCCCCAGGGCCCGCATGTTGTGCCCTCCCCCGGGCCCGGTGAGGAGGCCCAGGGTTTCGGTGCAGAGGTGGCCCCTGATGTCCGACGAGGGGTCCATGCCCTTGATCTGGACGGCCAGTTCTTCCATTCCCCCGCCAATGTCCTCAACCACTTCCTTCCAGGTGCCGGCAAGTCGCCGGCCGATCCCCTCATTGAAAGCGATCAGCCGCATCAGCTCCATGGTGGGTTCGTACCCGGTGCCGGGCCTGAAGCCCCCGCAGTCGCCGTTTTTGAGGATCCCCTTCTGGTAAAGGTCCACCAGGTACTCCAGCCGCATGCTGAAGGTGGCGTAGTCCAGGCCCAGCCGGTTGGACATTTCGGTGCACCTGACCACCCTGTCCAGGCTGCCTACGTCGCACCTGATGCCGAAGGCGGCGGACCCGGCGAAGGGATCGGTGGAGTGGATGGCCGGCTCCCCGGACTCCGGGCCCCCGGCACCGATGATGCCCTTGCAGCCCAGGGGGCAGGAGGGGCAGGAGTACGACCCCCTCCTGATTTCCCGGAGGTAGGCCTCGGGCCCGTAAAGCCTGGTGGCCTGATCGGAGGGGTAAAGTTCGGTCCAGTTTTTGACCGTCAGCTTGCCGGTTTCCAACCAGGATTTCCAGGCGATGTAGATGCCCAGCTTTCTCCAGGGTTCGATGAACGGCGAGGCGCTGAAGGTTTCGTGCCACTTCCGGACGGCCTCCTTAAGTCTTTCCGGGCTGTGCACCCGGGGCCGGAGGCCGCCCGAGGCCACCACGGCCTTTAGATTTTTGCTTCCCCAGACCGCCCCGATGCCTCCCCGGCACCAGGTGGCATGCTTGTTGACCAGCACGTTGGCGAATTTGACCAGGTTCTCCCCGGCCGGGCCGATGGCCGCCACCGAGCACTTGCCGTGCCTTTTTACCAGGTCGTCGGTGGTTTGATAAATGTCCTTTCCCCAGAGGTCTCCGGCCGGCAGGATCCTGGCGCCGGACTCGGAAATTTCGATATACACGGGCCGGTCCGACCTGCCGGTGATCACCGCGTGGTCGTAGCCGGCCCTTTTCAGCATGTTGCCGAACTCCCCCGAGGGGGAGGAAAGCAGGCTCCCGGTAAGGGCCCCCTTGGTGGTCAGGACGGCCTTGGGGGTGGAGGGGACGCCGGTGTTGGTCAGGACACCGGTGCCGATCACGATCATATTCTCCGGGCCGGTGGGGGAGGCCCCCGGGGTGAAGCCGCCGTATATCAGGCTGACATTGATGCCGATGCCTCCCCCGAACCGGTCGATCAAATTCCCCGGGAGCGCCTCCCCGGAGACCTTTCCGTCCGTCAGGTCGACAAACAGTATTCTTCCCATCTGCCCGTAATACACGGTAAAATCACCGCCTTAAAAAGAATTGAAATTTTTTTATGCAAAAAACAGTCCCGCCCTTTTGGCGTCCTGCCGGCGGCCGGGTTCGTGATGGCATGCTAGTTGCAATAACCCTGTACATAAGTTTTGAGAGCGGGCCTTTTAAAGTTTTTCTACGGGCGATCCTCAGCCGCCCGCCGCCGGCTTTTGCGGTTTAGGCAGGCCGTTCCCGCGCAGGACGTTTCCCCGTTGCGCTGAGTCCGGAAAACCGGACAAGGAACGGCCGGTCAACCCCGGGCCCGGTTTTATACGGCCTGCAGGATGATTCCTGAATTCCGGACACCAAAATCCGAAATTTCGTACAATTCAAATTAATTTACAAGGAGGCCTGTTCATGGACGAAAAGCAGTATTTCCAGTGGATCGCGGAAAAACAAAAAGAACACATGGCCAAGAGGGGGCTGTCCCCGGAGCTTTTATACCCATATGGTAAGGCCCCCATCACCGAGTACCTGAGCAAGTGGGCCCAGGCCATCCCCGACAAGCCCGCAATCATTTACTACGGCACCAGGATCACCTTCCGGCAGCTGGAAGAACTCTCCAACCAGTTCGCCAACTACCTGATCGCCAGCGGGCTGGGCAAGGGCGATTTCGTCGGCATCCACCTCTACAACTGCCCCCAGTACATAATCGCCCACTTCGGGGGGCTGAAGGCCGGCTGCACCATCATCCCCCTGGATCCCCTGTGGAAGGAGATGGAACTGGAGGCGCCCCTGGGTGACGCGAGGCCCAGGATCGTCGTCACCCAGGACGTGAACTACCCAATCTTTGCCGGCCTCAGGGAAAGGTTCGGCATCGAGAAGATACTGACCACCGGCTTCCGGGATTTCCTGCCGGAGAAACCCGAGCTTCCCCTCCTGGACATATTCCAGCAGCCCAAGCCGGAGTGCCCGGGGGCCCTGGACATGATGCCGGCCATAAGGGGCCAGAGCACAGATCCCCCGCAGGTGGAGATCAGGCTGGAGGACATGGCCAGCCTGGACTACACCGGGGGCACCACCGGCCCCTCCAAGGGGTGCTTCCACACCCACCTGGGGATAACCTACACCAGGTCCTGCATGTACACCTATTTCGGCCTCAACGTCACCCCGGGGTCGGCGGTGATGATCTTCGTGCCGCTCTTCCACACCGCCGGGCGGGGGCAAATGGAGGCCATGATCTTCAGCGGGCTGTGCACCGTTTTGCTGACCAGGTTCGATTTCGCCACCTTTTTGATGGCCATAGACCGGTACAAGGTATTCATGGTCTGGGGGCCCTCGGACCTTTGGGACACCATCACCAAGCTGCCCGAGACCGAGTTGAAAAAATTCGACCTTACCTCCCTCAGAAACGCCACCTGCACCCAGTACAACGTCCTCCTCAACCGGGGGCTGCGGGAGAAGCTGGCCCAAATCACCAATGGCGGAATGCTCTACGACATAACCTACGGGCTAACCGAGACCCTTTCCATGAACACCATCACCCTGGGCTTCCAGGACGTTGACTTGCAGAAGCAGGAAGAGGCCGGGGGGGTCTTCATCGGCCTGCCCATGCCCGAAACCCAAATCAAGATCGTGGACCCGGCCACCAAGCAGCTGGTGCCTCCCAGGACGGTGGGGGAGCTGGCCATCAAGGATCCGGCGCTTTCGCCCGAGTACTTCAACCGGCCCGAGGAAAACGCCGCCTGCTACCTCCCGGACGGGTTCCTGATCACCGGGGACCTGGGCATGTACGACGAGGACGGCTTCTTTTACTACACCGGAAGGAGCAAGGAAGTGATCAAGGTATCCGGCTTGACGGTGTCGCCCAGGGAAATCGAGCTGATCATGGGCTATCACCCGGCCGTCAAGAGCGTCGCCGTGGTGGGCGCCCCTGACCCCAAGTACGGGGAGATTCCGGTGGCCTTCATCATTCCCAGGCCCGAATACCGGGACAAGCTGACCCAGGACGAGATCATCGCCTGGTGCCGGGAGAAAATGTCCAGCTACAAGGTCCCCCGCCGGGTATATTTCAGGGAGACCTTCCCCTTCCTGCTGGGCCTCAAGGTGGACCGGCAGGGATTAAAGAAGGAGGCCCGGGAGCTGGCCGGGACCTGATCCGGTATTCCGGACAGCCGTTTAATCGCCAACACCTCACTCCTGCTGATATTCCTTTATCCGCCGCATGGTGGTCCGAGATACCGGACAGCAAATGTCCGAAATTTCGGATTTTTTTTATAGTTCGGACCGGGAGCCCCGGCCCGGGACGGTATATTTCCGGAAAAACCGGCGTTTTTCCGGTGTGGTACACTGATTGCTTTACAGCCTTTGTAAAGACAGCAAAAAGAGGGGAGTGATTGTCGGGTCATGGAAAAACACGATGTGATTATTGTCGGGGCCGGCCACAACGGGCTGACCGCAGCCTTTTACCTGGCCCGGAAGAAGCTGGACGTGCTGGTCCTGGAGCGCAGCGACGTGGTGGGCGGCTGCTGCGTGACCCGGGAGATTATCGGGGGCTACCGCTTCAACCTGGGTGCCGCCTTTCCGACAACCCTGCACCCCAGGGTGGTGTCGGACATGAAGCTCAAGGAAATGGGCCTGAAGTTCATCCGGTCGGAGATGATGTACGCCGTGCCCTTTCCCGACGGCACCGGGATCAGGCTGTACACCGACGTGGGTAAGACCTGCGACGAGATTGCCCGGTTTTCCGCCAGGGACGCCGCCGCCTACCCGGAATTTGTGCAGCTGGCCAGGGACTTCAGCGAGATTTTCGACTTGGTCAGGCTGTTCCCGCCGCCGGACCTCAAGGACATGTTTTCCCTGGTGGAGGACCCCGCTGACCTGGAGTCCTTCAAGGACATCATGTTCCTGAGCAGCAAGGACCTCCTGGACAGGTACTTCGAGAGCGACAAAGTCAAGGCCGCCCTGGCCATCATGGGGCAGGACGGCTACATACTCTCTCCATACTCCCCGGGGTCGCCTCCGGGCCTCCTGTTCCACCTGGCCGGGCGCTGGGCCACCGTCCAGGGGGGGATGGGGACAATTACCCAGCTTATGGCCAGGGCCGCCGAGGAGGCCGGGGCCGCCATCAGGACCGGGGTCGAGGTGTCGCAGATCGTGGTCGAAAACGGCCAGGCGGTGGGCGTCAGGCTGGCCGACGGGACGGTCATCGGGGCCCGCCGGATCGCCTCCAACGCCGACCCCAGGAGGACCTTTTTAAACCTGGTAGGCCCGGAGTCCCTGGAGGACAAGTTCACCGCCAAGATCAGGAACTACAAGACCGAGGCCACCGGGTTCAAGATCGACCTGGCCCTGGACGAAATGCCCGAGTTCACGGCCTTCCCCGGGGAGCCCATCGGCATGTTCGGGATCGGGCCCTCGCTGGAATACCTGGAAAGGGCCTACGACGACTTCAAGTACGGGAGGCCCTCGGAGAACCCGTACATGCTGGGGCTGGTCAGCACCCTACAGGACCCTTCCCTGGCGCCCCCCGGCAAGCACTACCTCTACCTCTGGGTGCAGTGCGCCCCCTACGACCTGAAGGAGGGGGACTGGGACCAGATCAAGGACCGGGTGGCCGACCGGACCATCGACATCCTGGCCGGGTACGTCCCCAACCTAAAAAGGGCCATCAGCGGCCGGTTCGTCCAGTCACCCCTGGACCTGGAGCGCCGCTTCAACATCACCAGGGGCGACTGGGGGCACGGGGCGATGACATTCGACCAGATGTTCTCCTTCCGCCCCAACCTGGAGTGCTCGGGCTACCGCACCCCGGTCCGCAACCTGTATATCTGCGGGTCCGGCACCCACCCCGGCGGCGGCGTGTCCGGAGTGCCCGGGCACAACGCGGCGATGGTCATCCTGGCCGACGAGGGGCTGGCGGAAGAGGAGAAATAGCTAAGGACATAATTCATCCAATCAGGAGGTAATCAGATGAGCAATTACAAGGAAGCGGCCGAGGAAGTCCAAAGGTATCTGAGACTGCGCACCTACCCCCTGGGGGTCAAGCTGTTCGAAAAGGCCGAGGACCTCCAGAAAGTTGAAAAAATCCGTACCTGGCCCCAGAAGCTGTCCTTCTGCCAGTACGTGACCCTGGCCCGGACCACCGGCTGGACCATGGGGTTCACCGTCCAGGGGCTGGGCATGCCGGCCTGCATGTTCATGCTGGGGCTGGCCCCTCTTCCGGAAGCGGGGCTTCTGGACGGGGAGTCGTCGGTCAGGGTGTGGATGGGTGAACAGGAGGACGCCGCCAGGTACCAGCAGTCGCTGCCCCGGATTTCCTTCGGTAAATACAACGCGGTGGCCCTCTCCCCGGTGACCTCGGGCCGCCTGGACGACCCCGACGTGGTATTGATTTACGGCACCCCTGGCCAGCTGCACCTGTTGATGAACGCCTGGCAGTGGAAGGACTACCAGCGCCTGGAGTTTTTCTTCAGCGGCGAGGGTTCCTGCGCCGACTCGCTGGTGGAGTGCTACAAGAACAAACGGCCCTACCTTTCCATCCCCTGTTACGGCCAGCGCCGGTTCGGCCACGTCCAGGAGGACGAGCTGGAAATAGCCGTTCCGCCCTCCCACCTGCAGAAAATCGTGGACGGGCTGGCCGCCCTGAGGAAGGCCGGCACGGCCACCTACCCCATTGTCAACTACGGCCCCATGGTCAGTCCGCTGCCGGTGATCACCATGGTTTACCCCAAGATTGCCAAGTACATCGCGGCCGTTGAAAAAGGCGAATTTCCCATGAAAATCGACTGACGGGAGGGGAGGGAGTTGACTGCACAGGCTGCCGATCTCTACAAGGAACTGGTGGACATATTGGGGGAGGAAAACATCTCGTCCGAACAGGCCGACCTCATCCCGTACATGAAGGACTCCTACACCGCGCTGATGCGAAAGGCCATCCCCTTCCCCGACTTCGTGGTCATGCCCGGCAGCACCGGGGAAGTACAGGGGATCATCAGGCTGGCCAACAAGTACAGAATCCCGGTGTATCCCCGGAGTTTCGGCGTAAACATCGCCGGGTCGGCCGTCCCCTACGCCGGCGGGCTGGTCCTGGACCTGAAAAGGATGAACAGGATACTGGAAATCAACGAGGACACCATGACCGCCTTCATCGAGCCCGGGGTGAGCTGGGGACAGCTGCGCAAGGAGGCCCGGAAAAAAAGGCTGGACATCATCCCCATCGGCGGGCCGTACGACACCAGCCCGGTGGGCAACTTCCTGCTCACCAACATTACCCCGTACTCCACCAGGTACCCGGCCGACCGGGCGGTGACCCTGGAGGCGGTGCTGCCCAACGGGGAGATCATCCGCACCGGGTCCCAGGCCACCCGTACCGGGGCCGAACTCAACCCGTACTTCCGGTACGCCTACGGACCGGACATCACCGGGCTGTTCCGGGGGAGCCTGGGCAACTACGGGATCATCACCAGGCTGATGATCCGGCTGCGCCCCCTGGCCGAGGTGGAAAAGAACGTCTACTACGCCTTCGACAGCCTGGAACCGGCCGTGGAGGCCATGAAGAGCGTTGAAAGGCTGGAGATTACCAGGTACAGCATGCTGAGCAACAGGCACCTGTCGCTCCGGATCGCTGCCCACCCGGACGAACTCAGGGACGCTGCCAGGAGGGACGCGATCATGGCCGGGCTGCCGGAGTACCAGCTGGTGGTGGGACTGGGGGGCAAGTCCCGGCAGGTGGAACTTTACGAGGAGATGGTGGCCGAGGAGATAATTCCCAGGGGCGGCCGGGAGGCCGGGTTCGACGACGCCACCCGGGCGGTGATGGACGAAATGACCGAGGGGGCCAGCCAGAAGGTGCTCCGGATGTTCGCCCCCTACGCCGGGTTCGCGGCGGTCATCGGCTGCGTGCCGGCGGCCAGGGCAAAGGACCTCAACGCCGCGATAAGGGAGACGGTGAAAAAGTACGGGCTCAAGGACGCCTTAAGCGGCCAGCCACTGGAGCCCGAGCTGATCGTCATCCCCTACGACCGCTGTTCGACGGTCTACGTGGAGCATGAAATACTTTACGACCCGCTGGACTCTGAGGGCGTGCAGCTGGTCAACAACTGCCTCAGGGAGTGCTACGCCCGGCTGGTGATGAATTACGGCGCGGTGCACACCATGCCCAACAGGTCCCTTTTGCGGGTGGTGCTCCCCAGCTACGCGGAGCTTCTGACCGGGATCAAAAAAATGGTGGACCCCAACGGGATCATGATGCCCGGTGGGCCGTACACCCTGGAGGAACAATTAAAAGCCGAAGTACAAGGAGGCTGACCACCAATGCTGGCGGAGTTCAGGGAGAACATTTACCACTGCCTGAAGTGCGGGGCTTGCAGGATTGCCTACCCGGAGTACACACCCATCTGCCCCTCCGGGGAAAGGTTCGGGTTCGATTCATACTACGCCATCGGCAGGATGGAGATCGCCAGGGCGGTGCTGGAGGGCCGGCTGGAGCCCGGGGAAAAAATGGCCCACCGGGTTTTCACCTGCACCAGCTGCGGGGCCTGCGAGGAGCAGTGCCGGCCGGCCGTGGGCAACCGGCCGCTGAAGGTGATCGAGGAACTGAAGGCCGATCTGGTGGAGAAGGGCTTTGTGCCCGCCAATTTGAGAAACTTCCTGAAGAACGTGCACCTGTACGGCAATCCGTACCAGGCGCCCCGGGAAAAGGGGGGCGAATGGGCTCTGGGCAGCGGGGTGAAGGAGTACCGCGGGGAGGAGTACCTGCTTTACGTCGGGTCCGAGGGGTCCTTCGACCCCCGGGGGCAGAAAATAGCCCTGGCCCTGGCCGGGATACTGCAAAAGGCCGGGGTCTCCTTCGGCATCCTGGGCAGCCGGGAAAACTGCGACGGCAACGAGGTCAACCGGATCGGGGAAAGGGGCCTCTTCGAGGCCCTGGCGGAAGAAAACATCCGGATCTTTAAAGAACTGGGGGTGAAAAAGGTGGTCACACTTTCGCCCCACGCCTACAACACCTTCAAAAACGACTACCCGGGGCTGGGGGCGGACTTCGGGGTCGTACACTACACCCAGTTGATCAGGGAGTTGATCGCCGGGGGGAAGTTGGTCCCGAAAAAGTCCCCGGCGGCCAGGGTCACCTTCCACGACCCCTGTTTTCTGGGCAGGCACAACCAGGACTACCAGTCGGCCAGGGAGGTGTTGGGGGCGGTTCCGGGATTGGAACTGGTCGAAATGGAGAGAACCCGGCGCAACTCCTTCTGCTGCAGCGGCGGCGGGGGCAACTGTTACGCCGACCTGCTGGGCGGCGGGGGGGACCGCAACCCGGCCCGGATCAGGGTGCGGGAGGCATACGGGACCGGGGCCCGGGTGCTGGCCACGGCCTGCCCGGCCTGCGCCGTCATGCTGGGCGACGCTCCGGCGGCGGAGGGCCTGGAGGGACTTATAGAGATCAGGGACGTGGCCGAAATACTGTTGGAGGCGCTGTAAATTGAAAAAAAGCCAAATATAAGGAGGAATGAAAAATGAGTGAAATCAAGGTCCCGCAGCTGGAGTGGGAGTACAGGTACCGGAGGATGGTGGACATCGCATACACCGCGCTGTCCGCCGGGATGCTCTTTGTCAAGGAGAAATACGGAACCGACGTGGCCGTCGAGCTGTACCGGAAAATTCAGCCGGCCATGAGCAGCAGGACCGCCGCCAAGCTGGTCCGGGACTTCGAATTGGAGCCCACCGTGGAGGGGGCGCTGAAGCTGGCCCTGCTTTACAGCTGTGAGGTCTGGGGGTACGGAGCCTACGAATACGTGGACGCCCGCCTGGAGTCTCCACAGAAGGGAATTTATGTCAACAAGGTCTGCCGCTTCTGGGAAAAGAGGGAGGACTTCGGCTGCGCCGACATGGACTGCAGCAAGAGCTGCGCCGAGGAGTACGGCGGGCTGGTAGGCAGGCTGTCGCCAAAACTCAAGGTCTCCATGAGCAAGGCCATGCCATGGGGAGACAGCGTCTGCGAGTATATCATCGAGGAAAAATAGCGGGCTGCTGCAAATCCGTAACTGCCGGGGGATAGATGTGTTAAGCCTGAAAAACGAGCTTGAAAAATTGTCCAGGGAGGACATGGTCAGGTACATCGGCGAGCTGCACAAGTTTTTCTGGAACATCCAGGGCAACTGGATGCAGTTTGTCAGCGAGAAATACGGCACCGAGGCGGCCAGGGAGGGCGACGCCCGGGTCTTCGGCCGGAACGGGGAAGTCCAGGGTTGGCTTCTGAAAAAACTCTTCGGGCTGGGGGGGAGCGTGGAGGACCTGGGCCGGGCCCTGGTTTTCTCTACCATGCTTTCCAACGTGGAGTACGAGATCAGCGAGGTCAGCGACAGGCACATCCGGGCCAGGGTGACCAAGTGCCACATGCAGCTGGGCAGGCGCAAGTCCGGGCTGCCCGAGCTTCCCTGCAAGGAGGCCGGGCTGGAGGCCCTGGGGAGGTTCGGCCGGGCGGTCAACCCCGACCTGGAGATCGAGTGCATCATCTGCCCGCCGGACGAACACCCCGAAGACCTGTGGTGCGAGTGGGAATGGAGGATCAAGGGCGTCTGAATCCGGGGAGGGTGAAGTAAATGGAGGACTACAGCGGCCCGTTCAGGGCCGACATCCGCTGGGAGGACTTTCCCAAAGAAAAATTGGTGGAGTTTTTAAACCTCTACAGCAACCTGTTCCTGGCCGTTGACGGCTTCTGGTACCTGAGCGTAAAAGACCGCTTCGACGACCGGACGGCCATCGCCTGCGACCTGTGGGTGTGGGAAAAGTTCATCAGGTACGAGCTGAAAAGGATCACCTCTGCCCTCAAAATTACCGGCGACGACGTGGAGGCCCTGTTTAAGGCCTTTCAGTTCAGCGTCTGGGGGGGGAACGTCAGGTCCCACCTGCACCTGCAGGACAAAAACCGGGGCAGCTTCCGGGTGGAGCACTGCCCCACCCTGGAGGCCCTGAAGAGGGAGGGCCAGGGCAGGGACAAGTACTTCTGCCGGGAAGTGGAGCAGCCCATGATGGAGATGTACACCCGCTTTTTCAGCCCCGGGATAAAGGTCAGGGCGGTGAGTATCCCGCCCGAGTCGGAGGGCAGCGGGGTTTGCTGCGAGTGGGAATTCATCAAGCCGTAAAGAAGCCCGGTACAAGATTAGAAGGAGGAATTGAAAATGGCATCTCAAGGCGTTACTCTGGGGCACATCACCAGGCGCAACGCCAGCCTTTTCCCGGACAGGCTGTGCATTGCCTGCGGAGATGAACAGTTCACCTTCGATCAGTTCAACCGGAGGGTGAACCGTCTGGCCAACGCCCTGGCCGGACTGGGTATAACCCGGGAGGACCGGGTGGCCTACCTCAATTTCAACTGCCACCGGTCGGTGGAGATTAAATTCGCCCTGGGCAAGCTGGGGGCGGTGGAGGTCCCCCTCAACTTCCGCCTGGTGGGCGAGGAGATTGCGTACATCGTCAACGACGCCGAGGCCAAGGTTTTCCTGCTGGGGGCCGAATTCAGGGAACTGGTGGAGTCGGTCAGGAGCAGGCTGGAGACGGTCAGGCACTACGTGGTCGTGGGCGGCGGGGCCGGCATGCTGGACTGGGAGGAGTTTACCGGGGCGGCACCGGACCGGGAGCCCGGGGTGGACGTGGACGAGGACGACGTAGTCATCCAGATGTACACCAGCGGCACCACCGGCAAGCCCAAGGGGTGCATGCTGACCCACCGCAACATCATCGAGGCCACCTACGGCATGAACAGCGAGTGGAACCTGACCGAAAGGGATTTCATGGTGGCCGCCCAGCCCATTTTCCACATCGCCACCGCCGGGATCATGTTCGCCACCCTCTATGCCGGGGGGTCGGCGGTGATCATGCGCAACTTCAACCCGGTGCAGTTCCTGGAGTTTATTCAGAAGTACCGGGCCACCTTCACCGGCCTCCTGCCCCAGGCCGCCCGGGTGGTGCTGCTCCACCCCGATCTTAAAAAATACGACCTGAGCAGCCTGAGGTTTTTCGTCACCGCCTACGAGCCCGACCTGATCAAGAAGGCCGGCGAACTTCTGGGCTGCAGCATCATGGAGTACTACGGAAGCACCGAAACCACCGCCAACGTGACCTTCCACAACCACTCCGCCACCGGTTTTCAGAAGCTCACCTCCTGCGGCCGGCCGGCCCGGAACGTGGAGGTGAGGATCGTGGACGACGACGACAACGACCTTCCCACCGGGCAGGTGGGCGAGATCGTGGTCCGGGGCGCCAGCAACATGAAGGGCTACTGGAAGCTTCCCGGGCCCACCGCCGAGACCCTGAGGGGCGGCTGGCTGCATACCGGCGACATGGGGTACCTGGACGAGGACCGCTACTTGTACATCGTGGACCGCAAAAAAGACATGATCCGGACAGGCGGCGAGAACGTCTACTGCAAGGAAGTGGAGGACGTCATCTACACCCACCCGGCGGTTTACGAGGCGGCGGTCATCGGGGTTCCCGACGAGCGCTGGGGCGAGACCGTCAAGGCCGTGGTGGCGCTGAAAGAGGGGGCTTCTGCCACCGCCGAGGAGATCATCGAACACTGCAAAAAATATTTGGCCAGCTACAAAAAGCCCACCTCGGTGGACTTCGTCAAGGCCCTGCCGCGGAACAGCGCCGGCAAGGTGGTCAAGGTGGCGCTGCGGGAGCAGTACTGGGCCGGGTACGACAGAAGGATTAATTAGTACCGGCAGAGAATGGTTTCCAAGCCCGGCAGGGACTGGTTATATATGCCCGGCCGATAATCTTCAAACCGGAGGCTGATTGAGGGTGGCTGGACAAGATCCTGTAGGCGGACAGGCCGGCCCGGTAAAACACGAATACATCACCGTCAACGGCGTCAGGCTGCACGTGGCCTCGGCCGGGGAGGGCGATCCCCTTCTCTGCCTGCACGGCTTCCCCGAGTTCTGGTACTCCTGGCGCCACCAGATGGCGGGGCTGAAGGACCACTTCAGGGTCATCGCCCCGGACATGCGGGGCTTCAATGAAAGCGACCGGCCCAGGGGCGTGGAAAATTACGGGGTGGACACCCTTGCTGAGGACATCGCCCAGCTGATCGCGGCCCTGGGCTACCGCCAGGTCAACCTGGCGGGCCACGACTGGGGCGCCTCGGTGGCCTGGCACCTGGCCCTGACCCGGCCCGAACTGGTGAGAAAGCTGGTCATCCTCAACGGCGCCCACCCCAAGGCCTTCGCCAGGGAACTGCGGAAATGGAAGCAGCGCCGGATGAGCTGGTACATTTTCTTCTTCCAGCTTCCTTGGCTGCCCGAGATCTACATGTCCCGGGGGAATTACCGCCACTTCCGGCGGCTGTTCAGGGGCACGGCGGTAAACAAGCAGGCCTTCGACCGGGAGACGGTGGAGCGCTACGTTGAGGCCTTTTCCCGGCCCGGTGCCCTGACTGCCGCGATCAACTATTACCGGGCCTCCTTCAAGGTCAGGAGCAGGGCCCGGTACCCCAAAACCTACGACGGGGAGGTGCTGCTCATCTGGGGCCGGCGGGACCCTTTCTTGTCCTTGGAGATAAGCCAGAACAATGAAAAATGGGTACCCAGAATACAGGTGAAGTACATTCCGGACTGCGGGCACTGGACGCAGACGGAGAAGCCGGAAGCGGTGAACCAGTTGATCCTCAATTTTATCAAAGGGGTAATTAAACCGGACCGGGTTTAACCGGAAGAAAAGGAAGGAGGAAATATCCATGCGGTGGAAGACAAGGCTAACCGATCTTCTGGGATGTAAATACCCCATCATGCAGGGGGGGTTAAGCGGCATAGGCACCTGGGAGTTTGCCGCCGCAGTTTCCGAGGCCGGCGCCGAAGGCTGCCTGACGGCGGCTTGCTCAAGGACCCCGGACAGGTTGCGGGAAGACATCCGGAAATTGAGAAACGCCACCAATAACCCCTTTGCTGTCAATATAACTATCGGGATGTGCCCCCATATCGACGAAATGCTGGAGGTGTGCATTGAGGAGAAGGTGCACTGCATCGAAACGGCCGTCTTCAACCCTGAGAAGTACGTCCGGCGAATCAAGGACTCGGGTGCTGTCTGGATTCACAAGGCTGCCACCATTGACCACATCAGGCGGGCCGAGGCCATGGGGGCGGACGCCGTGGTTCTGGTGGGGCTGGACGGTTACGGTTTCAAGAACATCCGGCAACTTCCCACCTTCACTGCCATCGCCTGGGCCCGGCGGCAGATCAGGGTACCCCTGGTGGCCGCCGGTGGCGTTGGGGACTCCCGCACCATGTTGGCGGCCATGATGGCCGGTGCCGACGGGGTCTACATCGGATCGGGCCTTATGGCTACCAAGGAATGCCCCATCTCGGAAAAAATAAAGGAAAACATGGTTAAAGCGACCCCCGATCACCCCGACCTGATCCGTGAGCTTGTGGCCCCTCCCAAACCCGAGGATTACAGGGAAATAATGGAACTGAGGGACAAGATGCCCTTTGAAAAGTGGATACCGGCATTGGAAAAAGTCATGCTTAAGCACCATGACTGGAAGGACGTCGATCCGATGTGGGAAATGGCCGAAAAACTGAAGGACGACCGGGCGGCGGACGCTGTGACTTCTTTGGGTGCCCGGCCTAAAGGGCCGTTCTCCTTCTCCTGCGGCTACATAGACAGAGTTGTAACGGTGAAGGAGTTTATAGAGAACATGGTCAGGGGGGCGGAAGAAATCATGGAGGAGTTGGCCAGGGAGTGGCAGCTTGGCCGGCCTGCCGGCTGATCAGGACCGTCACAGGTTTTTAAATACTGCCGGCGGCAGCCAGCCGCCGGCAATACCGATAATATCGAAAGGAGGACACCTGCTCTCCTCCGGAAAGGATGGTAGCCATGAATTATGCATCTATCCTGGAAGAGGCGGCCCGACTGTTTCCGGGTCAACTGGCCATCAAGACAGTGCTGATCAGAAACGGGGAAGAAATAACCTATCAAGAGCTCGACCGGCTGGTCAACCGGCTGGCTAACGGTTTTACTTCCCTCGGGGTACAAAAAGGAGACCGGGTGGCCATTTACGTTCCCTTCAACTGGCCGGAAACGGTGGCGGCCTACTTCGCGGCGGCCAAGGTGGGGGCGGTAACGGTTTTTATAGACTCGCTGTACACCGCCCCTGAAGCTGCTTACATTATTAAAGACTCTTCGGCCGCAGTGATGATCAGTACCGGGGACCAGTGGACACCGCTAGTCCAGCAGCCTGGTATCGCCGACGTCCTTGAACGGTCTATTCTTCTCGACCACCCCACTGATGTGGAGAAAAGGATAACAGGATACAGGGAATTGATTGAAGCCTCTTCCGACAACTCCCCGCTGGTGGAATGTATGCCTGACGACGTGGCGGTCCTCGGCTATACTTCAGGGACCACGGGACGGCCCAAGGGGGCCATGATCACCCACGGGAATCTTTGCTTCCAGGCGTCTTACGGCACCGCCCCGATCCAGCTGAACTGCCGGGACCGCTTCCTGGCCGTTGTCCCCCTGACCCACTCGTACATGTTTGCCGCGGCCCTGGGCCGGCTGGTAAAGTGCGGATCGGCCCTGGTGCTGATGGGGAGGTTCATGCCGGATAAGTGCCTGGAGGTCATTCAGAACGAGAAAATCACCGCCCTGTCGGGCACCCCGGTGGTATTTGCCCACCTGCTGAAGGCCTACAGGGGGGCCGGGTATGACCTTTCCTCCCTGCGGCTGTGCACCACCGGGGGGAGCCCGGTGCCCGGGCAGGTGTGGAGGGATTTCCAGGACACCTTCAGGGTTGAATTAATCGAGGTTTACGGCCTTACCGAAACGTCGGTGGCGGTTACCATAGACGGGGCCGACGGCGAACGGGTACAGGAGTCGGCGGGTAGGGCGGCCTTCGCCACCCGCATCAAAATAGTGGATGACGACGGCCGGGAGCTGCCGGCCGGCGAGGTGGGGGAAGTGGCCGTCAGCGGCCCCCAGGTGATGAAGGGTTACTGGAACAGGCCGGCGGAAACCGCCGAAGTGCTGAAGGACGGGTGGTTTCTGACCGGAGACCTGGGGCGGCTCGACGAACGGGGCTACCTTTTCATAGTGGACCGCAAAAAGGACATGATCCTTACCTCGGGGTACAATGTTTATCCCCGGGAGGTGGAAGAGGTGTTGTACGGCCACGGGGCGGTGCTGGAGGCCGCCGTGGCCGGGGTGCCGGACCCGGTGAGGGGAGAGCTGGTCAAGGCCTTCATCATCCCCCGGCCGGGCAGGGAGGCCGACCCGGAAGAAATCACTGCTTTTTGCCGGGAAAGGCTGGCGCCCTACAAGGTGCCCAGGCAGATAGAAATAGTCGAGCAGCTGCCCAGGACGGCAGCGGGCAAGGTCCAGCGGTACCGGCTGCGCGGGTAAGAGCATTCAGGGAATTGCAGGCATGATCAATTATCTGGGGGTGTAAGCGTTGAAGACGAGAATAACCGAACTGCTGGGCATCAGGTACCCCATCATCCAGGCCTCGATGGCCTGGATCACCGACGCCGGGCTGGCGGCGGCGGTTTCGGCGGCCGGGGGGCTGGGGACCATCGGCCCCAACTCGGGCTACAGCAAGATTACCCGGGACGTCAAGGAAACCGGCGAACGCCTGAGGGAACAAATCAGGAAGCTGAGAAGCATCACCGACCGGCCCTTCGCGGTTAATTTCGTGGTCGGGGCGGCCGGCCTGGACAAAGAATTCAGCGAGAGGTGCATCGAGGTGGGGATCGAGGAAAGAGTCCCGGTGGCGGTTGTCTCCCAGGGGAATCCCCGGGTTCACACCCGGAGGCTCAAAGAGGCCGGGATGAAGGTGATCCACGTTTGCGCCAGCGTGGATCACGCCAAAAAGGCCGAAGAGGCCGGGGTGGACGCGGTGGTGGCCTCGGGCACCGAGGGAGGCGGACACAGCGGATTTGACCAGATTACCACTTTTTGCCTAACCCCCCAGGTGGCCGGGGCCGTCAAGATACCGGTCATCTCCGGCGGCGGCGTGGGCGATTCCAGGGGGTTGGTGGCGGCCTTGGCCCTGGGGGCCGAGGGGGTGTACATGGGCACCCGCTTCATCGCCACCCGGGAGTGCCCGGCCCACCCCAACGTCAAGCAGGCAATTCTGGACTGCGCCGACACCTGCACCATGTCGATCAGGCACGGCAGCCCGTCGGTTTCCAATTCGGGCAACCGGGGCTTCACCGAGGCCCGGCGGGGGTCGGTGAGAATTATCATTAACGACAAGATTCGCGAGATAATGGCCAAAAAGGGGGGCAAGATCTCCTGGGAGGACATCCTCCCGGAGATGGTCATGCCCGACCCGGAATCGGGGATCAGCCCCACCCTGGCGGCCTTCATTTACGGCGACCTGGACAACTATTTCATGGCCGCCGGGCAGGTCTCCGGCCTGATCCGGGACGTCCCCAGCTGCCGGGAGCTGATTGAAAGAATCGCCGGGGAAGCCGACCAGGTAATGGACAGGCTGAACCTGAAATTTGAAAGGGAGCATTAAAATGGCAAAACCGGTTGTCTCAATAGTCAAATCCCGGGACATCGGCCAGTCACTCAGGGAGGCCGTAGAACTCTGCGGCGGCCTCCAGGGGATGAACAAAAGCGACAGCATATTGATCAAGCCCAACCTGGTGGACTGGGAGTTTGACCTTCCCTTCCCGCCTTTCGGGGTGGTCACCACCACCGCACTGGTCTTCGCCCTGGTCCGGCTTCTGGCCGAGGAGGGATTTTCCAGGATTACGGTGGGCGAGGCCCCCCTGCCGGTCCCAAAATCCAAGGGCAGGCGGATATACCAGGCCCTGGGCTACGAGAAGCTGAAGGAGAGGTACGGGGTCGAACTGGTGGACTTCAACGAGGAAAAGTTCGTTCCGGTGGACTTCGGAGGCTACAAGCTCAACATCGCCCAGAGGGCCCTGGAGGCCCACCGGCTGATCAACCTGCCGGTGCTCAAGACCCACAACCTGTGCCGGGTTTCCCTGGGACTGAAAAACCTCAAGGGGTGCCTGGACAGGAAGTCGAAGATACTCTGCCACGGAAAGGACCACGACCTGGACCACATGTTCCCGGCCATCGCCGACAAGCTCCCGCCGGGGCTGACCATTGTCGACGGCACCTACACCCTGGAAAGGGGGCCGGCCCCTTACGGAAAGGCCTACAGGAAAGACCTGATCATCGCCTCCCGGGACACCTTCGCCTGCGACGTGGTGGCCTCGGAGGTGATGGGCCATCCCGCCCGGGAGGTGCCTCACCTTGCATATTACGCCGGTATATCCGGCCGCAGCCCGGACACCTCCGGGATCGAGGTGCGGGGAGCGGCCATCGGCGAGGTGGGCTTCAAAATAGCCCACGACTGGGACTGGGAGGAGGACGACAGCGGCCCGCTGGGCTTCAAAAAAAGGGGGATCACCGGGATCGCGGTCAGAAAGTATGATAAAACACTGTGCACCGGCTGCTCCGGGATGTACAACCCGATGCTGATCATGATTATGTCGGCCTTCAAGGGACAGCCATTCCCCGGGGTTGAGGTGATCACCGGCAAGGTCCGGCGGGCCGGCCCCGGCTTTGAGAAAACCGTTCTCTTCGGCAAGTGCATTTGCGACCTCAACAAGAACAACCCCAACATCAAGAAGGCCGTCCAGGTGAAGGGGTGTCCCCCGGACCTGAAGAACTTCGAAAAGGTGATGCAGGCCGAAGGGATCGACTGCAGGTGCGACGACTACGTCAAGTACCGCGGGTCTTACTTTAAGAACAACTACAGCGACAGGGAAGTCTTCGACATGGGGCTGTACATCATGCAGTGACGCCCGGGCGGCTGCCGGGGCCTTGCGCCCCCGGCAGCCGCCCGGGGAGATTGAAGGGTAAGTTAATTAAAATGAGTCAAAAATACAAGCAAACAGCTGAGCACCTGTTGGACTCCGGAGAGAGTCAACCCTGCTATTCGCCTTTCTTCCCCCGGTTGTAGCAGGCCAGGCCCCTGGGGTTGAAGCAGGCGTTGCAGGAGATGCAGGAGGCCGTCCGGGACCGGCCGCTTTTGAACTTGGCCACAAGGTCGGGCTCCCGGACCAGGGGGCGGCTTAAGGCCACCATGTCGGCGGTTCCGCTTTCGACCACCGACTCCATTACCTCCAGTGAGCGCAGACCGCCCACCAGGATCACCGGGATCGAGACGGCGGACTTGATGGCCCGGGCCGCGCCGGCATAGTAAGCCTCCTGGTCCGGGCGGAGGATGTTTGTCCTGGACATCGATCCCCCGGCCTCCCTGGTCCCGCCGCTGACCTCGATGGCGGCCACCCCCAGGCTTTCCAGCAGCTTTGCGGTGCAGATCACGTCCTCCGGGGAGAGGTAGCCCGGTCCATCAAAGCCGTCGGTGGAGTTCAGCTTGACCAGCACCGGGAAGTCGTCTCCCGCCAGCCGGCGGCCCTTCAAAATGATCTCCCTTAAAATCCGGGTCCGGTTTTCGATGCTTCCGCCCCAGCGGTCGGTGCGGCGGTTGGTGTGCGGGGAGAGGAACTGGGACAGGCCGTAGCCGTGGGCGATATGCAGCTGCACGCCGTCGCACCCGGCTGCCCTGGCCCGGGCCATGGCGGCGGCGAAGTCGTCAATCCAGCCGAGAATTTCCTCATTGGTCAATTCCCGGGGGGTAATCCCGGTTGTCTTTTCGGTTACCGCCGAGGGGGCCACGGGAACGATGTCCCGGGCAAGGTCGGGTCTGACCTGTCGGCCGGCGTGGGAGACCTGGATGACCAGCCTGGCGCCGTACTCGCGGGCGATCCCGGCGATCTTCGCGTAGCCTTCGATAAAGCGGTCGTGGTAAATGGCGTTCTGGTTGGCCGAGGCCCGCCCCAGAGGATGCTGGACGTAGGAGTGCCCGGTGATGATCAGCCCCACCTCGTTGGCCGCCAGTTCCCGGTAGATGTCCAGTTCCCTGTCCGATATGCTGCCGTCCGGGTTGCCCAGGTAGTCGTTGGTGGCCGACCGGACAAAGCGGTTTTTGACCGCCATCTTCCCTATGGATATCGGCTTAAATAGAATGCTCATCGGTCTATCTCCTTTCCGTAATAAAGAAATATTACCAGATACCGTCTGCTCGTCGCAACTCCAGTGGCGGCCGTCGGGTGAAAATAGCTGGCCTGCCGGGGGATTAAAAATGAACAATTGAGGACAGGGGAGCAGTTGCCAGAATATAAAAGCAATTTCGAAGCAGGCTGTCTAGACCCCTTCTGACGGGATTGGAACAACCAGGAAGACTGGTTGTATAATTAACATACCGTCCGGTCGGAATGTTTAAAAAAGGAAAGTGGTTTCGGTGGGATATTACAGGGGCAGCTTGAGGGAGACGGAATTCGTTCTATTTGACTACTTAAAGGCCGATGAAATGTTTGGAAAGAACCCTTACGCCCACATTGACCGGGACGGGGCCAGGATGATGCTGGCCGAGGCGCTGAAATTCGCCGAGGAGGTGATCGGCGAGCTTGCGGTGGTGGGCGACCGGCAGGGCTGCACTTTCCGGGACGGCGAGGTGATCACCCCGCCGGGGTTCAAGGAGGCCTGCCGGAAGTTCGTCGAAGCGGAGTGGCACCAGGTCTTCGTTGACCCGGAGGACGGCGGCCCCGGTCTGCCCCCTTCCCTGGCCTGGGCCATCACCGAGTTCTTCACCGCCGCCGGTATTGGCTTCAAGGGGCTGGTTAGCGGCGGTGAGTACGGTGTAATCATCAAGATGTGCGGTACCCCGGATCAGGTCAGGCGCTTCTGCCCGGGACTGTTTTCAGGCCGCTGGAGCGGGGCCATGGCTCTGACCGAGCCGGACGCCGGGTCCGACGTGGGCGCCATCAAAACCAGGGCCAGGAAAATCGAGGGCGACGTTTATGCCATCGAGGGGACCAAGAGGTTTATCACCTGCGGCGAGCAGGACGTCTCCGAGAATATCATCACCCTTGCCCTGGCCCGGGTCGAGGGGGCGCCCCCGGGGACCAGAGGGCTGTCCATGTTCATCATCCCTAAGATCTGGGTCAACGAGGACGGAAGCCTGGGCGAACGCAACGACGTGGTCTGTACCGGGATCGAGAACAAGCTGGGGATCAGGGCTTCTGCTACCTGCCAGATGAGCTACGGCGAAAACGGCAACTGCCGGGGCATCCTGGCCGGGGGGCAGGAGGGGGCCGGGATGAAGCAGATGTTCCTGCTGCTCAACATGGCCCGGATGCTCACCGGGGTCCAGGCCGTGGGGCAGGCCTATAGCGCCTACCTGCACTCCCTGGCCTACGCCCGGGAGAGGCTTCAGGGCAGCGACCTGAAGGAGTTCATGAACAAAAACGCCCCCCGGGTGCCGATCATCCGCCACCCCGATGTCCGCCGGATGCTGCTGGAGCAGAAAAGCAAGCTGGAGGGGATGCGGGGACTGATCCTCAAGGTGGCCCGCTGCATGGACGCCGTAAAGTCCCTGGGCCCGGAAAAGGCGCAAAAGGAGCAGGGGATGGTGGAAATACTGACCCCGGTGGTTAAGGGGTACTGCTCGGAAGAGGCCTTCAACTGCAACAACCTGGCCCTCCAGGTGTTGGGGGGGTCCGGCTACTGCTCCGACTACCCCGTGGAGCAGTCCCTGAGGGATACCAGGATCACCTCAATCTACGAAGGCACCACCCACATCCAGGCCATGGACCTGGTCCGCAAGATGGGCATGGGTGGGGGAGCGCACCTGTTCGCCCTGCTGGGGGAGGTGGAGTCCTTCATCGGATTGTCCCTGGCCGAAAAGTTCATGGAAAAGGAGGTCGGCATGCTTTCCGGGGCCCTGGAGTCGGTCAAGAACCAGGCCCGGATGATGGCCGGGTTTTTCGCGGAGAACATCTACCTGGTGGGGCTCCACGCCAACAGCCTGCTGTTCAGCCTGTCCGAGGTGGTGGTGGCCTGGGTATTGCTGGAAATGGCCCGGGCGGCCGCCGGGAAGCTTGACGGCGCCGGAGGGGGGGAAAGCCGGGAGTTTTACCGGGGCAAAATCGAGTCGGCCCGCTATTACTGCATCAACGTCCTGCCCAACGTGCTAAGCAGGGAAAAAATAATGTCGCTGGGGGATACCTCTCCCCTGGACATGCCCGACGGGGGCTTCTGAAGCCCCGGGACTCCCGGAATGTACCTGATAAAGGCGTTGCCGGCGGGGCCGGTTTAAGAAATTTTTAAGGGGGGTTTTGCGATGAAGCGAATGAGGTATGCCACCCAGATTTTGAATACCATGAGCGGGGAAGAAATAAAGGAATACCGGGAGCAGAAACTACGCAGCCAGCTAAAGTACTGCTACAGCAATTCGGAGTTTTACCGGAGAAAATTCAGGGAGGCCGGGGCGTATCCGGAGGACATAAAGAGCTTTGAAATTTTCCGGAGGCTTCCCGTCTTCATGGACAAAAACACCGAGAGGCAGAGTCAGGCCGAGTCCATGGAACGGCTGGGCCACCCCTTTGGCCTCCACCTCTGCTGCAGCACGGATGAAATCCTGATTACCGGAACCACCAGCGGGACAACCGGCATCCCGACGTTCACTTACACGCTTTCCCGCCAGGACGTGGACAACATAGCGGGCCTGGCCTCCTACATGTTCGAGTACGGGGGGATATCCCCCGGGGACAGGGTGCTTTTCTGCTACGCCCTGGGCATCTACGCCACCACGCCGCTGCTCTGGGCCATTCGCCACCTTGGGGCGCTGCCCATTGATGTGGACGTCCGGGCCGGGTCCAGCCTGATCCTCCAGTATGCCAGGCTCACCAGGCCGCACGCGGCGTGCCTCACTCCCTCCCTGGCCGAATACCTGATCGACAAGTCCGCCGGCGTGATCGGCATGAGCGTGGGGGATTTCCGCTTCGGTGCGCTTTTTACCGTCGGGGAAATAGGCATCGGCATACCGGAGGTCAAGAAAAAAATAGAGGACGCGTATGGCTGCCGGGTTTACGACTTTATCGGCCCCATCGGGGACACCCTGGCGGTTTCCTGCGACTCCGACGAATACCACGGAATGCACTGTTTCACCCCGGATTTCGACATGTATCCCGACGACATCATCGACCCCGAAACCCGGGAGCCCTTGGAAATTAAAGACGGCGTTATAGGAGAGGCGGTCTACACCTCCCTGCAGAGGCGGGCCTGCCCCATGGTTCGCTTTGCCTCGGGAGACATCGTCCAGGTGTTTACCTCGGAATGCCCCTCCTGCGGCTTCAGGGGATCCCGGGTGAAGGTGATCGGCCGGTCGGACGACATGCTGATCGTCAAGGGGGTTAACATATATCCGGCTGTAATCAAAAACATCATCGCCGGCTTTGTTCCGGAAGTTACCGGGGAAATGCGCATCGTTCTCGAGCAGGCCCCGCCGAGGGTGGTGCCCCCCCTGAAAATCAAGGTGGAGTATGGCGGCGGCGTCCGGGAGGGGGACCTGGCGGCGCTGGGAGAGCGCCTGAAAGAGGCGCTGCATAGCGGGGCAAGGGTTACACCGGATATTATCTGGTGCCCTCCGGGTTCGTTGGAGAAGTCCCTGGCCAAAACCCCGTTGTTTGAGAAAAAATATTGACAAATTAAAGGGGGCAATCCGTTGGACAAAATTTATAATACCCTGCTGCTGGAAGAAAACCCGCCGGTGCTTAGGGTCACCCTGAACCGGCCGGAAAGGGCCAACGCCTTCAACACCGAAATGATCGGCGAGCTGACCGACCTCTTCACCCGGCTGAGGGGCGAGACCGGGATCAGGTACGTGGTTTTCACCGGACGGGGGAATATTTTTTCCTCGGGAGTGGACCTGGTGGAGGCCTACTCCGAGCTTCAGGCCGGCGATTCCCCCCACGAAAAGGGGAGGCTGGGCCAGCTGGAGTGCCATGAGTTTATGAAAAAGCTGGAGAACCTGGAGCAGGTGACCTTCGCCGCCCTCAACGGGCCGGTCTACGGCGCCGGGTTCGCCCTGTCCATGGCCTGCGACTTCAGGGTGCTGGCCGACCACGCTGTGATGTGCATCCCCGAGGCCAAAGTGGGGATATTTTTCACCTGGGGCTGCACCCCGCGGCTGGTCAGCATGGTGGGGTCGGCCAAGGCCAAGGAGCTGATCATGCTCTGCAGTGAGGTTGATGCTCCCGAGGCCCTGAGGCTGGGCCTGGTGAACAGGGTGGTGCCGGCCGGGGAGCTTTTCGCCGAGGTCGACCGGATGATCGGTGCCATTGAGGGCATGGGCCGCCTGGCGGTGCGGATGACCAAGAAAATAGCCAACGCCGCGGCAGCGCCCAACTTCGGCGACCTTTACATCTGCGAGCCGGAGCTCCTGGAAAGAGTGGTCCTTTCCGGCGAGCCGGCGGAAAAAATCAGGGAGTTCTGGGAAAAACGGGTGAAACAGGCCGGGAACAAGGACTGAAGGGGGGAAGTCATGGGAACAAGTGACATTCTTTATGAAAAGCACGGCAGTGTGGCGTTGATCACCCTGAACCGGCCCGGGAAGAGGAACGCCATCACTGGGGCGATAGCCGCCGAATGGGTCTCGATGATTGAGGAGGCCAGGGAGGACAACGGGGTCGGGGCACTGGTGGTCACCGGCAGCGAAACCAGCTTTTGCGCCGGGGCCGACTTTATCAGTGAGTCCCAGAGCGAAGTCATGAAGTCGTTTCCCTACCCCCTGTCCAGCCACCTGAGATACTGGGAGAAAAACGCCCACCGGCTGGCCAGGGCCGTCGCCAGTTTTGACAAGCCTTACATCTGCGCCCTGAACGGGACGGCCACCGGCTGGGGTATGGACCTGGCCAGCATGTGCGACTTGAGGATCGCCTCGGACAAGGCCCGGGCCGCCATGACCTACGTCAACATCGGGCTGGCACCGGGGGGCGGCGGGTGCTACTACCTGCCTAGGATCATTGGACTCCAGAGGGCGCTGGAGCTGATCTGGACGGGCCGCTGGGTGGACGCCGGGGAAATGCTGCAGATGGGCTACGTGATCAAGGTGGTCCCCCACGACCGGCTGATGGAGGAGGCCATGGACTTCGCCGCCAGGCTGGCCGCCGGCCCCGCCATTGCGCACCGGTTCGCCAAGAAGCTAGTGTATCGGTCCTTTGACTTGGACCTCAACAGCCACCTGGAGATGACGGCGTTGTTCAAGCTGGTCAACTGGACAACCGGCGACGTGGCGGAAGGCGTCAGGGCATTCGTAGAAAAGCGCCGGCCGGAGTTTAAGGGCAGCTGAATACCGGGCCGGATTAACCTCGCAGGCTAAGGTAGAATTGCCGGCCAATCTAAAACAAGGAGGTCATTTCCGATGGTTAATACCGGACAGTGGACCTGGAGCGCACCAAGGCCCACGGGGAACCTGAGCCTGGGTAAGATTCTCAGGAATGCCGCCATAGCCTATCCCCGAAAGGGCGTCACCGACGCCACCCTGGTGGTAAGCAGAACCTACCGGGAAATGGACGAAAGGGCCAGCAGGATCGCCAACGGGCTGCTGGACTCGGGGCTTAAGCCGGGGGACATCGTCACCGTCCTGGCCAGGAATAACATCGAGACGCTGGAGGTGTATTTTGCCTGCGCCCGGGCCGGGCTGATCCTGATGCCGGTTTCCTTCAGGCTCCTGCCCAATGAGATCGAGATGGCCATGAGGCACGTGGGGGCGAAAAACATCATTTATGACGAAAGGTTCAAGGGCATTGTGGACGGCATCGGTCTAGAACTGAACAGGTACGTTATCGGAGAGGGCGGGGGCGGGGCCATCGGCTACGACGAACTGCTCAAGCACGATTCCCGGGACCCCGAACTGGAAATCCGGGACGACACCCTGGTCACCCTGGGCTTCACCTCCGGGACCACCGGGATGCCCAAGGTGTTCATGCGGACCCACTACTCAAACTTCAACAACCATGTCTGCGGAGTGCTGAGCTTCGACCTGAACAGCCTGGACACCGGACTGACCGCCATCCCGCCCCTGACCGGGGTGACCTGGACGGTGAGCATGATGCTGGCCCGGGCCGACGCCGTGGTGATGGACTTCGACCCGGTAAAGATGCTGGAGGCGGTGGAGAAATACCGGGTCACAACCATGTTCTGCGTTCCCGCAATGTTCAAGGCGCTACTGGACGTGCCCGACCTGGAAAAGTACGACCTTTCGTCCCTGAGGGCGGTGGCCAGCGTCGGGTCCTTCCTGCCCATCCCGGTGCTGGAGGGGATCTGGAAGAAGATTACGCCCAACGTCTACGACGAGTTCGGACTTCAGGAGGTGGGCTATGTTTCGGTGATCAAGCCGGATATGAAGAGGGCCAAGCCGGCCTCCGCCGGCCCGCCGGTGCCCATGCAGGAGATCCGGATCGTGGATGACGAGGGCCGGGACCTGCCCCGGGGCGAGGTGGGGGAGGTAATCGTCAGGACCGCCGACAGCGCCGGCGAGTACTGGAAAAACGAGGCCAAGACCAGGGAAAGCTATAAAAACGGGTGGTTTTACACCGGGGACTTGGGCAGGTTCGACGAGGACGGGTACCTTTACATAGTGGGCCGGAAAAAGGACATGATTGTAACCGGTGGTTACAACGTATACGCCTCCGACGTCGAGGACGTCATCTTGGGCAACCCCGGAGTGGCCGACTGCGCCGTGGTGGGACTGCCGGACGAGAAGTGGGGGGAGGCTGTCAGCGCGGTGGTGGTTCTCAAGCAGGGGGAAAGCCTGGCCGCCGAGGAGTTGATCGCCTACTGCCGGGAAAGGCTGGCCAATTACAAGGTGCCCAAGCGGGTGTTTTTCACCGGGGCCATTCCCCGGACGCTGTCCGGCAAGGCTATGAAATTTAAGATTGTTGAACATTACAGCGGCAGGTAATGACAGGAGGAAAGCCAATGAAGGACAGCTCAGCGCGGGACCGGGTCCTGGATGCGGTGTTGACCCTGTTTGCCGAGAAGGGCTACCACGAGACCAGCACCCAGGACATGGCCGAGGCCGCGGGGTTTACCAAGGGAGGACTTTACCACTACATCTCGAGCAAGGAGGAGGCCCTTTTCGCCATCCACCGCCAGGCAATGGAACTTTTCAACCAGGCGGCCGAGGGGGTTGTCCGGCAGCACCCGGACGACCCGGCCGCCGCGCTGAAAGGGCTGATCCTGGAGCACATCAACACCGTTGAGAGAAACCATCGGGAGATCAGGGTCTCCATGGAGGGACTCAGGTGTCTAGGCGGGGAACACCGGGTCCTGATCGAAAAGAGCCGGGATACCTACCTGGGTCATTTTGAAAAGGTGCTGGCCCGGGGAATGGGGGAAGGGGTCTTTCGCCGGGGCGACCCCAGGCTGATGGCGCTTTTCATCCTGGGGGCGATTAACTGGGTCCACACCTGGTACAAGCCGGAGGGGAAGCTTTCGGCACCCGAGATCGGAGATCTGTTTGCGGACTACGTGATCAACGGCCTGAAGGCGTAAAAACCCCCCGCCGGGCCGCCGGCCCCGGAGGGTTACGGGCTGTATGGGTGGTGCCCGGCCAGTTTACAAGGGAATGGGAAGTCAGCCTGCAGGCGGGGGGCAGTTGCCGGAAAAAAACAGTTGGCCTTTTGCGCGCTATATACTGCGGGTCCGCGCTGTTGCCCATCGCCCTGGCCGCGTTCATTTTCCACCGCCATAATTCCTGCGGGGGAAGGTGTAAAACATGTGGGGCCATATCCTGGAGGTCAAGCCCTTTTCCGGCAGCCCAGGCGTACATTTCCTCCCGGGCAAGTAGCACCTCCTTTTGCGACTCGAAGGCCTCGGCGGTGGTGAAGCCGATGTCTTCGAAGCCCAGTTCCAGGGCCCGGTCGATGATATCAGCCTTGCCCAGCACGATGGGGCACCTCCTTTACCGATAAAGAGACTTTCTTTGTAGTTTCGCCGCCGTCCGTCCGGCCCCGGCGTATTTTTCCGGCGCATTCCTTTTTTTGACAGCACGTTCCGTGCCAGCAAAAGCGGCACCTCCCGTCGCCCCCAAGGCCGGCAAAATCCCCGGGCCCGGGGGAGGCATCCGTTACCGGGAATCCACCCACCTTTGAAAACCGGGGAAAATTTGTTCAAAAAATTAACCGACCTGTTTCACCAATTATCGCTGCAGCCAGCACTGTTCCGATGCCGGGAATCGGGCGCAGGTCCTTAACTTTGGGGGAGTTGTCTGCCGAACCCTTCATGTTGTATATAGTCCCGTGGAGAAAAGGGCGATAATGTTTTTGATAATCTCTTCCGGGTCGTTTTCCCTTTCATAGACTAATTCCCAGAAAAAGCCGGTGATAAGGAATAGCTTGCATTTGGCCATGATGTGTTTGTTCAGGGGCCTGGCCAGGCCTTTTTGCTGGGCATAGCCTATTCCCGCTATTGACTTGTTTACGTACCTCTGCAAAAGAAGGTTGGTGTAATTCTCTATGCCGGGTGAATGGTGCGAAGCCTCCTTCAGGACCCTTAGAAACGACCTGTGTTTAATTGCCAGATTCAGAAAGTACGTCTGTTCCTGATAGTTCATTCTGTTCACGTCTTCGATGTTGTCCAGGCTGTATTCCAGTTCGGCGTTTTCTGCAAAATCCCTTATTATGTCTTCGACTAAATGCAGCAATATATCGTCTTTGCCGGAAAAATGGGTGTAAATTGTACCGTAACCTACCCCGGCCTGTCTGCTGATTTCACTTATGGAAGTTTTGAGATACCCTTTATCAGGAAAAATCTTCCTGGCAGCTTCCAATATCTGTCCCCTGCTTGCGGCCGAACGTTTTTACCGGTTGTCGCCGGGTCCGGCGGCCGCTGTTCCGGGTTTCGTCGGTAAACCTTCCGGGCTTACCCCGGAAAGTCCGGCACCTGTTCTCCTGGGACCAAATAAAAGGCGGTTTGTGTCCACCAAAAGCGAAACTTCAATTTGGCCTTCGGCCTGCAGGTGTATCTTTTCGCCGAGGCGGAATACGGTTATCTTTTCGACAAGCTGCTGGACAACCGTTCTCTTCTCCCGGAAAGTAAGGCCGTTCCCCCTCCGGCCAGCCGCCGAAATAATCTCATCAATCAGTTTGAACTTTTCCAGATCGTGTTCGATCAGCAGTGCGGAGCTCTCCAGATTTATCAATTTGTTCGTTATAGACGCCATTTGCCCGTTAATTTCTTCCAGATGCGACTGCGCTTCACTCTCGCTGATCAGGCCCTTTCTGAGAAGTGTTATCACTGGCTTCTTCTCTTCATGCAAGGCGCTGTTTTTTTCTTTAAGGTACCCAATCCTTTCTTTTATCCGGGCAATGTCCTTCAGGGCTCGGGTTTTGAAATCCGGGTCGCCGCTTTGCATAATCGCGTTTGTGAGTTCCAGCCAGAATAACCTGTCTGTATTTTCAGCATTGAGAACAAGGTTTTCCGTTTTTTTATTTCCGCCGGCCTGAGGCCTTTTTTGTTGAGTTCTTCGCATATTTTCCTGATTGTCTTCTTTTCCAGTATGTATTTTCGAAAGATTGACTTTACAATGCCGGCTTCTTCCTCGTTCACAGCGCCGTCCCCGATATAGCCAAAGAGTGCCGAACCCCTGGCCTTATTTTCCTCTTTACTGCTGTCTGCATTAGTGTTCGGTTAACCAAAATTTAGGAAAATAACG
>DYET01000171.1 GCA_020725625.1 Desulfovirgula sp. | reverse complement strand
CCCTGGAGCTGGCTGATGCCGTCATCGACGCCTGCAACGACAAGGTGGACTTCAAGTTCCTCTACCCGCTGGACATGCCGCTGCGCCAACGGGTGGAGATCATCGCCAAGGAAGTCTACGGTGCCGACGGAGTCTCTTGGACGCCCGAGGCCGAGGCCAAGGCCAGGATGTTCGAGGAGAATCCCGAGTACAGGGACTTCGCAACCATGATGGTGAAGACTCACCTGAGCCTGAGCCACATGCCCGAGGCGAAGGGCGTGCCCAAGGGCTGGATTCTGCCGGTTCGCGACGTACTGATCTTTGCCGGGGCCAAGTTCCTCTGCCCGATGACCGGCACCATCAGCCTGATGCCCGGCACCAGCTCCGACCCGGCCTTCCGGAGAATAGACGTGGATACCACCACCGGCAAGGTGCTGGGCCTGTTCTAAAAAGCGGGCAGGGCGGTCCTAATAGCCGTAAACAGGGTCCATTCTTACCGGGGCTCCGGAACAGGAGCCCCTTTTTAGTGCGCCCGGCATGGGCGCGGGCTTGGGTTTTTGTATTTTTGGGCGGGAAACGGCGGTTTTAAGGAGGAAATACAGAACTAATCAAAGAATAAATAACTAGGCGGCCGGGTCAAGGCCGCGATCCGGTGAACCCAAGCGGCAAAAATTAGATGAATTGAATCAATTCTGCCACTTTAGTCGCCCCGCTGATACCGGCGGCTTGCAGAAAGCTTAATTTAACATAATAGAGGAGTTGTTATTCATGTCCAGGCCTCCGAAATGCAGGAGAGTCGAGTTTTTGCCCCAATTGACATATTTCAAGCCCGCCGGCGTACCGATCAGGGAGCTTACCGAGGTGGTGCTGACGGTGGAGGAACTGGAAGCGGTCCGGCTTAAGGACCTGATGGGCCTTGAACAGGAAGCCTGCGCCGAAAAAATGGGCGTTTCCCGGCCCACCTACCACCGGATACTCTCCTCGGCCCGGCAGAAGATTGCCGAAGCCCTGATAAACGGCAAGGCGATCAAGGTGGAAGGCGGGAACTTCCGGATGGCCGTCCGCCTGTATCGCTGCCAGGACTGCGGCCACCAGTGGGAGCAGGAGTGCGGCAGCCCGCCTGGCTTTTTGGGGTTGGCCTGCCCCGGCTGCGGGCGGCCCGAAATAATCCGGATTAACAGCGACGGGTCGCCCTTTAACTGCCAGCGGTGGAAGGACGGGAAGCAAATCTGATCCATAAGGCCGGAAGATGAAGCAGAGGACGGGAGGCAAAGCGAGGCGTTGAGAGGATGAGCGTTGCGGGCAGCCGGGAAAACCTTGTTTTAAAATTCCTGGAAACGGCCGTTGAGAATATCAGCGACGGCGTTATAGCCGTTGATGACCGGGGCGTGGTAACCGTCTTCAACACCTCTGCGGAAAAGATCACCGGGCTGCGGTGCAGCCAGGTCAGGGGCCTGAACATAGCCGAACTGTCCGGCAGCAGCGCCTTGCTGAAGGCGCTGTACGGCGACGGGGGGGCTGTGCGGGGGCAGGTGTTGAATCTGGGCGACCGCCCCGTGGGTGTGACCAGGATCCCGGTGAAAGTGGGCAAGAAGGAATCCGGGATGCTAATCATTTTTCAGGCGGCAGGAAAAATGCGCAGGACGGATGCCAAAAAGGCCAGGCAGGAGTCGCCCAGCCACGGCCTGGTGGCCAAGTTCAGGTTCTCGGACATTATCGGCAAAAGCGCCATGATTGAAGAGGCCGTACGGGAGTGCAGGAAGTACGCCAGGTCCGAGGCGGCGGTGCTGATCACCGGTGAAAGCGGCACCGGCAAGGAGCTTTTTGCCCAGAGCCTGCACAATGAGAGCAGCCGCCGGGACGGGCCCTTCGTGGCGGTAAACTGCGCCGCCCTTCCGGAAAACCTCCTGGAAAGTGAACTTTTCGGCTACGAGGAAGGGGCTTTTACAGGCGCCCGCAGGGGGGGGAAGCAGGGGCTCTTTACCCTGGCCCACGGGGGCACCATCTTCCTGGACGAAATAGGCGACCTCAGTCTGGGGCTGCAGGCACGCCTGCTCAGGGTGCTGCAGGAGAAGGAGGTTATGCCGGTGGGGGGCCAGAGGCTGATACCGGTTGACGTCCGGGTGCTGAGCGCCACCAACAGGAATATAAGCTCCCTGGTGGACGAGGGGAAGTTCAGGGCCGACCTATATTACCGCCTGAATGTGCTCAACCTCCACATACCGCCCCTGCGCACGAGGCTTGAGGACGTGCCGGCCCTCTTCAGGTATTTTTTCGAGAGGCTGGCCGGACCGGGAAGGCTTGAAGCCCTAAATATTACCGAGAGCCTGCTGGAGAACCTGAAAAAGTACATGTGGCCGGGAAACATCAGGGAGCTGGAGGGCTTTGTGGAGAGGTACGTAGCCCTGGGCGAGGAAAACACCAGGACCCATGCCACCTTCCACGGGCTTCTGAACAAACTGATTGGCTATGAAGTGCCGGTTAAAAAGCCCAATGGCGACCATATCGTGATTGAGCTGGGGAACATGATGGATATGGAGCGGCAAATCCTGGCCCAGGTTAGCGGCATGATTACCGGGGGCAAGGGTGAAATGGCCCGCGTGCTGGGGGTCAGCCGGACCACCCTGTGGAAAAAGCTGAAGGAACTGGACATTCATATTCCCAACAAGGACCAGATAGGATAGGCCCGGCCGTTACAGTCTTGAACCGGCAGTTAAATATTAAAACAACCTGATTGCAGGCGCCGGGTTACCGTCCTTTTAGGATACTTAAAACTCCCATATTCACCCCGGGCAGGGGTTAATTGCTTTATATGGCATAAGTATTGCTTGGATTAACTAAAACCCAGTAGATCTGAGCCCGGATTGAAATTCCCGTTTCCGGGCGGAAAAACAGACGGGAGGGTCGGTTTATGGCGTTGCCTGGCGCCGGGGAACTGAGTGCAAGCATGGGCAGGTTCGTCCTGGAACGGCATGATCGGATGCGGGAGATAAAAAAGGGCGGCAAAAAAATAATCGGTTATTTCTGCAGCTATACTCCGGAAGAAATGATCCTGGCCGCGGGCATGCACCCGGTCAGGATTATGACCGACCCCGCGGAACAGACCGGGCCGGTGGACGTTCACCTGCAGAACTTTGCCTGTGCCTTCGCCAGGGGCTGCCTGGACCAGCTGGTCAGAGGAAACCTTGACTACCTGGACGGGATCGTTTTCCCCTGCACCTGCGATTCCCTGAGGGCGGTATCGGAGATAATCCGCGCCGAAAAAAGGGAGGGCCTTTTTTACCACTTTCTGAACATGCCCCTGCGGGTGGACGGCACGGCCCCGGCCGTTTTTTACCGCCGGGAACTGGAACTTCTCTACAGTGCCTTGGCCCGGTTTGCCGGGCGGCCGGCCGACATGGAAAGCCTTTGTAGGGCCATTGCGCTTACGGATGCCAACCGGGAGTTGCTGGGGCGGATTTGGGACTCCCGCAAAATTCCCTCGCCGATCCTGACCGGCGAAGACTGCCTGGGCATAGTAAACGCGGCGGTGTGCATGGACCGGGAGGACCTCCGGGGGAACCTGGAAAGAATTCAAAGTGCCCTGGCCGCCGGAACCGCCGGTGGGGACCGGTCGGGCCGGGCCCGCCTGATGGTGATCGGGTCGGTGGTGGATAATCCGGCCCTGATGAGGATTATCGAATCGGCCAACTCGCTGGTGGTGGGGGACGACCTGTGTACCGGAACAAGGTATTTTTCCGTGCCGGTGAACCCGGCGGAGGGCGAAAATCCCCTGGATGCCCTGGTTCGCCGTTACCTCGGCCGGATTCCGTGCCCCACCAAACACCCGGTGGGCCCGCGGCTGGACCACATTAACAGAATCATGGACGACTTCAAGGTCCAGGGGGTGGTGGTGGTGCATCAGAAGTTCTGCGAGTCACACGCCTTTGACTTTCCTGCGGTCAGGGACATGATTTCCGGCCGGGGGATACCCGTGTTGCTCCTGGAGGTTGAGCCCGGGCACCTGGCGGAGGGACAGCTGTCTACCAGGATAGAGGCCTTTGTGGAAATGCTGGGAGGTGGCCAATGATGGACAGGAGTTCTCCCGGAAGGCGCCTGGAGTGCGCCAGAAAGCTGAAAACCCTGGGTTTTGAGTACTATATGGGGTCCCTTATGGCCAAACAGCAGGGGCGGCCCGTGGCCTGGATAACCAGCGGCTTTCCTGTGGAACTGGTTTATGCCATGGATGTGTTCCCCTTCTACCCCGAAAATTACGGCACCCTGTGCGGGTCCCGGAAGGTTTCCGGGGACCTTTGCCAGATGGCCGAGGCCCGCGGGTACTCCCAGGATTTATGCTCCTACGCCAGGTGCACCCTGGGATCGATGTTCGAAAACAGCGGTCCCCTGAACGGGCTGCCCGCCCCCGACATGATCCTCACGGCCAGGAACATCTGCCACACCGTGATCAAGTGGTGGGAGGCCGTGGCCAGGTACTACGGGTGTCCCCTGTTCGTTCTGGACACCCCCTTTGTTCAGGGGGTACTGACCGATCACCAGGTCCGCTACGT
>DYET01000170.1 GCA_020725625.1 Desulfovirgula sp. | reverse complement strand
TCCTTGGCCGGGTCGTACCAGGTATTGGTCCAGACCACCTGCACCTTGGCGCTGGGGTTCACCGACCGCACCCCCAGGGTGAAGGCGTTGATTCCCCGGACCACCTCAGGAATGGGGAAGGCCGCTACGTAGCCGATCTTGTTGCTCTTGGTCGTCTTGCCGGCCACTATGCCGGTCAGGTAGCGCGGCTGGTAGATCCGGCCGAAGTATGTACCGACGTTCTTATCGGTTTTATATCCCGAGCAGTGCATAAAAACCACGTCGGGGTATTTTTTGGCCACATTGATGGTGGGGTCCATATAGCCGAAGCTGGTGGCGAAGATCACTTTGTTCCCCTGCTCGGCCAACTGGGTCAGCACCCTCTCGGAATCCGCCCCTTCGGGGACCGACTCCACGAAGCTGGTTTTGACATATGGAAGCTCTTTCTCCAGGTATTTCCTGCCCTGGTCATGGGCGTAGGTCCATCCGGCGTCCCCCACAGGTCCCACATACATGAAGGCAACCTTAAGCTTGTCGGCGTCGCCGGCAGCACCCTTCCTGTCATCCTTCTTCTCTTCCTTCTTGCCGCAGCCGGATGCCGCCAGTGCCAGCGCCAGCACCATCACCGCGGCCAAAGACAAGAAATCCCTTCTTTTTTTCACCTTTTCCCCTCCCTGAAATTTTTGGAATGTTTTTGGAAAGTCATAAAATTGACTATCCCCAAGCCCTCCAGCGAGGGCTATTATTTTTTCACCCCCTAAAAGCTCTATGGGTGAAAATAGTTGATATTATTAGGATTGTCTAGATTGCTTTTGCAAAGGTACCCGAGCTTTGGAAGGCCTGTCGAGTTTTAACCTGTCGATCTCCTGCGCTCTCTTATATTAATGAGCAATATGAAGGTTTTTGGTATTACTGAATGGGTTGACAAACTGCGTTCTGATAAAATATTGGCTGTTCTCCCGGGTTTCGACCCTAACAAAACTCCGGGTGTCGGCACTTTCTAAGACTTTATTGACCGCTTCTGGCTTGAGGACGATGCCAGTCAGGCAGCGCGTAAACGGCATAGAAAGCCCTCTAGAAAACCGTCCAAAAAGCTTAAGGCCGGTGAAAAGTTGCCGGTAAAACATCCCGGAATAGTGGATAAGCTTGTTGAACGAGCTGTGAAGGACTGTAAGCCTTTCCCTGCCCGCCCTGAAAGGTTGATCCAGGAGGTTTTTGCCCGCTGTCTTGTCGACCGTTCGGTCAAACTTGGCTTAATTCCTGACCCTCTTAACCTTGTTCTCGCCGGTGATGGCTCTTCTATTCGTACCGGTGCCGGCCATTATGGTGTTAAGGTTTGTGATTGCCGCAAAAATGGTGTCTTTAATTGTGACTGTATCCGGTTTTGGCCCATTTGCTTTTAAAAATGTACCTTCTTAAAGGCCTGGTTTTTTATGGCCATTCAAAATTAATTCAATGTCTGAAATGGAATTCCTCCTGCCTCAACAAATTTCGTCACAAATGTGCCTGTCGGCCAAAAAAGCAAATTGGATTTCCTTAAGCCCGAAAAAATGTTGAACAGTCATTCATTCAGTATTGAACATGTTTTTACATAATGTTAATATTTATTTAAATAATCTAAAATCTACAAAGCAGGAGGTATCCCGGTGAACCAAAGCAGACCCTTCTGGATTGACTCGTACCCCGAAGGGGTAAGGCCGAACCTGGAGTACCCGGACATTCCGGTTCAGAGCCTGCTGGACCAGTCGGCAAAAGAGTACCCCGACCGGGCGGCCACCATCTTCATGGGTGGAAAACTTACCTATTCCGGGCTGAAGGACCAGGTGGACAGGCTGGCCCGGGTGCTGGCCGACCTGGGAGTGAAAAAGGGCGACCGGGTCGGCCTGATGCTGCCCAACATACCCCAGGAAGTGATCAGCTACTACGCCGTGCTGAAAATAGGGGCCGTGGGAGTGGGCATCAACCCCATGTATACCGAGAGGGAGCTGACCCACCAACTCAGGGACTCCGGGGCTGAAACGCTGATATTCCTTGACATGCTGGCGCCGAGGGTGCTCAAGGCGGCCCCGGAAACACCGGTCAAGACGCTCATTGCCACCGGGATTAAGGATTACCTTCCCTTCCCCAAAAACCTGCTATATCCCATCAAGGCGAAAAAAGCCGGCCAGTGGGCCGAGATACCGGCCGGCAGCGGGGTACTGGACCTGAAGACGCTGATCAGCAGGGCTGCCCCGAATCCGCCCAAGGTGGACGTACAGCCTGACGACCTGGCGGTCCTGCAGTACACCGGGGGGACCACCGGCCTGTCCAAGGGCGCCATGCTAACCCACCGGAACCTGGTGGCCAATGCCATCCAGCTTACCGAGTGGAGCAAGGACACCACCGAAAGGGGCAAGGAGGTTATTATCTCCGTCCTCCCCTTCTTCCACTCCTTCGGCATGACCGTGTGCATGAACTTCGGCATCTACAACGCCGGCACCCTGGTGCTGATTCCGCGCTTCGACCTGAAGATGGTCCTGGAGAGCATTAATAAATACCGGGGAACCCTTTTTCCGGGCACCCCCACCATGTACGTGGCCATCCTTTCCTCCCCCGAGCTGAAGAACTACAACCTTTCCTCCCTGAAGGCCTGCCTCAGCGGGGCCGCGCCTTTGCCCCTGGAGGTACAGCTGAAATTCCAGGAAGCCACCGGAGGAAAGCTGGTGGAAGGGTACGGCCTCAGCGAAACCTCACCGGTCACGCATGCCAATCCGTTCAACGCCAAGGCCGAGGGTTCCATCGGCCTGCCCCTGCCGGACACCCTTTGCAGGATAATGGACATCGAGACCGGGGAAAAGGAAATGCCCCTGGGGGAAATCGGGGAAATATGCATTAAGGGCCCCCAGGTAATGAAAGGCTATTGGAACAAGCCCGAGGAGAACTCCCGGGTGCTGCGGGACGGCTGGTTTTATACCGGCGACATCGGCCACATGGACGCAAGGGGCATGACCTTTATCGTGGACCGCAAGAAGGACCTGATTATCGCCGGGGGCTACAACATCTACCCCCGGGAGGTGGAGGAGGTGCTCTACGAGCACCCGAAGATCCAGGAGGTCTCGGTGGCCGGCGTGCCGGACGCCTACCGGGGCGAGACCGTGAAGGCCTTTATTATCCTCAAGGAAGGGCAAACGGCAACCGAAGAGGAGATCATCGCCTTCTGCAAGGAAAGGCTGGCTGCCTACAAGGTTCCCAAGCTGGTTGAGTTCAGGAGCGAACTGCCTAAAACGATGGTCGGAAAAATACTTAGAAGGGTACTGGTGGAGGAGGAAATCAACAAGCAAAAGGACGATCGTCAACAGCAGGGCTGATCAGCAAAATTGAGGGGCCTTATAGAGGGCGCCTCGATTTTTTATATTTATATATAAGGAGGCCTGCCCGTGAAAATCAACAGCGAATTGATCCCGCCATGCGGACTGTACTGCGGCGTATGCGGAATCTTAATTGCGCACAGGGACAACAACCAGAAATTTAAAGAAGTGCTGGGCGGCTTTTATGGTGTGGCGCCCGATGAGATCCGGTGCAGGGGGTGCATGTCCGACGAAACCTTCGTGTACTGCCGGATTTGCCCCATCAAGGCGTGTGCAGGGGACCGCGGATATGTGGGCTGCCACCAATGCAACGACTTCCCCTGCGAACATATCAATAACTTCTCCTACCCCGTGGGGAAAAAAGTTATGCTGCGGGCCATACCGCGGTGGCGGGACCTGGGAACCGAAAAATGGGTGGAAGAGGAGGAACAAAGGTATCACTGCCCCAATTGCGGCTACAAGCTCTTCAGGGGGGCGAAACAGTGCCGGAACTGCAGGCAGCCGGTTGATCCGGATTAAAGAGGCCGAAACAAAAAACCGGCCGGCAACGCCAAACAGCCCGTTATACCGACCATCCACAAACAGGATGGTCTTTTTGTCAGCCCGCCCCCTTTTCCGCACACCCTCAAAGCAGTCGCTGTTCACTATTCCCCGGCAGATTTTATATTGCCGGGGACAGGACGAAGTGGTATCATAATACCGAGTATACTATTGTATTCTTTTTAGTTTACCACCTTGAAGCATGCCGATTGACCGGCTAAATGATGGAGGACGGGTATGAAGAAAAAGGTCATCTTCTTGGTGTTGTTAATTCTGGCCGGGGCCGGTTCGTACTGGGGTTATCACCGCCACTTCGACCGCAAGCCCGGGGGCCTGGAGGTCTCAGGCACCATCGAGGCCACGGAGGTGAACCTGAGCGCCAGGTTGCCCGGAGCCCTGGAATTCGTCTCGGTCAGGGCCGGAGACCAGGTAAGGAAAGGCCAGGTGGTGGCGGGGATAAGCCGGAACGACCTGGTGGCCCAGAGAGAAAGGGATGCCTTGGGGGTGTCCAAGGCTGAGGCCCAGCTGGCCGACCTTGTCTCGGGAGCCCGGGACCAGGAAATAAAAGACGCCAGGGCCGTGGCCGGGTCCGCCCGGGCCAGTTTCGACCGGGCCAGTTCGGAATACGCCCGCATAAAGGCGCTGCACGCCGGCGGGGCGATCCCCGACACCGAACTGGAGAAGGCCGAAACCAGCCTTAAAATAGCCTTAAACCAGCTGGACTCTGCCAGGGCCAAACTGGCCCTGCTGGAGGCGGGAAGCCGCCCGGAACAGATCAGCGCCGCCCGGATTGAGGTGGACAGGGCCCGGGCCGTCCTGAGGGCCTCCGAAACCCTCCTGGAGGAAACGAAAATAGTCTCTCCCATCGACGGGACGGTGGTCACCAGGAATTTCGACCCGGGCGAGTACGTCCCCGCCGGGGCTCCGGTAGTCACCGTGGCCGACCTCAACGACCTGTGGATAAAGGTTTTTGTCGCCACCGACGACCTCCCGCGGGTAAAACTGGGACAGCAGGTGGTTTTCACGGTGAGCGGGCTCTCCGGGGAATTCGGCGGAACCATAATGGAAATTGCCTCCAGGGGCGAGTTCACCCCGAAGACAATCCAGACCAGGCAGGAGCGCACCAACATCGTTTATGCCGTTAAGGTCAGGATAGACAGCAAAGACGGCATTTTCAAGCCCGGCATGCCGGCGGATGTGACCATCAGCCAGTGAAGCCGGAATCGCGGGTCAATGGCGTATTTGTTTGAATAAGTCAATAGTTTTTGTATAATTCCGCAGGTATTTTAATACCTTACAGCTCTATTCTGCAGGGGTGTGATTGCATGATCAAGACCCGGGGGCTGACTAAAAGGTTCGGGTCTGTAAACGCCGTGAGAGATGTTTCTTTGACGGTGGAGAGGGGCGAGATACACGGCCTGGTGGGTCCCGACGGGGCCGGCAAGACCACCCTGATGCGCATGCTTTGCGGCATCCTGACCCCGACGGAGGGAACGGTCTCCCTGGCGGACGATTCCCACCGGGACGCTGCAAGGCGCAGGGAGCGGCTGGGCTACATGCCCCAGCGCTTCAGCCTCTACGGAGACCTGACGGTCATGGAAAACATCAACTTTTTCGGGCGGATGTACGGGCTGGACGGGGAAACAATCAGGCGCAGGGCCGGCGAGATGCTGGATCTGACCGGCCTTACGGGCTTCAAATCCCGTTTCGCCGACAACCTGTCGGGCGGAATGAAGCAAAAGCTCTCCCTTACCTGCGCCCTACTGCCCAGGCCCGGCCTGCTCATCCTGGACGAGCCCACCTACGGGGTGGACCCGGAATCCAGGAGGGAATTCTGGAGGATACTATACCGGCTGAACAGCGAGGGAATCACCGTCCTGGTCTCCACCCCCTACATGGACGAGGCTGAACTCTGCATGAGGGTGTCCTTCATGGAGGGGGGGAGGATTATCGCCACGGACTCTCCAGCCGGACTGAAAAGGAACTTCCGGTACAGGATATTAGAGCTTAAGGCCGGGGCCGGGGACCTGGACTTTTTGACCGGGTTGCCGGAAATCCTGGACGCCGAGGTCTTCGGCGACAGGTACCGCCTCCGGGTCTCCGACGTCCCTGCCGGGATCAGGGCAGTGAAGGACTGCCTCACCGGCCGGGGCGTCGAAATCTTCACCCTGAGGGAAATTCCGCCCTCCCTGGAGGACGTGTTCGCGGCCCTGGCCGAAGGGAAGGAGGTCTGACTTGGAATACGCCGTGTCCACTCGGGATCTGACCAGGAAATTCGGGGATTTCACCGCCGTCGACCGGCTCACCATCAGGATCAGGCCGGGAGAGATATACGGCTTCCTGGGCCCCAACGGGTCCGGGAAATCGACCACCATCAGGATGCTGTGCGGCATCCTGGAGCCCACCTCGGGATCCGGAACGGTACTGGGGTACGACCTGGCCGGGGAGCCCGAGAAAATAAAGCGGAAAATAGGCTACATGTCCCAGAAGTTCAGCCTCTACGACGATCTCACGGTCTATGAAAACCTGGACTTTTACGCCGGGCTCTACGGCATTTCACGGAGGGAGAGGAAGGAGAGAATCGGGGAAATGATCGGCATGGCCATGCTAACCGGCAGTGAAAATGTCCTGGCGGGAAACCTCAGCGGAGGCTGGAAGCAGAGGCTGGCCCTGGGCTGCGCAATCATCTCCCGTCCGGCGGTGCTTTTTCTGGATGAACCCACCAGCGGGGTCAGTCCCGCCAGCCGCCGCCATTTTTTCAAAATCATCCGGGGCCTGGCCAGCCGGGGCACCACCGTCATGGTGACCACCCACTTCATGGACGAGGCCGAGAGGTGCCACAGCATAGCCTTTATTTCCGAGGGCCGGCTGATCGCCAACGACACCCCGGAGAACCTCAAGAAGAACGTGATTAAGGGCTGCCTGGTGGAGATTGAGATACCGGGCGGCATCAACAGGGCGGCTGATCTGGAGAAACTGCCCTACGTCCGGGAGTGCTCGGTCCACGGCGCGGCGATCCACGTGCTGCTGGACGGCGAACAGTACGTCCGGGACCTGGAGGCATACACCGGCGCCAGGGCCGGGGTGATCACCCCCTCCCTGGATGACGTTTTCATTTCCCTGTCCAGGAAAAGGAGGCGGACGGCCCCATGAGCAGGCTGATGGCCATACTCCACAAGGAATTTTTACAGATGTTCAGGGACCGGCTGACCATCGGGATGGTCTTTATGCTGCCGCTGGTCCAGCTTCTCCTCTTCGGCTACGCCATCCAGACCGAGGTCAGGCACATCCCCACCGCCGTTTTCGACCAGTCCATGTCCAGCGACAGCAGGGACATGTTGGATTCCTTCAGGGCCTCCGGCTACTTCGACATAACCCTGGTGGCCGGCAGCTACCGCGAGGTGGCCGAGATGATCGACAGCGGCCGGGCCAAGGTGGGAATCATCTTTCCGCCCGACTTCGCCGTCAAGCTGAGAAGGGGCGAGACGGCGGCGGTGCAGGTGCTGGTGGACGCCAGCGACAGCATGGTATCCAACTCGGCCATCGCCACGGCCAATTCCATCGGCCTCTTAAAATCGCAAAAAGTGATCGCCCAGAGGGCGAACATAAATATTACCGATCCTCCCTACGACGTGAGAGTTCGCCCCTGGTACAACCCGGACGGGATCACGGCCTATTACATGGTGCCGGCCATCCTGGGGATTATTGTGACCATGACCATGGTCCTGATGACCGCCATAGCCATTGTCAGGGAAAGGGAGAGGGGAACCCTGGAGCAGCTCATCGTCACTCCCATTAGGCCCTTCGAGCTGATGATCGGCAAGATTATCCCCAACATCGTCCTTGGCTACACCCAGATCACGGTGGCCCTCCTGGTGGGGAGCCTTGTCTTCAAGGTGCCAATCCGGGGTAGCCTGATCGAGCTTTACCTGCTCACCCTGTTCTTTATCACCTCCTCCCTGGGCCTCGGCATCTTCATTTCCAACATCGCCAAAAACCAGATGCAGGCCTTCCAGATGTCCTTCTTCATCCTGCTGCCCAGTATCCTGCTTTCCGGCTTCCTCTTCCCCAGGGAGGCCATGCCGGTGATCATCCAGTATATCGGCAACCTGATCCCGCTGACCTACTACCTGGTCATCATCAGGGGCATAGTTTTGAAGGGGATCGGCCTCGGGTACCTTGTCCCCCAGGTGCTGTCGCTCCTGATTTTCTCCGTGCTGCTCCTGGCCGTGAGCATAGCAAAATTTAAGAAGAAGATAGCGTGACAGAGGGGATTGGGGATGGGGAATCGCGCAACTCCTGCAATCCTGGCCCACAATAGCCGATAGCTGATAGCATATGGCCGGCTGCTGACCCAAAGAAAAACAGGAGGTGGGGCCGCATGACCATGAAAGAAAGGATTTTGGCGGGATTCAAGGAACTTGCCTTCACCGTGGGCTTCCACCGGGCCACGGTGGATGAACTGTCGGCCCGGACGGGCATAAGCAAGCGCACCATCTACCGGTATTTCCGCAGCAAGGATGAGATGGTAAACGCAGTGATGGATGAAATCATGTTAACCACCGGGGAGAAAGTCGACAACGCCCTGGCCTCCTGCAAAAACCCGGTGGAAAAATTAGCCACCCTGATCGTGGTGGTGTCCCAGAGCCTGAGGGTGATTAACCCGCTGATCATGCGGGACATGCAGAAGTACTACCCGCATGTCTGGAGCCGGATCGAAAGCTTCCGGGCAGAAAAGGCCCGAAGGGTGGTCGAAATGCTGATCACCGGTAGCGTTCAGGGTTACTTCCGGGAAACCATCCCCGCGGTGTTCATCACCGCGCTCCAGGCCGGCATCCGGGACGTGCTCAACCCGGGCTTTATCCTGCAGCAAAACCTGACCATTGATCAAACAATAACCACCCTTTTCGATATATTCCTGTACGGAATTGTTTCCGACGAAGCAAGGAAAGCGGACTATAAAAGTCCGTTTCCGGCGCAAGGATAAACTCCAGTAATCTGGAGGTTCCCGCCGATCACCTCCTGCCCAGATCTTCCACGTTCTTCCCGGCATCGGGATAGAACAGGGGCTCCCCGAATTTGTCCAATCCGAAACCGCCGATAATTTTCTGAGCCTCCGGGCTCACCATGTACTCGACGAAAGCATTTGCCCCTGCCCCGTTAACCTTGGGAAATTTTTCCGGGTTGACCTGCATCACGTGGTAAATGTTCAGCAGTGACTTGTCCCCCTGGACCACAGTGACCAGCTTCAGGTTTTTTTTCTGGGCCAGGTAGGTGGCCCGGTCGGCCAGGGTGTAGCCCTGCTTTTCATTGGTTATATTGAGCGTCTGGCCCATGCCGCTGCCCGTCTCCTGGTACCATTTCCGTCCCTTCGGAGTAATGCCGGCGGCGGTCCAAATTTCCATCTCCTGCTTGTGGGTGCCCGAGTCGTCGCCCCTGGAGACAAACACGGCCCCTTTTTCGGCTATCTTTTTGAAAGCTTCAATGCCGTCCCCGGCCTGCTTCACGCCCGCCGGGTCGTTTTCCGGCCCCACAACAACGAAGTCGTTGTGCATGACCAGCCTGTAATTGACGGCCACGCCGGAGTCCACCAGCGGCTTTTCGGCCTTCATGGCATGGGTGAGCAGCACGTCGGCCTCGCCCCTTTCCCCCATCTTGAGGGCCTGGCCGCTCCCCACGGCGATGGGCTTCACCCTGTAGCCCGTTTTCTTTTCAAAGTCGGGAATCAAAACGTCCAAAAGCCCGCTGTCCTGGGTACTGGTGGTGGTGGCCAGGATCACGTCCTTTACCGCCGGTTTCACCGCCTGCGGGGGGGCCTTTTCAGTCCTGGCCTGGCACCCGGCCACCGCCAGAACAAGCAGGGTTACCGTGGCAATAAAAGCTTTTCTCAGCAGCATTCTTTCAGTTCCGCCCCTTAAACATAGTTCTGGTAATGAATTACGCCTTTTTAAACCCAAGGACCTGGTCAGTAAAAAGATCTACTCATAGCCGCATCTCTCCTTTCCGCAACGGGAGGCATGCCGGTTTCCCGCCATACCCTGTCGGTCCGCCCGCCATGACATGCGTTTTAGGCCGGCGGACTCGGAGGCTTTGGTATATTTAAACCTGGTATATTTAAAAATATAAAAGCCCTCCATTGCGGTAAAGGCAATGCAGGGCTGAAAAACACCGGCGTAACCTCTCCTTTCCGCAATGGGAGGCACACCGGTTTCCCGGCATACCCTATCGGCCCGGCGGCCATGACTGCATGCCGGCAGGCCACCCGGGCCCGGAGAAAATTCTATTTACCTAAGATTTTATTTGCTTAAAAAAGTAATTCTGCATGGCAGACCAAGACTCCTTCTTTATTAAAGTATTCGTGAACGATAGAAAAAATACCGGGAGTTTTACCTGCTAAATCTTGACGCAGACGATTTAAACCGCAAGCTTGACTAGGTTAGGTCAGACGTGGCCAAATTATAGAAGAAAAGTTGACGAACACGACGTGACACTGCTTTCCCTAGGGTATAATGACCGCCTCCTGCGTACTGAAAACGGGGTAAATAATTATGGAAAAGCTGGTTACCGTGGGCACATACTCCAACCCCGGCGAAGCCCACATCATCAAGGGGTTTCTGAACAGCCACGGCATCGAGGCCTACATATTTGACGAGCTGTCGGCGGCCTACACACCCCTGACGGTGGGAGGGGTTAGGCTGGCGGTGCGGCAATCCGACCTGGAAAGAGCGGTCAGAATATTACATGTTTTTAGTGACTGTCCAGGCTGAACTGCACCACTTCCCAGTCGGTGAGGACCACCAACCGGTGGCTCCTTATATCATAGGCCGCTTCCGGGTCAACCGGAATGACCAGGGACTGTTCCAGGGAACCTTGCTTTTCTTCCCGGTCCCCGGGATTAATGGACCCGGCCACCACCAGGAACCTGGTGTCCTGGCCGTGCTTTTTCTTAATCTGTCCGGGCATGTCCTCCCACCCTGCCATGTGCGCGCCCTCTATTTTTATTCTGAAACTGGGCGCCGGGGTGGTTTTTGAAACCGTAACCTCCCTGCCCACCCACCTGTCCCTTACTTCCCTGGCGAAATCCTCTCCGGAGCGTAAAATCATATCTTTCCCCCGCTTAGCTTTCCGTGGAATACAGAAGCCATAGAATGTGAAAGCCCTGTTTTTTGTCAATATTATTGCTTTTTGTGCGGATACTATGCGGCCACATATTTTATGAGGAACAGGAGGGGCATCAGTTTCTTTTATAGGGTAACCAGAACCGACGCCCCCATGTCCGCCAGGATGGCCAGCCACAGGGTGAGCCAGCCCGGAAAGACCAGTAACACCGCGGCCAGTTTTACTACCAGCGAAAAAGCGATGTTCTGGGCTGGTTCAGCGTCCCGGCGAAAACCTCGTCTCCCGCCGCCCTTTTCTACCGGCAGGGACTCGCCGGTAATGGCGGAAGGCGGCAAACCCGTGTTTTCGGGTCTCCTCCATGACGCCCTTTGGGTTGCCAACGTATGACATATCCATTTACACTTCCTACAGGTATTTATTTTTTCCGGTTGTTGCATCTGATACATTATAACATTCATTTGATTGTTTGAATATGGCAATAGCCGGTTGACCTCCCATAAAATTTAAAAAAAAGCTATTAAAAAAGCTAAAAAATTGCAACCCCGTCAGAAACGGGGTTGCTACAAATCGGCTCCGATTTTTAAAACCGGGGTAGGGAAGATACCCTGCGATCCGGGACGGTTGAAGGGCAAATCAATCTTGCCGGATTTCCATGACCGCATCCAAGATCCTGTGGGCTACGGCCAGCTTTTCCATCACCGGCAGGGATTCGGTCCGCCCCCCGGCGTAGAACAGTTTGACGATGTTGGTGTCGGCCCCGAAACCGGCCCCCGGCATGGTTACGTCGTTGGCCACCAGCAGGTCGATGTTTTTCCTGGCCAGCTTCTGCCTGGCGTTTTCTTCCAGCTCGTGGGTCTCGGCGGCAAATCCCACCAGGGTCACCCCTTCCCTCTTTTGCCGGCCCAGATCGGCCAGTATGTCCGGGTTCCTGACCAGTTCCAGGGTCAGGCCTTCCCCCTCCTTCTTGATTTTCCGGCCGGCCACCCGCTCGCACCTGTAATCGGCTACCGCCGCCGCCTTGATCACCACCTGGGCTTCGGGGTAGCGGCGCATTACCTCTCCGTGCATCTCCACCGCCGATTCCACCGGCACGATCTCAACTCCCGGCGGAATTTCCAAGGATGTGGGGGCCGAGATCAGGATTACCCTGGCCCCCCTGGAGGAGGCGGCCCTGGCCAGCGCGTAGCCCATCTTGCCGGAACTGCGGTTCGATATGTACCTTACCGGGTCTATCGGTTCCCTGGTCCCACCGGCGGTCACGATCACCGTCAGTCCCTTCATATCCCTCCGCGCCCCCAGCAGGTCTTCCACGGCACTGATAATGTCCCCGGTTTCGGCCAGCCTGCCCTTGCCGTAATGGCCGCAGGCCACCCGGCCCTCCCCGGGCTCAACGAAGTTGTAGCCGTAACCCTTAAGCCTCTCCACATTTTCCCGGACGGCCCGGTTGGCGTACATGTTCACGTTCATTGCCGGGCAGATCAGCACCGGGCAGGTGGCCGCCAGGACCGCGGTGGTCAGCAGGTCATCCGCTATGCCATGGGCCAGCTTGCCCAGAAAATTGGCGGTGGCAGGGGCCACCACCAGAATATCGGCCCGGGTCGCCAGGTCTATGTGGGGCATCCGGAACTGGTAGGAAGATGCAAAAAGGTCTGTATGAACGGGATTTCCCGTCAGCGCCTCGAAAGTGAGCGGCCTGACAAATTCCCCGGCCGACCTGGTCATAACAACATGTACGGTCGCCCCCCGGCCGGCCAGCTTGCTGGCCAGGTCAGCGGCCTTGTATGCGGCGATGCCCCCGGTGACGCCCAGGGTTATAAACTTGCCATCAATCATAATACTCCTCTCACTTAATACCCTGTTTTGTCCGGCGGTAAACAATCCTGCCCTGGGCAATTTCCTTCAGGGCCTCGGTCACCGGTTTGCGCACGGTATACCCGTTGTTGTTATCCCTTTTTTCAGTCAGTTTCCTTGCCCTCTTGGCCGCTACAACGACCAGAGTGTATCGGCTGTCCACCTTCTTCATCAGCTCGTCAAGGGTTATGTTCGGATCCATGACCATCCTCCAATAGGGACCAATTCCCACGTCCCGTTTCCCTCTTCCGGCCTCATGTCCGCCAGCCCCCGGGAAGGGTGAAGCGCCTGGCGCGGCTGCGCTCGGCCTCCAGGATGCACCTGACTTTGAACACGGTGTCCCCAAGCCGGTCGTTAACTAATATGTAATCGTACCTGAACATGAAGCTTAGCTCGGTATCAACCCAAATCATCCTTTTTTCAATCTCGGCCCTGCTGTCCGTGCCCCTGCTGATCAGTCTGTCCCGAAGCACCTTCCTGGACGGAGGGATTAGAAAAATCAACACGGCGTCGGGAAACTGCTCTTTAATCTGAAGTCCTCCCTGCACGTCGATTTCCAGGACCACGCTTTCCCCCCGGGCCAGAGCGTCCCTTACCGGGCCCGCCGGCGTCCCGTAAAAGTACCCGTAAATCGGCGCCCACTCCAGGAAGCCCCCCTCGGCCACCAGTTTTTCAAACTCCTCCCTGGACATGAAGAAGTAATCCCGGCCGTGCACCTCGCCCGGCCTGGGAGGCCTGGTGGTGGCCGAGACAGACAATTTTAAGTCAAGGTCCGGGAAGTTTTCCATCAGCCGTGCACAAACCGTGCCCTTCCCGGATCCGGATGGGCCCGAAATCAGGATCAGCATTCCCTGTCCCGGGCTTTGAAGCCGGCGTTCAGTCATTCGGGTCCTCGGCGGGGGAGGAAACCTCCTTGCCCACCAGGCGGTGTGCCACCGTTTCCGGCTGTACCGCGGACAGGATAACGTGGTCGCTGTCCGTGATGATGACCGCCCTTGTCCTCCGCCCGTAAGTGGCATCCACCAGCATTCCCCGGTCCCTGGCCTCGGTAATAATCCTCTTGATTGGCGCGGACTCCGGGCTGACGATGGCAATAATCCGGTTGGCCGAGACTATATTGCCGAAGCCTATATTTATCAACTTGATGTCCATGCTTGCGCCTCCTTAAAAATTATTGCCCGGGCGAGCTTTATTTTACTCCAGGTTCTGAACCTGTTCCCTTATTTTCTCCAGTTCGCTTTTTACCTCCACCACCAGGCCGCTGATCTGAACGTCGCCGGATTTTGAGGCTATGGTGTTGATTTCCCGGTACATTTCCTGAATGATGAAATCCAGCTTTCGCCCCACCGGATCATCCCCGCCTAAACTCCGGGAGACCTGGCTGATGTGGCTGTATAGCCTGACGATTTCCTCGGTGATGCCGGACTTCTCGGCGAAAACGACCACCTCGGCCATGACCCTGTTCATGTCCAGGGTAGAGTCGTCCAGCCACTCGGAAAGCCTCTGCACCAGCCTTGAGCGGTACTCCTCCACAACCACGGGAGCCCTGGCCTCGATTTCGGAAGTCATTTTCCGGATCTTGTCCAGCCTGACCAGAAGGTCGTCCTTGAGCCTGCTCCCCTCAGCCTCCCGCATGGCCACAAGGCCGTCCAGGGCGGCCCGGACGGCCTCCTCCAGGACCGGCCACCACTGATCGGCGTCCTCGGCGGGGTTTTCGACGGTAATCACCCCGGGCAGCGCCAGGATGTGATCGGCCCTGACGGCGTCGGGCATATTGAGATCGGCCAGCAGTTCTCCCACTGCCTTATAATACGATGAGGCCAGTGCTTTGTCAACTTTGAGGGCAGGAACTTTTTCTTCGGTCTGATCCACCGAGACGAACCCGTCCACCCTTCCCCGGGCAATCCTTTCCAGGATTGCCCGCCTGGCCCTTTCCTCCAGTGAAAAGAACTGCTTGGGCAGCCTTAAGACCACCTCGGCAAAACGGTGGTTAACCGATTTCAGCTCCACGGTAAATTTTTTACCATGACCTTCGGCCTCTCCCCGGCCAAACCCGGTCATGCTTCTGGGCAATTTACCACCACCTGACTTTGCCTGCGTCCTCCGTCCGCGGAAACAGTGACCGTCCGCAGTTCCCTGTACCGTCTTCGCCGGACGGATCACCGGTCTTGTACGCGCAAGAGGACATGGCAAACCAACGGTCGGGCTGACGGACATTATCCGGGTATGTTCATTTTATTTCTGAAAGCAGCCGGTCGATGCGGTCCATTCCCTCGTTTATCCTTTCCATGGAGGTGGCGTAGGAAAGCCTGAAGCACCGGTCGTCGCCGAAGGCAACCCCCGGCACCAGGGCCACCCGGGCGTCCTCCAGCAGGATTTCGGCCAGGTCCCGGGCCCCCTCAATCCTCCTGCCCTTGTACTGTCTGCCGATGTACGCACTCATGTCCGGAAAGAGGTAAAAGGCGCCGCCCGGCCTGCCGCAGGATAGCCCCGGAACGGCATTAACCCTCTCCAGCATGTAGTCCCTTCGCCGCTTGAACTCCCCGACCATTTGTGCCAGGGGTTCCTGGGGCCCTTCCAGAGCAGCCACGCTGGCGGCCTGGGCGATGGAGGTGGGATTGGAGGTGGAATGGCTCTGCAGGTCGGCCATCGCCCTGGCCACCGCCGGGGGTGCCGCCGCGTACCCGATGCGCCATCCGGTCATGGCGTAGGACTTGGACACACCGTTGATGACCACCGTCAGATCCTTCAGTTCCGGCCCCAACGAAGCTATGCTGACGTGCTCCTCGCCGTCATATACGAGCTTTTCGTAAATTTCGTCCGATATGATTACCACGCCCTGCCGGGCCAGCACTTTTCCGAGATTCTCCAGTTCGCTCCGGTTATAAACCGACCCGGTGGGATTGCTGGGGCTGTTGAGGATGATCAGGCGGGTCCTCCTGGTGATTACGGACTCCAGTTCCTCCGGGGTCAGCTTGAACCCATTGGAGGCCCGGGTCTGGATAATCACCGGAATGCCGCCGGCCAGCTTGATCTGCTCCAGGTAACTCACCCAGTAGGGAGCCGGCAGGACAACTTCGTCACCTTCCCGGCACAGGACCTGGACGGCATTGTAAAGGGAATGCTTGGCCCCGGCTGAAACCACAATCTGGGAGGGATCGTATTCCAGTCCGTTATCCTCCCTGAGTTTTTTCACGATAGCTGCCCTTAGCCTGTCCGTCCCGGCAACCGGGGTGTACTTGGTCATGCCCGCCCGGATGGCTTCCACTGCGGCCTGCTTGATATGTTCGGGGGTGTCGAAGTCGGGCTCGCCCACCCCGAAGTTGACCACATCCAATCCGTCGGCCACCATTTTCTTGGCCTTGGCATCTATAGACAGGGTCGGCGAGGGGCTGATGTTGATCGCCCTATCCGCCAGCTTGATCACCGCTATCTCCTCCCTAGATTTGTATTTATACCCCGGGGGTTGCGGAGGACACCGGATATTCCCCCTTAAACACGAATTCGGCCGGACCGGTCATGTATACCCTGTTGTTGTCTTCCCTCCATTCAACCAGGAGGTGGCCGGCGGGCAGTTTCACCCTCACCCTCCTCCCGGTGTACCCTTTGAGAACGGAGGCCACGGCCGCCGCGCAGGCCCCGGTGCCGCAGGCCATGGTGGGGCCGGCGCCCCTCTCCCATATCCGCATGGCCACTTCCTCCCTGCCCAGCACCTGGACAAACTCCACGTTCGTTCTCAGGGGGAAGGCGGGGTGGGTTTCTATCCCGGGCCCCCAGAGGGTCAGGGGCACTTTTTCGACATCCGGAACAAATACAACGCAGTGAGGGTTGCCCATCGAAACGGCGGTAACCGCAAAGGTGACGCCCTCCCATTGGAGGGGATCGTCCACCGCCCGGCCGGGACCCCCCAGCATGGGGATTTCCGGCCTTTCCAGCACCGGCTCCCCCATGTCCACCCTGACCGCGGCCACCCGGCCGTCCCGGGTAATTATTTCCGGAACCATTATACCGGCCAGGGTCTTGATGCGCAAGCTGTTTCCCTGAACCTGGCCCCTCTCGTACATGTATCTGGCCGCGCAGCGGATGGCGTTCCCGCACATCTCGGCCTCGCTGCCGTCGGAATTAAACACCTGCATGTATATGTGGGCATCCCCGGCCTGCCTGATCAGGACAAGCCCGTCGGCGCCGATGCCGAAATTCCTGTGGCAGATCCTCACCGCCAGGCGCCTGAGTTCTTCGGGGTCTGCGGGGAGGTCTTTTTCTTCCCTGGCGTCCACCAGGACAAAATCGTTTCCCAGGCCGTGAACCTTCAGAAAGTTCATGCTTACCCCCCAAAAAACAGCCGGGTACGGGAAAGAACGAACGCACCTTGCTTATTTTCCATATTGCTCTTATTTTTCCTTCTTTCTTTTTTTATCCTTTTCCTTGTTTTTATCATTTATTTATACCCTGAGATAGGTAAATTTTTGCCCGGCCCTGATCCGGACCTGTCTGAAAGCCGTTCCTGCCAGGGCGGGAAGGGAGGCGATCGCCGCCAGGACTACCCATTGGACGGGGTTCAGCGGCACCGTGTGGAATACGGGCTGCAAGAAAGGGGTGTAATTTACCGCCGCCTGGAGCGCCGCAGAGCAGGCAACGGCCAGCACCAGCTTCGTGTTGGTAAAGAAGCCCAGTTCCACTATGCTGTGGTGCTCCGACCGGCAGGTGAAGACAAAAAACAGCTGGGCCAGGACCAGGGTATTGAAGGTCATGGTACGGGCAAGGTCGAGGTCTTTCGACCCGAACCAGGCTGTGCAAAACACGGCCAGGGTCACCAGGGCTATGAACACCCCGCTGCCCAGCGCCCGCCACAAAAGGCCGTGGGCGAAAATGCCCTCCCTGGGGTGCCTCGGCTTCCTGCTCATAATGTCCCTGTCGGCCGGGTCGACCCCCAGGGCCAGGGCCGGCAGGCCGTCGGTAACCAGGTTGATCCACAGAATCTGAATGGGCAGGAGGGGGAGGGGCAGGCCGCCCAGCACCGCCAGGAACATCACCAGCACCTCGCCGACGTTGCAGGACAGAAGGTAGCGGATGAACTTTCTGATGTTGTCGTATATCCCCCGGCCCTCCTCGATGGCGGCCACGATGGTGGAAAAATTGTCGTCGGCCAGCACCATGGCGGACGCCTCCTTGGTCACATCGGTCCCGCTCACGCCCATGGCGATGCCGATGTCCGCCTCCTTCACGGCTGGGGCGTCGTTGATTCCGTCCCCGGTCATGGCCACCACGTGCCCCGCCTGCTTGAGGGCCCTGACGATGCGCAGCTTGTGCCCGGGCGAAACCCTGGCGTAGACCGCCACCTCGCCGGACCGGCGGGCCAGTTCCTCGTCCGACATGCCGTCCAGGTCCCTGCCGGTGACCACCCCGCCGCCCCGGGCCAGGAGCCCCAGTTCCGCGGCCACGGCCTTGGCCGTGACCTGATGGTCCCCGGTGATCATGGCCACGTGGATTCCCGCCCGCCTGCAGGTGTGCACGGCACTGACGGCGCTGGGCCGGGGCGGGTCGATCATGCCGCAAACCCCTATGAACGTCAAATTGTCTTCCTCGCCGCCGTAGTCCGCCCGCTCCCCGTCCAACCGCTTATAAGCGAAGGCCAGCACCCTAAGCGCCTGGGCGGCCATGCCCGAGCAGGCGGAAAGTATCTCCTGCCGGTCCCTGCCGGTTATCGGCACGGCCCTCCCGTCACGGAAGCGGTGGCTGCACAGATCCAGCAGCACGTCCGGGGCGCCCTTGGTGTATGCCGTCAGCGCCCCGGACCGGTCCCGGTAAATCACCGTCATCCGCTTGCGGTCTGAATCAAAGGGCAGTTCGGCCACCCGGCTTTCATCCTGCTCCAGCCTTTCCCGCCAGATTCCGCCCTTGGCCGCCATCACCAGCAGCGCCCCCTCGGTGGGATCCCCCTGGATGCCCCAGTCCCGGGCGCCCCTGCCCGGGGCCAGTCCCCTGAACAGCCCTCCTATCTTGATCTCGCCCCTGATTAGGGAAGAGTTGTTGCAGAGGCTGGCGCACTTCAAAAGGAGGTCGAACTGTCGGTCACGGCTCCCCCGGGTGAATTTAATCTCCCCCCTGGGGTCGTAGCCTTCGCCGCTGATCTCGGCCTCCGCGCCACCGGCCAGGACCTTGCGCACCACCATCTTATTCTGGGTCAGGGTACCGGTCTTGTCGGAACAGATTACCGTGGCGCAGCCCAGGGTTTCTACCGCCGGAAGCTTGCGCACAATGGCGTTGCGCCTGATCATCCGCTGGATGCCGACGGCCAGGGAGACCGTGACGATGGCCGGAAGCCCCTCGGGTATTGCCGCCACCGCCAGGCTGACGCCGGCCAGGATCATCTGGTACAGGGGCTCCCCCCGCAGGACCCCCATTACTGCAACCGCGGCGCATATGGCCAGGCAGAAGCAGACCAGCCACCTGCCCAACTGGGAGAGGCGGCGCTGCAGCGGTGTCGGCTCCTGCCCGGCCTCCCGGATCATCACTGCGATATGCCCCATCTCGGTGGCCATGCCGGTGGCCGTCACCACTCCCCGCCCTCTTCCCCTGGTCACCGACGTCCCCAGGTAGGCGGTATTCTTTATGTCCCCCGGGCCGGCCGCCCGGTCCGCGACCGGGTCTGTCCCCTTTTTCACCGGAGCCGACTCCCCCGTCAGGGCCGATTCCTCTATTTCCAGGTTAACCGCCTCGATAAGCCTGATATCCGCGGGTACGCGGTCCCCGGCCTCCAGCCAGACAATGTCCCCGGGTACCAGGCCGGCGGCGGCGGCCTTCCGCTCCCGCCCACCCCTCACCACCCTGGCTTCCGGGGCGGTTAAATCCTTTAGCGCCTCCAGTGACCTTTCGGCCCTGTACTCCTGGGCGCAGCCCAGAAGAGCGTTGACAATCACGATGCACATGATGGTTGCCGCATCGGCATACTCCCCCATAAAGCCCGAAAGGGCCGTGGCCGCCAGCAGCACCAGCACCAAAAAATCTTTGAACTGCGCGGCAAACAGGCGCCAGAGAGGTTCCGGCGGCGCCTTGGCCAGCTGGTTGGGCCCGAACCTGCCGAACCTTTCTTCCGCTTCCCTTTCGTCCAGGCCCTTGACCGGATCGGTGCGCAAAGCCTGCAGAACCTCACGGACGCTCATCATGTACCACTGGCCGCCCACTTTCCAATTCCCCCTTGTCTTGCCAACTTTTGCATATTAAATTTTATGACGGGGGGGGCTGGAAAAATACCGCCTCCGCCGGCCCGGGGAAGACCGGTCCGGTTTCGGGATATAATAAACCTCGTCCCTGAAAAAATGCACCCCCGGGAAGGGTTAAGCCTGCCCCGGGGGTGCAAGGCAAATCATGATTCCTCCCTTACGTTGACCCGGGACCAAGGCAGGGTTATCCTGTGCCCGGGCCTGTAAAAAGGCTCCCCGGGATCGACCCGGGTGATTTCAAAGGTCACTGTGTAGCGGTTCACTTCCCTGACCACGGCGTATTTGGCGTAAGTGTCTCCGGGCCAGATCCGGACCCGGGCGCCGGGTTTTAGCCAGTGGTACATCACTTTCAGTGCGGCGGCCTGAGCAGGCCGCCTTACCCCCCCCATAACTGTGATGGTTCAAAACCGGATACGCCGTTTCGGTTAAAAAAATATTATGTTCAAACCCCGCCCATTCCGGAAATGGCGGTCATCCCCGCCACGTAAAGCAGCCAGAGACCGGTCACGTATATAAATGTTTTCCAGAACGGAACATTCATGGCCCGGGACCCGCCAAGGGCGGTCAGAACCAGCGACCATACTATAATGGGATCGAAGTGGCTCAAAAAGACGTACATCTTGCCCGGCACCAGGTCCTGGGGCGGCAGGAAAAGGGCCGGGCTGATGGTAATCTTGGTGATGTTCCTGGCCGGCGTCGCCAGCACCAGCACCGTTTTAATCATACTGTCCAGGACCACCGGCAGGTTGGCAAACACGGTTACCGCGAACAGCGACTTGAACCTGGCCCTCTCCCCGGTGAAGACGTTGAAAAGCTTCAGCAGGGCGGCCGTTACCACCCACAGGGCCGGAGGCAGCGCCGCGCTGGCGGCCAGGGCGCTAAAGGCCGCAACATTTACCACCACGTCCATGTTTTCCGCTGAATACCTGACCTCCGCCGGCATGTTCTGCAGGGTCCAGTAAGTAAATTCCTTTATCTTCGGCAGCTGTATCATGGTCATAGCCAGGTTGGCACCCAGGATCAGGGCGCCGGCCCCCAGAAAGTCGGGTTTTTGCACTATGTACTCCAGCGTCCTGGCCGGGCTTCCCCAGATGACCCCGTAAACCCTCTTCCAAAACGGCACCCTCTCGCCGGATACATAAATGTACATCATTGCGTCCTCCTCGCTTCAACAAGTCTAATCCTGTAAATTATAACAAAAAAAGCCGTTAAAAAACGTCAAAGGCAATAAAATTTTCACCGGACCGGCATACGTGGGAAATCGGCCTACCTGGGCCGGTGGCGGCGGACTGTGTCTTGACACTGGCGTGCCGGCTCAAATTGACCTGAGATCTAAACCGGTGCTATACTTTTATCTGTACGCACAACCTTTTTTGCAGGAGTGAGCGGGATGCCCTTCGACGGCATGGTCCTGGCCGCGGTGAAAAACGAGCTGTCCGCCTCCCTCACTGGTCTTAGAATAGAAAAAATATACCAGCCCGCCAAAGAGGAGGTCCACCTGATCCTGGGCAGGCCCGGCGAAAAACACCGCTTGCTCCTTTCGGCTGACCCCGGCCTGGCCCGGGTCCACCTCACCTCCCGGGCCGGCGAGAACCCGCCCTCCCCGCCGGTATTTTGCATGGTCCTGCGCAAACACCTGGAGGGAGGCAGGATTGCGGGCTTCTCCCAACCGGGTTACGACCGGACACTGGCCATAACGGTGGACACCAGGGACGAACTGGGCATGCCCTCCAGCAAGCAAATTATTTGTGAAATTATGGGCAGGCACAGCAATATCATCCTGTACGATCCCGAAAGCGGGACCGTCCTGGACGGCATCAGGCGCTACTCTCACGCCGTCAGCAGGCACCGGGAGGTTTTTCCCGGGCGGCCCTACGTGCCCGCCCCGGCCCAGAAAAAAACTAACCCCCTTTCCCTGGACGAAGAGGGCTTTTTTCGCCTGATGCTGCAAAACTGCCTGGACAGCAGGGTAAGCGACGTAATCCAGAGGCATTTTGACGGTTTAAGCCCCCTAATGGCTCGGGAAATAACCTGGCGGGCCGGGCTTGAGCCCGACACCGTCCTTGACGCGCTGGGCGAGTTTGAACTGACCTCCATTTACCTGGCCCTGAAGGACCTTTACACGCGGGCAGGAAAGGGGGAATTCCGCCCCACCCTGATCTGCCGGGACGGGGTTCCCGCCGACTTCGCCGCCTTTGAGATCAACCATCTGGCAGGATCGCGCCCGGCGGCCGGAGGCATGAACGGGGCGCTGAAAACCTATTTTTCCCATCGGGTCCTGGCCGGGAAAATGGAGGGGTTAAGGCAGTCCATATTAAGCCTGGTCAGAAAGGAAACCGGCAGGCTGGAAAAAAAGCTGTCGGCACAGGCCGCCGACCTGGATTCGGCCGCCGGTGCAGAACGGTTTAAACTTTACGGGGAGCTGGTCACCGCCCACATCCACCGTCTCAAAAAGGGGGATGCCGGGGTCAGGCTGGAAAACTTCTTTGCCGAAGGCTCCCCGGAAGTCGAAATAATCCTCGATCCCCGCCTTACCCCGGCGGAAAACGCCCAGGAATTCTTCCGCCAGTACAACAAGGCCAAAAAAGTGCTGGAAAACGCCGCCATGCACGCCGGGGCCACCAGGAGGGACCTTGAATACCTGGCGGGCGTGGAAAACTCGGCGGAGTTGGCCAGCACCCTGGAGGAACTGGAACAGATCCGGGCCGAACTGGCCGACCAGGGGTACCTCAGGCCCTCCGGACACAGGCCCGCAGGCCGGAAGGAAGAGAAAGATCACCCGCCCCGCCCGTCGGCCTTCGTTTCCAGTGACGGGTTCGCCATCCTGGCCGGCAAAAACAACCGTCAAAACGACCACCTGACCATGAAGATGGCCCACCCGGACGACATCTGGCTTCACGCCAGGGAGATTCCGGGATCCCACGTGGTCATTCGCACCGGGGGAAAAAAAGTGCCGCCCTCCACCCTGGAGGAGGCGGCCTCGCTGGCGGCCCTGTTCAGCCGGGCCAGGCACTCCGGAAAGGTCCCGGTAGACTACACCCTGCGCAAAAACGTCAGTAAGCCCCGGGGGGCCAGGCCCGGATTCGTAATCTACACGGATTTCAAAACCGTCATCGTCGACCCGGACCCGTCCCTGCCGGAAAGGCTGGCCCACCGTGGCGGGACAGCCTTCTAACCCAGGGCTTCTTGAGCCTTTTTCCGCAGTTCCTTTTTCAATATCTTGCCCGAGGGATTCCTCGGCAGGTCTGCAACGAACTCCACCGATCGCGGCTTTTTATAGCTGGCCAGCCGCTCCTTGCAGAACCGGATGATTTCCTCTTCGTCCGCCCGCATGCCCTCCTTGAGCACAACCAGGGCATGCACCCGCTCACCCCACTTTTCGTCGGGCAGGCCGATCACCGCCACGTCGGCCACCGCAGGGTGCTCGTAGATAACTTCCTCCACTTCCTTGGAGGCAATGTTTTCGCCCCCGCTCAAGATCATATCTTTTTTACGGTCCACCACATAAAGATGCCTGTTTGCGTCGAACCGGCCCATGTCCCCGGTATGCAGCCAGCCCCCCTTGAGAGCGTCCGCCGTCTCTTCGGGCATCTGCCAGTAACCTTGCATGACATTGTCCCCGCGCACCACGATTTCACCGACACCCCCCGGCGGAACGTCCCGGTCCATGTCGTCTACCAGCCTGACATGCACCCCGTAGCACTCAGGCCCGGAGCTTTCCGTAATCCGCGACTCCGTCAGCATCCGCCTGGTCTTGGGGATGACGCACACCAAGGGCGCCGCCTCGGTCAGGGCAAAGGTGTCATATATGGTTTCCAGACGCGGGAAAATGTCAAACAATTGCTTGATAACAGGGACTGGGGTTCGGCTTCCGCCGGTCAAAATCAGCCTCAAGGAGCTCAAGTCATACCGGTCGCTGTCCTTGAACCCAGGCAGGAACAGCAACGCGCCGGCCGGGATAAAGAGGAAATTTACCTTTTCCTGCTGGATGACCTCAAACGTGTTTTTCAGTTCGAAATCATCGTACACCTGAGTGCAACCCCTGCTGAAATAAGCCATAACGCAGTAACCCCCGCTGTGAAAGAGGGGAAAAGGACTGTAGCAGACATCTTGGTGCCCCAGGGGAAGCTCCACTAAAAAATTCACGGCGTTGGCCACGATGTTTTTATGCGTAATCATTACTCCCTTGGGCTTGGCCGTGGTCCCGCTGGTATAGCCTATAACGGCCAGGTCGTTTTCCTGGACCGGGACGTCGGGCGCCTCTGCCGCTGCGGCCTTCAGCAAGCTTTCATACAGCAGGTAGCCGGGGGCCGGCGCCAGGGAAATAAAGTGATCGACACCCCGGACTTCACCGCGAATTGAGTTTATGGTATCTATATAGTCAGGCCCGACGATGATTGCCTTGGCCCCGGAGTTGTTCAGCAGGTACGAATACTCCCTGCCCACCAGCCTGTAGTTTAAAGGCACGGCCACCATTCCTGCCTGGGTGATGCCGAAATAAAACTCCAGGTACCAGGGGCAGTTCCTGTCCAGCATGGCGACCCGGTCCCCCTTGCCCAGGCCCAGGGACATCAGTGCATTGGAAAGGCGGGCGGCCCTGTCGGCGAACTCCTTGAAGGTGTACCGCACGCCTCTCGAAACTACCGCCTCCCTTTCGGGAAACCGCCGAGCGTTGTTTATTACCCAGTCCCTGATAATCATTTTTCCGTACCTCCCATAAAATGTTAAAAGTAATGATAATAAACCCCGGCCTCCGGCAAACCGGAATGCCGGGGTAAAAGTTCTCAGGCCTGCCCGGAAGGCAAGCGGATTAATTGCCTAAACCGAGTGTCCGGTGGCTTTACTCAGATCCTTTTCCCTGGCCTGCCTTGCCAGGTCGTCAAGGTAATCATCCAGGGCGTCAAAGAATTTTGCTTTTGTATTCTCGCTGACCGGCGCGGTAGCCAGGCTTACCACCAGGTACATAAAAGTGTTTACAGCGGTGGCCATTACAACCGGGGGAAACCCAAGGGCCACCGGCTTATAAATCCAGGCGGCGACGAGCATGACAACTCCCGAAATCAGCCCTGCAATGGCGCCGTATTTATTGCCCCGCTTCCAGAAAAGCGCGCCCAAAAGCAGGGGCAGCCACTGGGTGAAGCCCGGTGAAGCTATGTTGGTCAGGAAAAGGCCCAATTCGGTAGGACGTAAGAAGGCCAGAACCAGGCTGGCGAAAATCACCAGAAAGAGGGATAGCCTGGTCCAGTTAATCATTTGTGCGTCGGAGACTTCCCTCCGGGTAAACTTAGACAGCACGTCCCTGGAGATGAACACCCCGGAAACCATCAGTTGGGTACCGGCGGTGGACATCGCGGCGGCGACCACGGCCATCAGCACAAAGGTGCCGAACCACATGGGAAGGAATTTGCCGACGACAATCTGAAGCACGGCATCGGCCTGCTTTCCCACCAGGCCGTGAATCAGGGCGGGCCCCACCAGACTGCCGTATATGGTCGGAAAGGAGTAGAAGAAAATCCCGGCAAGGGTCAGAAACAAGATGGCGAAGGTTCGCATGGCCTGGACGTTCCTGGCGGTCATGGTCCCCACCATAACGTGGGGCCAGGCTGCCGTCGTCAGTCCGGCCACTACCAGTCCGAAAATGGCCTTAGGTGTCCATATGCCCGACGGGCCCGGGGCGCTAAGGGCCTCGGGGTTTTTGGCCAGTACTATTTGGGCCGCCTCGGTCAGTCCCCCCGGCAGGGCCACCTTAATTACCCAAAGGAGTGATCCCACAAAGGCCACAAAGAAAATGCTCCCCAGGAAAACGTTGAGCCAAGCTACGGTCCTCATCCCGCCCATGATGACCACGGCCGCCATGAGGAGGGATATGTAGATAGCCCCGTAGGAGTACGGCAGCCCCAGAAAGGAATTGAACCCCGCCCCGGCACCCACGGCCTGAATTCCGACATAGGGGACGATAAAAGCCAATAAAACAACTGCCGTCAGAATCCGAACCCAGGGAGACTCATACCGGTGTTCCAGAAACTCCAGCGGCGAAGCATAACCGTAGAGCTTGCCCACACCCCACATCCGGGGTCCTATACCGAAGTAGACAAAGGCAAAAGCAGCGTGGGCGGACAGCGCAAACACCACGTAAGGCGGCCCGTGCAGGTACAGAATTCCAGGGTATCCGTAAATGGTCCAGGCGCTGTACAGGACCATGGAGATGTAAAAGAACAGCACCACTTTCCCGATGTCCCTGCCAGCCAGCATGTAATCGGCTACAGTTTTCTTGGAGAATTTGTACCCGTAGACGCCGATGAGAACCACTATAATTCCAAAAATAACCACGGCCAGAACCGAAAGAACCACGATAACCCTCCTTTGCATGCGCATGCTTTTTTTAGATGTCCCTGTACGGCCAGTACCTGTACAGGTAAATGCCGCAGGCTACCGCCCAGACGAAAAGGAATATAATGCAAACAAACCAGACAGTGGGTATCCAGCCAAAAAACAGGTGCTTGTTGCTGGCGATGAAGGGAAGAACGAACAAAATAAACAGAAGGGTCAGCGCCAGTACCGCTATAAACACCCTGCCGGGGCCGTGCTTGGTCATTTCCCTCATGAATTCACCTCCTTTCCTGGAATATTACGTCATTTGCCATTCTTCTGAAATGTCTGATTTATAGAAGCAAAAGGCATGCCTGTCCTGAAGGCCCGGGCAAGTCCTTGGAAAAGACCGGAGAAACCGGCACTTGTGCAGAGTGTCCCGCAAGCGAAGGAAAGACTTGCCCGTGAAAAATAATTATACTGTATGGCAATTGGTAAACGGTAAACAGTATACAGTAGCCGTTTCCCCCATGCTTCCCGGCGCAGGTATGAACTTGGATTTATTGCGCCGTACTTCCGGTAAAACGATAATGCTTCTTACAGCCTTTCCTACAGGCCTGCCCCCTTTGAGAGGCAATTAGTTGAAAAAGCAGCCGCTTCACGCGGCTGCCTGCACGTTGGCGGTTCATTCCACCCGGGTCACATGGCCATCCAGAAACCCCCGTCAACCGGGATGATGGCGCCGTTAACATAGCTCCCATACCTGGATGCCAGGAACAAGACCACGTTTCCGACGTCCTCGGGCGTGCCGGGCCTGTTTAGCGGTATCTGTGACAGCATGATCTGCCTGACCTTTTCGGGAACCGCCTGGGTCATTTCTGTGTCTATAAAGCCCGGCATAATGGCGTTGCAAGTCATGTCGCAGCCTTCCTTAACAACATACCGGCCGAACTCCCTGGCCGCGGTCATGGTCAGGGACAGTGCCCCGGCCTTGGCCGAGTTATAGTTGGCCTGCCCCATGTTGCCGACCCAGCAGGCCTTGGAAGAGATGTTTATTACCCGGCCGAATTTGCTTTTTACCATTACAGGCATGACCGCCTGAATGGTAAGGTAAAAGGATTTGAGATTTACGTTTAATACCGAGTCCCATGCCTCTTCGGGCATCTTTTCAATCAGGTAGTCCCTGGTGATGCCGGCGTTGTTGACCAGGATGTCGACCTTCCCGAAGGCGTCCAGGGCCTCGCTAACCAACCTTTCAACGTCGGCCTTTTTCGACACGTCGCCGGCCGCGGCGATGGATTTCCTACCCAGGGACCTGATCTCTTCCGAGGTTTTCCCTGCGGTATCCGGATTAATGTCGGAAATGACCACATCCGCCCCGTGGCTGGCCAGCACCATGGCAATCCCCCGGCCGATCCCTCTGCCTGAACCGGTGACTATCGCTACCCTGCCGCTTAAGTCCATGTTCTCCTACCCCCTGCATAAAGATTCAGGATTTTACCCGTACGTAGCTCTGGTCAAGGACTACCCCGCCCCGGGTCTCGGCGACAATTATGAAAAGACCGGCATCATCGGTTTTCCAGCCCCGGATCGTGAGGGTGTCGCCGGGAAAAACAACCCCGGCGAACCTGGCGCTGAACTCCCCGAACCTGGATACTTCACCCCCGCACAGGTGTTCCAAAACGGCCCTGCCTACATAGCCGTATGTACACAAACCGTGCAAAACCGGTTTTAGAAAGCCCGCCTTTTTGGCCGCCCGGGGATCGATATGAAGGGCATTGTAATCGCCGCTCAGCCGATAAATGGCGGCCTGCCATTCCGGAATCTGATAAAGGGCGGTAAATGCCGGTGAACCTCCTTCAGGCGGGTCGAACCTCAGGGGCTTCGGGCCTGGGTCACCGCCGAAATTGCCGTGGTTACGGCAATAAATGCTCATCTCGTTGGTGAAAAGAAGGTCCCCATGGCCGTCTCTGGTCTCGAACTCCACGTTTGCCACGGCGGCCTTGCCCTTGTCGTAAATTGACCTGCACAGGGTGGTGGTGTTAAAAGTTCCCTGTGGCCGGATCTTTTTATAAAGGGTTATCTTGTGCCCCGCGTGCAGAACCGAAGGCAGTTCAATCCCGGCTTCGCTTATGAAATCAAACAGGGGCTCGATGATGGGAAAAACGGCAAAGGTGGGGTAGACCTTCATTCCTCCCTCGGCGCCCTCGTAAACGTACTCCAGGTCCTTTTCCGATGCCCCGATGCCAAGGGCGTAAAGGGCGCAGTCCTTCCAGGTGTATTCCTTTACCGAGGGCCCGGTCCTCCTGCCTATCACCCCAAGATTAACAGCCATCTAGCCTCCCTCCTGCCTAACCGACTGTATGAACATCCGTTATCCTGCCCTCCCGCAGGCTGCCCTTCAGAATCTTGCCCATGGCATTTCTCGGCAGTGCGTCGACGAACTCCCAGAGCTGCGGCACTTTGTACTTGGCCATGTTTTTCATGCAGTGGGCCACCAGTTCCTCCTCGCTGGCGCTCTGTCCCTTTTTAAAAGCCACAAAAGCCTTGACCTTCTCCTGCAGGCGGGGATCGGGCACACCGATGACCGCCGTCTCGGCCACTGCGGGGTGCTCCAGGAGGACCTTTTCCACCTCGGCGGGATAAATGTTTTCACCCCCACGGACAATCATGTCCTTTTTCCTGTCCACGATATACAGGAAGCCGTCCTGGTCCATTCTACCTATGTCCCCGGTGTGGTACCACCCCCCCCTGAGGGCCTCCGCCGTCGCCCCGGGGTTCTTGTAATAGCCCTTCATGACCGTGGGCCCCCAGGCCAAAATTTCCCCGGTATCGGTGTCATTTTCGTTGTCGTCGACGATCCTGAGGTCTATGTGGGAAAGGCTGGGCCCCACAGAGGCAATTTTGTCCAGGGCGTACTCGTCGGTAAGGCTGGTTACGGCAGCACAGGTCTCGGTCATGCCGAATATGTTCTGCAGCTTTACTCCCGGCCACCACTCCCTAAGCTTTACGATGGTGGGATAGGGCATGATGGACCCGCCGTAGAGGTGCAGCCTCACCGTGCCGGTTTTGCCGTCGATGTATTTTTCCTTGAAGCCCGGGAGGATCAGGTAGGAATTGTGCATGGCTGGCACAAAAAGGGTAACGGTGGCTTTGTACTTGGCTATTGCCTCCATGCACAGGACCGGGTCAAAGACCTTCATCGACAGAAGAGTCAAGCCGGTCATGAAGGACGGAATGATAAAGCACTGGTACTGACAGTGGAAATACGGCAGCATGTCCAGGAATATGTCGGTGGGCTGGAAGCCAAAGACTTCCGAAGTCATGATGGCCTGGGACAGGCAGTTGAGGTGAGTGAGCATCACCCCTTTGGGAACGCCTGTAGTCCCTGACGTGTAAAGCAGGGATGAAACGTCCTCCTCAAGCACATTCTCCTCCACGGGATCAGGCGACCCGCTTTCCAGCAACTCCCGGTAAGTAATCATCCCCTCCGGGGCCTTTTCTGAAAGAACTATAATGTGCTTCAGCTTGGTCAGCTTAGGGCGGATTTCCCTGATTACCGGAACAAAGGCCTCGTCCATAAGCAGGGCAACCGCATCCGAGTGGTCGATTACATACTCGAATTCCCTCGCCACGTAGCGGGGGTTAAGCGGCACGTTGGTCGCGCCTATTTTTTGGATAGCCATGTATCCGGTGTGGAATAGGGGGTGATTGGGGTGGATCTGGGCTACCATGTCCCCTCTCTTCACCCCCAGCCTCTTCAACCCATTGGCAAGCCTGTTTGATTCCTCGTCAAACTGGCGGTAGGTCCAGAACTTCCCGGTCTCGGCCTCCACCAAGGCAATGTTATCCGGGTACTCCGCCAACGTTTTCCTGATTATATTGGGTATGATCAGGCTGCCCATCCATTTCTCCCGGTTTATCCTGATAAATTCCCTGATCCTCTCAGGGGTTGCCTTGACATAACCGGTCAACTTTAACACCCCTTGTTTGTAATATTAAAAATTTTCTGCATTCCTCTGTGTCATCCCCTGCAGTAACAAGTTCAGTGTACCGGCCCGGACAGTTCCGGGTTTCTCAGCCTGCCTAAATGCCCTCGGTGAGAGGTAAACCGTAGCCGAACATCTCTCGCATTTCTCCGACGATTTCCCCGTGGGTGGCCCCTTTTTCAACGGCCTCCAGGGTGGCCTCAAACAGGTTCCTTTCTTTATCCAGGGCGGCTTCCCGGAAAGCCTTCAATGCTGCCTTCACCCCTGCCTGGTCCCTGTTCCGCCGGTGTGATCTGATCCTCTGAACGTGTCTTTCCACCTCCTCCGGGTCTGGCTTGCCCCATTTTAACTTGAATTCCTGCTCCTCGGAAATTTGGTACTTGTTCACCCCAACCACCACTTTTCGCCCGCTGTCCACCGCCTTCTGGTGTTCGTAGGCGGCAATACCGATTTCCCTCTGGACGTAACCTTTTTTTACCGACTCCAACATCCCACCCATCTGGTCGATTTTTTCAATGTACTGCCAGGCCAGTTCCTCGGTCTCGTCGGTCAATTTCTCCAAATAATACGAACCCCCCAGGGGGTCGATCACATCGGCCACCCCGCTTTCTTCCTCGATGATGTTCTGGGTCATCAGGGCGATCCTGGCTGTCTCCTCGGTGGGAGTCTGGTAGGCCTCATCGTAAGCGTCGGTGTGGATTGACTGGGCCCCGCCCAGTATCGCCGACAAGGCCTGGATGCAGACACGGGTAATGTTGTTCAGGGGCTGCTGCCGGGTGAGGTCCGAACCCTGGGACTGGACGTGAAACCTGAACTGCATGGACCGGTGGTCTTTGGCGCCGAAGCGGTCCCTCATAATCTTTGCCCACATCCTTCTCCCGGCCCGGAACTTGGCCACCTCCTCGAAAAGGCTGACGGAAGCGGCGAAGAAGAAGCTGAGCCGGGGGGCGAAGGAATCCACGTTAAGGCCCGACCTGATCAGTTGGTCCACGTAGAAAATCCCGCTGGCCAGAGTAAAGGCCAGGCTCTGCACCGGGGTCGCCCCGCTGTCCTGGAAGTGCTGGCCGATGATGCTCACCGGGTGCCAGCTGGGCACCTTCTGGGTGCAAAACTTGACATGGTCGACAAACATCCTCAGGTGTCCTTCCAGAGACAGGCGAAAGTACATATTGCAGCCGCCGGAGAAATGGGAGATGAAATCCGACTGGCTGGTGGTCCCCTTCAGACGGTCCAGGGGAACCCCCCGCTCCCGGGCCAGGGCAAAAAGCATGGCTACTCCCGTAAAGGGCCCGGAATCGTTGAACGAAACGCTTATCTCCTCCAGGGGAATCCCCTCAAAGGCAATGGCCATGTCTTCGAGAATGTTCACCGGAGTCCCGCAGGTGCCCACAAGTTCCTTCTCCACCTGATCCACGTCGTAGCCCCGGAAGAAGGTGTTACAGGGCAAAAAATTGATGGCGGTTTGACCCCTGGCAAGCATTTCCCTCTGCCGGCGGTTGTAATGCTCCGGGCCTTCATAGCCCACCAGCATCCTTTTGCTCCAGGTCCTGGTGCGGTACATCCCCGGGTAAATCCCCCGGGTGTAGGGGAATTCACAGGGATAGCCAAGCTTTTCAAGATAGTCGAAGCCCTCCAGGTCCAGGGGGGTGTACAGCGGCTTGAGCGTGATTCCAGATGCGTTTTTGAATTCTTCCCTGCGCCCGGGCAGCTTCTGCAGGGTTTTGAGGTACTCTTGCCGCCACTTTTTCTCCGCCGTCCTCAATTTTTCATTATCCACCGTGATCATCCCCCTTTAGATGGCCTTTTTCCGGCGGTCGGAGACGGCCCGGCTGATAAATTCTACTATTTCGCTCATTTTCGTCCCGGGGTGGAATACCCTGGCCACCCCGGCTTCCTCAAGCATCCTAACGTCGTCGTCGGGTATAATCCCCCCCACGATTACCAGGATGTCGTCGGCGCCGTGCCGGCGCAGGTTCTCAATCAGCCCGGGAACCAGGACATGGTCGTAACTCAGGCTGCTTATCCCGATGACATCCACGTCTTCCTGGAGGGCGGCCTTTGTTACCTGGTCCACCGTCTGCCAGGGCCCGGTGTAGATAACCTCCATCCCGGCCTCCCTGAGAGCACCGGCCACCACCCTGGCACCCCGGTCGTGTCCGTCCATGCCGATTTTTGCCAGTAAAACCCTGATCCGGAAGTTCAAAAAGCATTACCTCCCGTAATTTGTCTGCCGGACCCGCTTTTGCCCTAGCCCGGATCCCTGCCGTATATGGTGACGGAACAGACGGCGTAGGCCGGGAAACCGCCGACGTTATGAGTGAGACCTATGCGTGGATCCTTTATCTGCCTTTCGGGAAATTCGGCTTTTCCCTGAAGCTGCTTGTAAATCTCGTACCCCATTCTCAGGCCGGAGGCGCCGATGGGGTGCCCGAAGCACTTGAGGCCCCCGCTGGGCTGGCAGGGAATCTTGCCGTCCAGGTTAAAAAACCCGTCTTCAATGTCGTAGATAGCCTTCCCTCGCCCGGAGATTAAAAGGTCCTCGTAGGTGACCAGTTCCGTTATGGAAAAGCAGTCGTGCACCTCCAGCATGCTTATTTCCTTCCTGGGATCGGTTATCCCCGCTTCCCTGTAGGCGGCTATAGCCGCCCGGTATGCTGGCTCTATGTAAGTGGAGTCATACTTGGTGTACCCCTTTTCCTCCCCTGACGTTGATGCGACCTGGCATGCCTTTATGTAAACAGGGTCCGGCCTGAATTCCCTGGCCCTGTCGGCCCGGCACAGGATGGCGCAGGCCGCGCCGTCGCTGACGCCGCAGCAGTCATACAGTCCAAGGGGCCAGGCCACCATGGGCGCACCGCAGGCCTGGTCGACGCTGATCTCCTTTCTCAGGTGGGCCCTGGGGTTCAGCAAGGCGTTGTGGTGACTCTTTGCCGAAATCAAAGCCAACGCCTTCTTGCCCCGTTCCGGATCAATGCCGTACTTGGTAAAGTAGCTGGCGGCCAGTTGGGCAAACATTCCGGGTGCGGTAATATTGGGCTGGAGAACCCTGTTTTTTGTCCCGAGAAGGAAGGAAAAATCCGGCAGGCCGCCAAAGCCGATGTCCTTCAGCTTCTCGACGCCCACCGCCATGGCGATGTCGCAGGCTCCTGAGGCCACGGCGTAGACCGCCCACCTCAGGGCCTCGGACCCGGTGGCACAGTAGTTTTCCACCCTTGTTGCGGGTATGAAGGGCAGCTTCAGGGTCTCCGACAGGGGCAGGGAGCTTTTTCCCGCAAAAACCTCGTCAAAAACCGTTCCCAAGTATGCCTGCTGGATGTCCTTTTTTTCTATCCCGGCATCCATCAGGGCCTCCTGCACCGCCTCCACCATCAGGTCCTGGTAGCTCTTATCCCACAGCTCGCCGAATTTTGTACACCCCATGCCGATAACGGCAACCTTGTCCCTGATCCCTGAGGCCATAGCTTATCTCTCCCTTTTCCTTATTCCTTTAGCGGTACTGCCTTCCAGCCGTAACCGACGATTGCCCGGTCCGGATCCGTGTAGCGCCTGCGAAAGCTCATTTTCACCGGCATGCCGACTTTGATGTCCTCCAGCCCGCAGTCGGTGAAATCGAAGAAAAACCTGCCCCCGCCCTCAAAATCGACGAACCCGTAGATGGATGGAGGGGCCGGGCTGAAGGCCAGATAATCGCCGGTAAAGCTTACCACCCTTCCTTTTTTGTCTGAAAACCTGTACATTTCCATCCGGCCCACGGCCCCGCATTCCGGGTTCACGCAGATCTCCTGATAGGGAAACTGGGGTGTGCCGCACACCCTGCACCTGGAACCGCAAAGCCCGTATATCTCACGTCTGTCCCTCCAGACCAGGGAAAGTGAGGTATTGGCCACAATTTCACCCCTGATTCCCACATCTAGGGGAACTAGACCGCGAAATACCAGGTACTTCATATAGCTGTCCAGTTCCTCACGGTTATTGAGACACTTGCCTGTTTCCTGCCTGCGGCTGCCGCTGATCGCTTCGGTTGCCCGGAAGCAGATGACGTCACAGCCGCCGCCGAAGCCGGCCACCAGAATCTTATCGCCGGGACCGGCCTCTTCCAGGGCTGCGGCCAGCATGATCAGGGGATGGGCGGTGCCGGTATCCCCTACCTCGTCATACAGGTTGGGCTGGATTTGCTCCCTTCCGGCGCCTATTTTCCTGGCCACGGCCTCGATGATCGGACCTGAATAACAGGCGATCACAACCTTTGTAAAATCACTTATTTTCCAGCCGTTTTTCTTCAGCAGCCCCTCCACCGCCTCCGGGACAATCTTCAGGTATCCCTCGTCCCTAACCCACCTTTCCTCCCAGCCCTGGTCAAACTGGTCCGTGGAACCCCTTCGCTGGTCCACAAAGTCATAGGCAACCGAATAAGAACCCAGGAACTCGGCTATGACGTTCCCGGTGCCCAACATGAAGGAGGCGGCCCCGTCACCCAGGATCATTTCCTGGTTTCCCCCCATCTTGGCCTTGCGGCAGTCGGCGGCACACACGAGAACAGCCTTCTTGGTTTCCGCTTTGACTGAGTCGGCGGCCGAAATCAAGGCCGAGGTCCCCGCCCTCAACGAAGAGGCAAAGTCCGCCGTCCCTATTCCCGACGCGCAATCAAGGGCGGTGGCCACAATGGAGGCGTTTAGCCTGTTGGCGTAAGGAAGTGACACCGAAGCCAGGTAAATCCCGTCTACTTTGTCCCGCTCAAAACCCTCCAAGCAACTGACGCACGCGGCCACACCCATGGTAATACTGTCCTCGTCGTAGTTGGCAACCGCCTTTTCCCCCCTGGCCAGGCCGGCGGTGCCGCCGTTGAACCAGCCCATCTGGGAAAAAATCAACTTCCTCTTCAGCCTGTAACGCGGAATGTATACACCGTAGGAGACAATGCCCACCATCTGAACCATCCCTCTTTAACTTATTTTCTTGCCGGGGTTCTTTACCGAAAGGTCGTAAATTTCTTCCAGGGCAACCCTGACGGCAGCCACCGGCCGGGGCAGCTTCATCTTTTCAAACAGTTCGGCAAACTTGTCATACAGCGGGCCACCGGTTTCCAGGTAAGCGGTGCCGACAAAGCGGTAGCCGGCCATCCGCTGGTAGTCCACAACCGCTATAGCCACCTTGGGATTCTCCTTTAAATTGAGGTAGGTCTGCCGGCCCACCAGTTCCCCGAAGGCCAGGGTAGAGCCATCAACCACCATCACTGACCCCTTGGGTCCGATGTTGGGCCTGCCGTCGGTCCCAGCGGTGGCAACCAGGCACTGCCCCTTTTTAATCATTTCCTTCATCTGGCCGGTAAGATCTGGCATGACTTTTACCCTCCTACTCTTGGTTTTGGCGTATAATTCCCCCGGGAAACATTTCTTCGATAACCGAGTAGGGATCCGTGCTGCCTTCCAACACTAAAGCCAGCTTCTCCCTGATCCCGGGGTCCGCTTCAAGCAGCCTTCTCCACTCCCTGATCAAAACGGCAGCCAGGGTTTCTTCGAACTCCTTTTTCCTCCTTTCTTTCCGCCGCGCCTCCAGCACCGCCCCGTTCAATCCCTTCCTGTGATCCCTCAGGGCGTCCACCAGCTTATCGACACCGAGGCCGTCAATGCTCTGGGTAAGCAGAATGGGAGGAGTATTTTGAGCGTACCTGGCGTTCATTTGCAGGATCACCTGCAGCTGCAGGGCTATTTCCTCGGCGCCGGGGCGGTCAGACTTGTTGACCACAAAAATGTCGCCGATTTCCATCAGTCCCGCCTTCATCAACTGAACGCTGTCTCCCCCCTCGGGAACGAGAATGACCACCACGGTATCGGTGGTGTTCATGACGTCAAGCTCGACCTGACCTACACCCACCGTCTCCACCAGCACATAATCCATGCCAAAGGCGTCCATCAGCTTGATCACGTGGCCGGTTGCCCTGGAAAGACCGCCGTAGCTGTCCCTGGTAGCCATGCTACGGATGAACACGCCGGGGTCCAGGCTGTGCGCCTGCATCCTGATCCGGTCGCCGAGAAGGGCCCCGCCGCTGAACGGGCTGCTGGGATCAACGGCAATGATGCCCACCCTTTTCCCCTTTTCCCTCAGCAGTCTGGTGACATGGTTTACCAGGCTGCTCTTTCCCGCCCCCGGAGGCCCGGTGAAGCCGATGCAGTGGGCCCTTCCCAAACTATGCTGGATTATGGGGAGCACATCGGACATGGAAGCGGAATCATTTTCAATCAGGCTGATTAGCCTGGCCAGAGCCAGTTCGCTTCCTTCGAGCAACTTTCCGGCCAGTTCGGTTGCTTTTGCCTGTCTCGCCAATACCCTCATCCTCCAGCTGTCGGCTCGTCAGATCGTTTCCGGGCCTGTTTAAAATACTCCAGGATTCTCTCTATCTTGCTGCCGGGCGGGAACACCGCGTCCACACCCATCTCCTTGAGGCGGGGAATATCTTCCCCGGGAATAGTTCCTCCCACCACCAGGATCACATCCTCCATCCCCTTTTTCCTCATGCAGTCAACCACCTGCTCAATCAGATCAATGTGGCCCGCGGAAAGAATGCTCAGGCCTATGGCCTCCACGTCTTCCTGGAATGCGCTGTGTACAATGGCCTCCGGATTCTGGTTGCCCAGGTAGATGACCTCCAGACCCGCGTCCCGCAGGGCCGCGCTCACCACCATGGCCCCGCGCCAGTGGCCGTCAAGGCCTGGTTTTGCCATCAGTATTTTCTTGACCATGCTTTCACTCCCATGTTCATTCAATTTTTAAAATCGGCACCTCCCACAGCCCGTACATGTCCCGCCAGACATCGCAAATTTCCCCCAGGGAGGCGTAAGCTTTAACGGCCTTGATTACGGAGGGCATGACGTTTTCGCCCCTTTCCGTGGCCCCGCGGACCTCGCGGATGCACTTTTCTACCTCCTCGTTGTCCCGCTCCAGCCTGATCCTGGCCAGCTTTGCTTTCTGGATGGCGGCAGACCCCCGGTTTGGGCGGAAAACCGGGAACTGGTAGGGCTCTTCCTCCATCTCGTAGCAGTTCACCCCCACCACCTTCCTGGTCCCTTCCTGGATTTCTTTCTGATAATCGGCCATGGCCCTGAAGAACTCCCTGTGGATCCAGCCGGACTCCAGGGCTTTCACCAGCCCGCCGGCAGCCTCCACCCTGGCCATGTACTCCCATGCCCGGCGCTCAATCTCACCGGTCAGCCACTCCACGTAGTAGGAACCACCCAGGGGGTCGGCCGTTACCGTGACTCCGCTTTCGTACTGGCATATCTGCTGGGTCCGCATGGAAATCAGCACGCTAAGCTCGGTGGGCAGGCAGATGGCCTCGTCAAATGAATTGGCGTGAATTGACTGGGCGCCCCCCAAGGCCGCCGCCAGAACCTGGTAGGCGATGCGGACTATGTTGTTCAGCGGCTGCTGGTAGGTGTGGGTGGACCCAGAGGTCTGGACGTGGAAGCGGAACACCTGTGCCCTGGGATCACTCACCCCGTACCTTTCTTTCATAATTCTGTACCACATCCTCCGGGCGGCCCTGAACTTTGCCACTTCCTCCAGGATGTCGTTGTGCGCTGCCATGTGGAACGAAAGCACCGGCGCAAATTGCTCTATATGCAGCCTGTTCCTTTTCAGTTCCTTTTCTATGTATTCGATGGCGTTGGCAAAAAGCAGGGCTACTTCCTGGTAGGCGTTCAGCCCGTTTTCCCTGTAATTGTAGGAGGCGAAGCTCACCGGGTGCCACTTGGGGGCGTTCTGGGCGCTCCACTCGACCAGGTCCACGCACAGGTCGATCAGGTGGCGTGGCGGTATTGTTGCCGGAATATGGCAGCAGGCTGTAAACAACAGGATGTCGTTCTGAGTGGTGCCGTCCAATTCCCGGAGCCTTATGCCTCGATTTTCCGCCAGGGCGAAATACATAGCCGACAGGGGACAAGCGCTGAATGGCGAGGCTATCACGGCGGTGCTGATTTTGTCGATGGGAAGGTCTTTGAACATGGTTTCCATGTCCTTAAGGGTGCAGACGTTCACCCCGCCTCTCCCCACATCGGCCTCAGCACCCTCGTCGTCGGGATCCAGGCCGTTTTCGGTGACCGCGTCAAAGGCGATGCTAAAGCCGGTTCCTCCCATTTCGTACTCGTATTTAAAGCGCTCGTTGGTTTCCTCCGGCGTGGCGTAGCCCGAAAACTGGCGGATGGTCCACATTCTGCCGCGGTACATGTTGGGATATATCCCCCGCAGGTAGGGCGGCTCGCCGGGCAAACCTATGTCTCTGGTCAAATCAAGGCCACTGATATCCTCCTGGGCATAAGTGTTTTTCACCGGAATTCCTGAACTTGTGGTAATTTCTTTGCCTTGAATTCTCACTTAAAGTTGCACCTCCTGATCTTCCCTCTTCACGAAACTCCTTTTTATTATTGGATCCTGCCCCCATAATCTGCAGTTTTTTAACATGTCTTGCCAATATGATATTCGTTTTTAAGTTAAATATGATATTGTATTTTGCAAATAGCATGCCTGTAAAAATGACCTGAAAAAAATTATTTTTATATTGTTAATACCAAGTACGTATCCTATAATAAACTAAAAGCATTGTTTACTTATTTACTTTAGTATACAATGACTCGACTTTGACGGAGCCGGAGGGATGTATATGGAGAACAGCACCCCCTTCTCTCAGTTTGAGGGAACCAACCTGCTGGAAACCTTTCTCCACATCCTCAATTCCATCCCTGAAGGCGTCGCGGTTATCGACAGGGACAGCGTGGTCATCTACGCCAATCCCGCCTACACGCGCATCCTGGGCATACCCACCAAGAAGGTGCTGGGCAAAAAGCTCTACGACATAGAGCCGGAGGCCAGGGCCCTTGAAGTTTTGAAAAACCAGAAATCAATCCATGCAGAATACGAATTTGTAAAAACACTGGGGAAGCATGTTCTTCTGGATTCCAGCGGCATTTTCATAGACGGGAGGATTGTGGGGGTAGTCTCCATTTTCAGGGACATTTCCGACATCATCAATCTCTATCAAAAGATGGAATATTACCGGAACTACGCCTTGAACCTCGAAAAACAGTACAACAAAAACGAACTGCCCCTTTCCTTTAAGTCAATCATCGGCAGCGAGCCATCCTTCGTCAAGGCGCTCCAGCTGGCGGCCAGAGTGGCGCCCACCGAGGCAACCATCCTGCTTGAAGGAGAAAGCGGGGTGGGCAAGGAACTGGTGGCCAAGTCCATCCATGCGGCCAGCAACCGCAGCAGCAAGCCCATGGTGGCCATCAACTGTGCCGCCATACCCGAGCCGCTGTTCGAGAGCGAGCTGTTCGGCTACGAGGAAGGCTCCTTTACGGGAGCCAAAAAATCCGGCAAAAAGGGCAAGTTTGAAATGGCAAACGGAGGCACCCTTTTCCTGGACGAGGTCAGCGAGCTGACTCTGAACATGCAAGCCAAACTGCTCAGGGTTTTGCAGGAAGGACAAGTGGACCGGATCGGCTCCACCGGGCCTGTCCCGGTGGACGTCCGGATTATTGCGGCCACCAACAACAGCATGGTGGACTTGATCGAACAGGGAAAATTTCGCAAGGACCTCTACTTCAGGCTTAATGTAATCAATATCAAAATACCCTCCCTGCGTGAGCGCCCCAACGACGTCATCCTGCTGGCCGAGGAATTCCTTAAAAGGTACAACCGGCCCACCCTTAAATTTTCTTTCGAAGTAATCAGCGCGTTTTACAAGTACCCCTGGTACGGAAACATCCGCGAGCTCCAAAACGTAATCAAGCACGCCGCCATTGTCTGCGAGGGAAGCGAAGTGACCCTTAACGACCTGCCGGATTACTTTCACAATCAATTGCTCAAAGCCTCAGACCATAGGCAGGATAAAAAAGAGTCCCATCTGGAGTTAAGGCGGCGCGTGGCCAGCGCCGAGAGGGACTCCCTGATCGACGCCCTGAAGAAGTGCAACAACAACCGGTCGCAGGCCATTCGCCTCCTAGGGATAAGCAGGCGCACCTTTTATAAAAAGCTGAAACAGTACCAGATTAAATAAGTAGCTTAATGATTATTGTTTACCCAGGTATATGGTATACAGCCTCATGTGTATAGCGGTACACAACAACCACGCTGGAAAGTTTCAAAGCATCCGCCGTTACACCGGCACGGGCCTTGCAGGCTGCCATAGGCGTGCGCCGGAGCTAACCTAAAAAATGTGTCAGGAGGGATCAGTCATGGATTTCGAACTCAGCGAAGAGCGCAAGATACTCCAGTCCACGGCTTACAAGTTCGCCCAGAACGAGTTCGGTCCCATCGCCAAGGATTGCGACCGGGAGGAAAAGTACCCCAGGGAAATCTGGCAGAAGGCCTGCGAGGCCGGCCTGGTGGGGGTAATCGTCCCCGAGGAATACGGCGGCCCGGGGGCGGGGTTTTTCGAGCTGGCCTTAATCACCGAGCAGCTTTCCAGGGTGGACCTGGGACTCGGGCTGGTGGTGGTGGCCGCCACCTTCGGGGCGGAAAACATCCTGTTTTTCGGAACCGAGGACCAGAAGAAAAAATATTTGCCGCCCCTGGTGGACGGCCGGGCCATCTGCGCGGGGGCCTTTACTGAGCCCAATGCGGGAACCGACGTGGCCGGCATCAAAACCCGCGCCGTCAAAGACGGAAACGAGTACGTCATAAACGGCAGCAAGATGTTTATCACCAACGGGACAATCTGCGACTTCATGGTGGTTTTTTGCGTAACCAACCCGGATGAGGAAAAAATACACAGACGGCACAGCATGATCCTGGTGGAGGCGGACCGCAACGGCATCACCAGGAACAAGATCAAGGGCAAAATGGGCATCAGGGCCAGCGACACGGCGGAAATAATCTTCGAGGACGTCCGGGTACCCCGGGAAAACCTGATCGGCAGTGAAGGAAAAGGATTTTACCAGCTCATGCACTTTTTCGACTGCACCAGGACCATGGTGGCCGCCCAAGGCGTAGGCCTGGCCCAGGGGGCCCTGGACAAGACCGTACAGTACGTCAAGGAAAGGCACGTCTTCGGCAAGCCTCTGGCCATGAACCAGGCGGTCCAGTTCCAGCTGGCCGAAATGGCCACCAGGATTGAGCTGGCCCGTAACATCACTTACAAGGCGGCGTGGAAGGTAGACCGCGGCCAGGTGGACCCCACCCTCAACGCCATGGCAAAGTACTACGCCGGGGAAACGGCGGTCTGGGTGGCGGACAAAGCCCTGCAGCTGCACGGGGGCTACGGGTACATAGACGAGTACGACGTCCAAAGGTTTTACAGGGACGCCAAGATACTGGAAATATACGAGGGCGCCAAAGAGGCCGAAAAGATAACTATCGCCAGAAGGCTTATCTGAAGCGGCGCAAGGGCCGCCGGAGGCCAGTCCTCCCGCCTCCCGGGACCCGGGATCCCGGCTTTGGGGCGGGAGGGTTTTTATTTGTCGGGCACGTCCCGTTTTGGGTATAGTAGTGGTTAGGTGATTCGATAAAAACCTGGAGGTGTCGCAATGTCGGACCTGAAACCGAATTTGCTGGCGGATCAAATAGCCGGGATGATCAATGGGTACGTCCAATCAAGTCCCCGCAACTACTGTGAACTGATTAAAGGAAGGTATTTTGAGAACCCCCTGGTGGGCTTCGCCCGGGGTGATGACCCAATATTTGAAGCCGTGAGTGAACAGGTGGGACCGGAGTCCATGACCCCCTGCCAGGCCCTGGGAAATTCTCTGAGGGCCCGGGGCCTTTCAGGGGAATTAAAGCCCGGGGAGGTAAGCGTAATCTCCTGGGTACTGCCGATTAACCCGCTGATTAGGGAGAAAAACCGGGCCGAGAAGGACGGCCCGGCCGTAGAGTGGTCCTGCGCCAGGAACTACGGGGAGGAGTTCAACCTCGACCTCAGGCGGCGGGTGGTGGGCTGGCTTGAGGCCAGGGGCCTTCCGGCGGCGGCGCCCATCCTGATGCCCGAGTTCAGGGTAATCAGGGACCCGGCCCGGAGGAACTTCACCTCCACCTGGTCAGAGAGGCACACCGCCTTCGCGTGCGGCCTGGGGACCTTCAGCCTTAACGACGCCCTGATCACCCCCAGGGGAATCGCCCACCGCCTTGGCAGCGTGGTGGTGGCGGCCGCCCTCCCGGAGTCCGGCCGTCCTTACAGCGGTCACATGGAATACTGCATCGCCGACCGGGGCTGCAGGTCCTGCATTAAAAGGTGCCCGGTGAACGCCATCTCTGAAGACGGCCACGACAAGGACCGGTGCTACCAGATGACCTACGCCGGGGAAGAGGCCGAGGCCAGGCGCAAAAAGCTCGGATTTGAAAAGACCGGTTGCGGGCTTTGCCAGACCGGCGTGCCCTGCGAGGAACGCATTCCCAGAAGAGGGGAGGGACTTTAAGGCCGAGCAGACTTTTCGGAGTCTCACTGTCTTGTCATTCATCCAAGCAGTGAACGCGCCACAATCATCCTCTGGATCTGGTTGGTCCCCTCCAGGATTTGCAGCAGCTTGGCCTCCCACAAGTTTTTTTCCATGGGGTGGGCCAGGAGCCCGTGTCCGCCCAGCACCTGGACGGCGTCGGTGACCACCTGCATGGCGGCGTCAGTGGCAAAGCATTTTGCCATCGCCGATTCGTACCCGGCGGCCCGGCCGGCGTCAATCAAATCGGCGGCGTCCTGCACCAGCAGCCTGGCCGCCCTTATCTTGGCATGCATGTCGGCCACCATGAACTGAACGGCCTGAAAATCGGCAATCCTGCGGCCGAACTGGACGCGCTTCCGGGCATGGGCAACGGCAGCCCGGTAGGCGCCCTCGGCCAGGCCCACCCCGATGGCCCCCATGTTCACCTTGGCCACCTCCAGGGCCTTTGCGGTATGGTTCCAGCCTCTGTCCTCGGTTCCCAGGAGGTTTTCCTCCGTAGCCCGGTAGTCCGCCAGCCGGACAACGGCGTTGGGAAAGCCGTCGAAGCCGACCCTTCTCTTCCGGTACGGCTTTACAATTACGCCGGGGTCCGGTTTTTCAACGATGAAGGCGCCGATGGCGTCTTTTTTTCCGCCCCCGGGGCGGCCGATCCTGGCCAGGACTATGTATACAGAGGCTTCAAGGCCGTTGGTGACGAAAGTCTTTGTCCCCTCCAGAAGATATCCCTGGGGCGTCGGGATGGCCTTCAGAGCCAGGCTCCTGGCGTCGGACCCGGCCTTGGGCTCGGTCAGGCAAAAGGCTCCCAGTTTTTCGGCCCGGCACAGTTCCGGTAGCCAGCGTGCCTTCTGCGTCTCGCTGCCCCACCGCCCAATCATGTAGGTGCACAGCGTATGGGCGGCCAGAGAGATGGCCAGCCCCACGGAGTATACCGACACGGCCTCGAAGACCGAAGCCATCTGCCGGAGTGAAAAAGAACCACCATAAGGCCTGGGCCCGGCCATACCCATAATCCCGCAAGCCGCCATTTCCCTGTAAAACTGACGTCTGAACCCGGGGTCTCCCTCGGCCAGCCTGCATCCCTCGGGCAGCCTCCGGGCCAAAAATTCGGCGGGCGGCAGGTATTCTACCTCCTTTTTGGCCGGTACCCTCGCCGGCTTGCGGGAAGTCGCCTTGTCCTCCGCCATACGGGCCTCCGGTAAACTAGAAGCCATTCGCATCCCTTCTTTAAAAAATAATTATAATTTTTAATAGATATTTTACCAAAAGATGGGGCCCTAATGATAATTTTTCTTTTAAAACCGCTAAAATTGCCCCTGAAACAACGAAATGCCCCGGCGGCCGGGATCGCCGGAGCATGCCGATGCTTTTTGACTTCCCGCCACTTCACTCCGGCCTGCAGCAACTTACATCCGGCCCTGTACCTCCCCGGCCCTGTACGAGCTGCGCACGAAGGGGCCGCAGACCGCCTGCTTGAAACCCATCTCCAGGGCGGCCCGGCGCAGTTCTTCGAAGGCCTCCGGGGTAACGAACTCCCGGACCTCCAGGTGGCGGTGCGAAGGCCTCAGGTACTGGCCGACGGTAATTATGTCGCAGCCCACCGACCGGAGATCGGCCATCACCCGCCTTATTTCCCCCATGTCCTCTCCCAGGCCCACCATCAGCCCGGATTTGGTCATTATGCCGGGCTCCCTTTTTTTAACCCTCTCCAGCAACGCCAGGCTGCGCCTGTACCCGGCCCCGGGGCGGACCCGCCGGTATAGCCTCGGCACCGTCTCCAGGTTGTGGTTGTACACCTCCGGGTGGGCGGCGGCCACTGCATCTATGGACCTGATCCGCCCGCCGAAATCCGGGGTCAGCACCTCCACCGCGGTTCCCGGCTGCTTTTCCCTGACGGCACGGATGGTGGCCACGAACTGGGAGGCGCCTCCGTCGGGCAAGTCGTCCCGGGTCACCGAGGTCACCACCACGTGTTTCAGCCCCAGGGCAGCCGCCGCCTCGGCCACCCTGACGGGCTCCGCCGGGTCCGGCGTGGATGGGTGGCCTTTCTCCACCGCACAGAAGCGGCAGCCTCTGGTGCATTTATCCCCCAGGATCATGAAGGTAGCCGTCTTGCGGGCAAAGCACTCCCCGAGGTTCGGGCATGCGGCGCTTTTGCAGACGGTGTTCAGCCCGTAGTCCCCGATGAGGCGCCTTACAGCCTGGATGTCGCCGCCTGCCGGGAGCTTTTTTTTCAACCACTCTGGAAAGCGGGAGGACAATGAGATCACTTCCCTGCCTGGTATATCTGTTAAGGGTCCCGGGTTTTTGGTTCTTTTGGTATTGGGTCCGGGATAATTAGATTCTAAAAGAGACGGTCACTTTCTGCTCTGAAGGACAAAGGGCTGCAGGGCGCCGTCCCTGTTAAACAACTTTTTATGCGAGAGCCCGACCATGATTAGACAACATATGGCCACGGCAGCCGTAATCATAAGCATAACCACGATCTGATACCGGACGGCCTCCCGGGGATCGGCACCCCCCAATATCTGCCCCGTCATCATCCCCGGCAGGCTTACCAGCCCGACCACCATCAGGGAATTTATGGTGGGCGTCATGCCCGCCCTGACGGCTTCTTTGACACTGTCCCGGATGGCCTCCCACGGTGTTGCTCCTAGGGTTAACAGGGTTTCTATTTCCGCCGACCGGGTCCTTGCCTCGCTGTAAAGGCGGTCCAGTGAGAGGGCGATTCCATTCATTGAATTGCCCAGGATCATACCGAAGATGGGAATGACAATCCTGGCAGAATACCACGGGTCCGGGGAGATAATCAACAGGGTCACAACGGACCCTACCAGGTAGGTGCTGGCCATAAGCGACAAAAAAGACAGCACCAAAGGATGATCAGGTACGTTTGGGGTCCTCCCGGCCGCGGTTTTTGAAGCGATGTAACACATGACGGTGACAATCAGAATGATTAGCCAGATGTTGTTGATTTTAAAAATGTATGTAAGGGCGTAGCCAACCAGGGTAAGTTGAACAAAAGTACGGACCGTACCCCAAATCAACGGCTTTAGCAGGCCGAGCCTCAAGACAGACGAGATTGAGCCGGTAATAAGCACAAGAAGGACTGTAAACGCCAGCTGAGAATTGGAAATGGGAATTGTAGAGTTTTCCATTTTTTATGCCCCCTCCTGCCGGTTCGCCAGATCAAGATATGAGACACGGTGCAAAAACTCTAAGTCATCGTTATTATGGGAAACCAGCACGGCACCCCGGTTTAAACCGGTTAACCAATCGGACAAAGCCGAATAAAAGGCTTTGCGGGATTTATCGTCCAGGGCCGCGACAGGTTCGTCCAGCAGCAAAACTTGAGGTTCGATAAGCAGTGCCCTTACAAATGCCAGCCGGGCAACTTCACCGCCGGACAGGGTTCTGGCGTCCTGATTCCACAGGCCGGATGCCAACAGCAACTTTTCCATGAGGGCTTTGGCCAGGCCGGGATCAAATGCTTTTTTACCGTTGACCGCACGTATTTCAAAAGGTTTAACCAGGTTATCGGCAACTGTTCCATCAAAAACCGCAGGTTTTTGAGCGATATAATGCACACTGGCCCGCCAGATTGAGCCCGGCATTTGCAGCCAGCTTTCCCCGTTGAGAAAACCCTCCCCGCTCAGGCAGGGCTGCAGCCTGGACAAAACCCGGAGCAAAGTGGATTTTCCAGCACCGGAAGGCCCCCGTACCACTAAAACCTCCCCGCCGGCCAATGAGCCGGAAACCTTGATCTGGTTTGAATGGCCGGGTCCGAAGGTGTAAGTTATATTATTAAAACTAAAGAGCATTTTTTATCTGCCTTTCCTCTATTATTTCACAGGCCAGCTCCCGGACCTTTTCTTTGGCCTCCGCTAAAACCTCCCTGCCTGTTGCCGTAATAGTGTAGTATTTCCTGATTTTACCTTCAACGTTGACCTTTTCGGACATTAACAGTCCGTCCTGCTCAAGTTTGCTTAATATGGGGTATATGGTGCCGGGGCTGACATTATAGCCGTGCATTTTTATCTCTTCAATCAGCTCCAGCCCGTAAACAGGATTCAGTGAAGCGTGGTAAAGGATATGTATCCGGATAAAACCGAGAAAAAGTTCTCTCAGCATATTATCGCACCCCGTTATCGTGATACAATAATAATATTAAATTTCAATGTTCCATGCAACTTGTTAATTGCGTTATTAAAAATATTTATCGGTCGGACACCGTCGAAAACGCTCGCTTGCCTCAACGGAAATCGGCTTCTTTCCGGCGGGAACACCTGCCGGTCAACAAATCCCCGTTCACCGGATCTACGTCCCGGATTAGAAACCGGCCGAAACAACGGGGCTGCCCCTATCCATGCGTTTGGGACAGCCCTCGTGCATTCAGGTCTTAGACCACTGCGGGTGGACTTTTTCGGGCGGCCTCATTCAAGTGCTTCCTCCAGCGGGGTGTATTCCAGGTCCAGGGACTCGGCCACCGCCCTGCAGGTAAGCCTCCCGTTATGGGTGTTGACTCCCCGGGCAACGGCCCTGTTTTCCCTCGCCGCCCGGGCCAGCCCTTTCCCGGCGATTTCCAGGGCGTAGGGGAGGGTGACGTTGGTCAGGGCGAAGGTGGAGGTCCGGGCGACTGCCCCGGGCATGTTGGCTACTGCGTAGTGGATGACGCCGTGCTTTTCGTAAACCGGGTCGCTGTGGGTGGTCACCCTGTCGATGGTCTCCACCGACCCGCCCTGGTCTATGGCCACGTCTACGATTACGGAACCGGGCTTCATTTGCCTGACCATTTCCCCGGTAACCAGGCGCGGCGCCTTGGCGCCGGGCACCAGGACGGCCCCGATGACCAGGTCGGCGTACCTGACCGAGTTCTCGATGTTGAGGCTGTTTGACATCAGGGTCTTGATCCGGCTGCCGAAAATGTCGTCTATGTAGCGCAGTCGGTCGGCGCTGCGGTCGATGATGGTGACCTGGGCGCCCATGCCCAGGGCCACCTTGGCAGCATTCAGGCCCACCACCCCGCCGCCGATAATCACAACGTCGGCCGCCGGGACCCCGGGCACTCCCCCCATCAGGATGCCCTTGCCGCCCTGGGGCTTTTCCAGGAAGCGGGCGCCCACCTGGACCGCCATCCGGCCGGCCACCTCGCTCATGGGGGTCAGCAGCGGCAGTGATCCGCTGTCGGTCTGGATGGTTTCGTAGGCAATGGCGGTTATTCTCCAGTCCAGCAGCATGCGGGTAAGTTCCGGCTCCCTGGCCAGGTGCAGGTAGGTGAAGAGGATCTGGCCCGGGCGGTAAAAGCGATATTCTTCGGGAAGGGGCTCCTTGACCTTCATAATCATTTCGGCCTCACGGTATACCTCCTCCCTTGGGGCTGTATGAGCGCCGGCTTCCTGATAGGCGGCGTCGGTTATGCCGCTGCCAAGGCCGGCCCCGGCCTCGATGACGACCCTGTGGCCGGCCCCCACCAAGTCCTTGACCCCGGCCGGGGTGACCGCCACCCTGTCCTCGTTGATCTTGATTTCCCTGGGAACTCCGATTATCACTGGAATCACCTCCGTCCAGCATGCTGATTATTTATAAAATATTACCTTCTTCCCCAAAGCGCTGTAAAGAAAATTATGCGCAGCCCGGCGGGGCGCTAACGGGCCACCGTTCCCGGACCCCCGGGCTGTCCTCCCGGGCATTATACTGTAATTCCCCCGTGTGCGGCGGCCGCCACTTCATTATTCTTCCGCCGCCGGCGGCCGCCAGCGCAGGACGGGCTTGCGGGCCGCAACCACCTCGTCCAGCCTTGAGACCGGTGTCCGGCGGGGGGCTTCCCTGAGCAGTTGCGGGTTCTCAAAGCCCTCCCTGGCTATTTCCAGAAGGGCGCCGGCAAAGGCGTCCAGGGTGGACCTGCTCTCGGTCTCGGTAGGCTCCACCATCAGGGCCTCCTCCACAATCAGTGGGAAATAGACCGTGGGCGGGTGATAGCCGTAATCCATCAGCCTCTTGGCGATGTCTACGGTGTGCAGCCCGGCCTCCTTGAATCCCGCCGGCGGGGAAACCACAAACTCGTGCATGCAGCGGCGGTCAAAGGGTACACGGTATGTCCCCCGGATCAGGGAAAGCAGGTAATTGGCGTTGATCACGGCGTCTTCCCCGACCTGCCGCAGGCCCTCCCCGCCCACGGCCCTGATGTAGGCGTAGGCCCTTACCACCACGCCGAAGTTCCCGTAAAAGGATCGGACCTTGCCGATGGACAGGGGTCGGTCGTAATCCAGGTAATAGCGCCCCCCGGCCGGGTCGAAACCGACCGCCGGGGACGGCAGGAAAGGCGCCAGGCCGGACTTTACCCCCACTGGCCCCGACCCCGGACCACCTCCGCCGTGAGGCGTGGAAAAGGTCTTGTGCAGGTTCAGGTGGATGACGTCGAATCCCATGTCCCCGGGCCGGGAAATACCCAGGATGGCATTCATGTTGGCGCCGTCGCAGTAAAGCAGCGCCCCCGCCCGGTGTACGGCCTCGGCTATTTTGGTTATTTCCCTTTCAAAAAGGCCCAGGGTATTGGGGTTGGTCAGCATCACGGCGGCGGTGCCTGGACCCAGGGCGTCTTTCAGGGCTTCCAGGTCCACCGTTCCGTCCCGGCCGGACCTTACCTGCTGCACCTCCATACCGCAAAGGGCGGCGGTGGCCGGGTTGGTCCCGTGGGAGGAGTCCGGGACCACCACCCGGCGCCGGCCGGTTTCGCCCCGATGGTCGTGGTAGGCCTTGATCATCAAAAGGCCGGCGAACTCGCCGTGGGCCCCGGCGGCGGGCTGCAGGGTGAATTCGTCCATGCCGGTGATCTCGGCCAGATAGCGCTGGGTTTCGTACATCAGCCTCAGCGCCCCCTGGACCTGGTCTTCGGCCTGGTAAGGGTGCAGGCGGGCGAATCCCGGCAGCCTGGCGGCGTACTCGTTGATCTTGGGGTTGTACTTCATGGTGCACGACCCCAGGGGGTAAAAGCCTGTGTCGACTCCGTAGTTGAGGGAGGACAGGCGCGTGAAATGCCTGGCCACCTCCGCCTCGCCCGCCTCGGGCAGGCCGGGTGGCTTTTTGCGCAGAAGCCCGGCCGGGATAATTTCCTTAAGCGGCCTCGCCGGGACGTCGCAGTCCGGCAGGGGAGAAGATGTGCGCCCGGAAGCGCCCAGTTCAAAAATCAGGGTTTCGGTCATTTACCGTCCCTCCAATTCCGGCGGCCAGGCGGTCAATTTCCTCCCTGGTGCGAAGTTCGGTGCAGCACAGGAGCATGTGCCCGGAATAGCGGGGATAGAACCGACCCAGGTCCAGGCCGCCGATGATTTTGTCCTTAAGGAGCCTTCTGTTCACCGCCGCCAGGTCCTCCTCCAGGCGCACGGCAAATTCCTTGAAAAACGGGGCTTTAAAGGACGAACTGACCCCCCTCTGAGAAACAAGCAGGCCGTGGGCGTAGTGGGCCTTCTGGAGACACAGTTCGGCCAGGCGGCGCAGCCCCTCCCTGCCCAGGAAGCTCAGGTACACGGCTGCCGCCAGGGCGCACAGGGCTTCGTTGGTGCAGATGTTGGAGGTGGCCTTTTCGCGGCGGATGTGCTGCTCCCGGGCCTGGATGGTCAGCACGAACCCCCTCCGCCCTAGTTTATCCACCGTCTGTCCCACCAGCCTGCCGGGCATGCGCCGGACCATCCTCTGCCGGCAGGCCAGAAAACCCAAATAGGGGCCGCCGAAGCTGAGGTGATTGCCCAGCCCCTGGCCCTCGCCCACCACTATATCGGCCCCGTACTCCCCCGGCGCCTCCAGAATGCCCAGGGAAACCGGGTCGGCGCAGACCACGAAAAGGGCGTTGTGCCGGCGCGCCGCCTCCCCTATTTCCGGGGCCTGCTCCAGGCAGCCGAAGAAGTTAGGCTGCTGGATAAGCACGGCAGCGGTGCGATCGTCCACCAGCACCCCCAGGGCTTCCGGGTCTGTGAATCCCCCGGTCTCCGGGCACTCCGCCACTTCTATGCCCCGGTGTTTAACGTAGGTCCGCACGGTACCCCGGTATTCCGGGTGAACGGCCCCGGAAAGAACCACCTTTTTCCTTCCGGTCTCCTCACAGGCAATCAGGACGGCCTCTGCCAGGGCGCTGGCGCCGTCGTAAAGCGAGGCGTTGGCCGCCTCCATTCCGGTCAATTCGCAGATCATGGTCTGGTACTCAAAAATGGCCTGCAGGGTGCCCTGGCTTATCTCGGGCTGGTACGGGGTATAGGCGGTGTAAAATTCCGACCTCAGCAGCAGCTGGTCCACAATCTGGGGTACGTAATGGTCGTAGGCCCCGGCACCCAGGAAGCAGGCGTACTCATCCAGGCTGAAGTTGGCCGAGGAAATCTCCCTCAAGTGCCGGGCAAGATCGGGCTCGGCCATAGGGTGGGGCAGGTTCAGGGGCCGCCTCAGCCTCACCCCCGCAGGAATGTCCCCGAAAAGATCCTCCACACCACCGGCTCCGCTGAGGCTGATCATCTCCCGCCGGTCATCTTCGGTGTTCAGCACATATCTCATTGTTCTTACCTCTTTCAAAACCGGAATTGGGAGTCGAAATTGGAGTTTTACCGGAGCTATTTCCCTTCCTTCTGAAGCATCTCCCTGTACCCTTGGGCGGACAGGAGTCCGTCCAGTTCCGCCGGGTCCTCCAGGTCGATTTCGGCGATCCAGCCACGGCCGTAGGGGTCCTCGTTGATCAAACCGGGAGAGTCGGGCAGTTCCCCGTTTACCGCGGAAACTTTCCCGGACACGGGGGCGTAGTAGTCCGAGGCCGCCTTCACCGACTCCACCACGCCCAGGGATTCACCGGCAGTCACCCTGGACCCCGCTTCCGGCAGTTCGATGTACACGACGCTTCCCAGGGCCTCCTGGGCGTAGTGGGTAATCCCCATCCGCCCGGTTTTCCCGTTCACCTTTAACCACTCGTGATTGGTACTGTAAAGTAGTCCGTCCGGAATCATGCTTCCTTCCTCCTTTTGTAAAACGGCAGGGGCACCACCTCGGCCCTGCACTTCTTTCCCCTGATCAACACCTCCACCCGGTCCCCGGGTTTGACCGCGGAGGGGACGTAGGCCATGGCCAGGTAGGCTTTGAGGGTGGGAGCATAGCCTCCCGAGGTAACCGTCCCGGCCGGTTTCCCCCCCAGCAGCACTGGATAGCCGGCTCTGGGAACCCCCCGGTCGGTCATGGACAGCCCCACCAGGCGGCGGGACAGGCCACGGCGACGCTGTTCCTCCAGGGCCTCCCGCCCGGTAAATGAGCCCTTGTCCAGCCTGACAAAACGTCCCAGCCCGGCCTCCAGGGGAGTGGTCCCTTCGTTCAGCTCGTGCCCGTACAGGGGCAGGGAGGCCTCAAACCTCAAAGTATCCCTGGCTCCCAAGCCGGCCGGCAGGAGCCCGTGATTTTTGCCCGACTCCATCAGGGCCTGCCACACCCTCTCACCGTCGCCGGCGGCAGTGTAAATCTCAAAGCCGTCTTCACCGGTGTAGCCGGTCCTGGAAACGATGCACCGGGCCCCGGCCACCAGGCCCCAAACAAACCGGTAGAAATCGATTTTGCCCGGGTCGAACCGTACCAGTGGCCTGATTACCTCCACCGCCCGGGGCCCCTGGAGGGCCAGCAGGACGGTCTCATCCGACACGTCCTCGACTTCGACGCCTTTCCCCGCCCCCGCCCGTTCCCTGATCCAGGCAAGGTCCCGGCCGGTGTTGGCCGCGTTGACCACCAGCATGTAACGGCCCTGACCCAGTCTGTAGACCAGCAGGTCGTCCAGGATGCCCCCGTCCCCGGCGCACATGGGGCTGTATATTGCCTGCCCGTCCTCCAGCCCGGAGATGTCGTTGGTCAGCAGCCCCTGGACAAGGCCTTCGGCGCTGATCCCCCGCACCATGATTTCCCCCATGTGCGAAACGTCAAACAATCCGGCCCGGTCCCTGACCGCCCGGTGCTCCTCCAGTATATCCCGGTACCGGGCCGGCATGGTCCATCCGCCGAAGGGGATCATCTGGGCCCCCAGCGAAACGTGGAGGTCGTATAGGGGAGTTTTTTTAAGTTCTTCCTCCACCGGATCACCCCCGTCTGCCACATAGTTATTATTACCCCCGAAAACCGGCGATAAAAGCGGCCGCCCGATCCAAAAAACCGCTGAGAGGGCAGGGGCCCGCGCCCGGCGGCCCGCCGCCTGGATTGAACGCCGCCGGGACTGAAAAAAAGACAGAGAAGCATAGCGCCTTTCTCTGTCTTTTCTACCTGAGAGATTGTCCGGGAAGCCGGCTTTTTCCCTTCGGTGCCCCTGGATACCGTTAAAGCGAAAATTCTCGATGGCGACAATCCCCGTCTTCCGGTCCTCGGTGCCGGTCCCGGCCGAAAACGTGCCGGGGAGGCAGCGTCACGCCAGGCCGAACCGGGAGCGAATGTAGGGAGCGATGTCCAGAATCCTCGGCCTGGAAATGTGGAATGGTGATCCGGCCACAAAGAGGGGCACCAGCGAGTCGTCCCTATGCAGCGACCCGTGGCTGCCGCAGCCCTGGTGGCTAGGGCTGTATTCCCCCGTGAACTCGAAACCTTTTTTTGCGGTAACCACCAGGTCGCCGGCGTTTTCACAGCTGAGGACGCCTGAGAACTGGGCCAGAGCGTCCGGATAGTCCCCGTATATTATCCTGTGGCCGTCCAGCCTGGCCCCTGCGGCGCGGGGATCTCCAATCAGGGACCAGCCCTGCCCGTATTCGTCCCACACGTCCCTGCCCGGCCGGAAAGAAAGGCTTCCCGTGCCCACCTGCAGGAGGCGGTACCAGTCTCCGTCCTTCCAGGCCAGCTGGTCCACCCCGGCCATCCCTTCCAGCCTTTTTACTACGGCGGGCAGAAGGCTTTCCCCGTCCCGCAGGATGTAGACGTGGCACATCCTCTCATTCACGCACAGGGCGATATCCCTCTGGGGTCCGTTTTCCTCCCCGATGTCCAGCTGTGAAAACTCCCGCAGTTCCCGCGACAGATTCACCGTGCTGGCGGCATCCGTCCCCACCAGGCTCTGGGAATGGTCCCCCACCATGATGATGGTGTTCCTGCGCAGGGCCTCGTCCCAGCTGGGGAAGGCTCCCAGTACTTTGCTTACCTGCCTGTCCACCTTCTTAAGCGATTCCTCGCTTTTGGACGGGTCGTGCCGGTGAGAGTAGCCGTCGGTATCAGGCAGGTAGATGGTTAAAAAGTCGGGCTGCCGCCCCCTCTCTATCAGCCACCTCCCCACCGTGCCTGAATACTCGTCGTTGATGCCGAATTTGCTCAGGTAGTGGGGCAGCGACAGTGCTTTCCGCGCCGTGGAATCGGGAGGGCAGATCTGCCCCAGGTACAGGTTTCCGGGGCCCCAAAGCCTGCCCTTCAGGCTAAAGGCCGACAAAAGCTGCACGATCAGGGGAATCCTGGCCGGGTGGGGTCGGCCGGCCCTGAATATGAAGGGATTCACCGCGCCGGTGGTATAGCCCGCCTCTTCCAGGGACTCGTAAAGGGTCCTGACCTTCCTGTTCAGCTGGCTGTGGTTCAGGTTGAAGAGAAGGTCCTGGATCACCCTCCTGACTCCCATCTTCCACACCGCCAGGGGGCTAATACCATAGTTGACGATGCGCCTCTCCCGGCGGTTGAACCAGACAAAGCCCGGCACCTGGTGGTCCGAGGGAGGAGTCCCTGTGGCGATGGTGCTGGCGCAGGTGGGGGTCATGGTTGGGAAAACCGAAACGCAGCGGTCGGTAAAAAAGCCCCGCCTTTTAAGAAACTCCATGGCCGGCACCATCTTGCGCTCCATCGCCCTCTTCAGGGAACCCGGATTGAAGGAGTCAACAACAAACATTATGACCTTCCTCGGCTGCACTTTCAGGCCTTTTCACCTTCCCGGATCATTCTGGTCAGGGTTTGCGGCTACCCGGCTTGACGAAGGGAATCCCACGTAGGCAAAGGGGGCACTGGTCGGGGCTGTAGGACACCGCCGGTATCTCCAGGAGGCTCTCGGTACGCACTCCCAGGCGTGCCTCCCCGCCGCTGCGGTCCACCAGCACCGCCACCCCGGCCACCTGTCCGCCGGCCTCCCCGACCAGATCGATAACTTCTTTCACCGATCCTCCCGTGGTAATCACATCCTCCACCACCAGCACCGGTTCTCCGGGGGCGATTGCAAACCCCCTCCGCAGGGCCATCTTCCCGTTTTCCCTTTCGGCGAAAAGGCTGCGCGCCTTCAGGGACCGGGCCACCTCGTAGGACATGACGATCCCGCCCATGGCCGGCCCCACCACGGCGGTTATCCCCTGCCCGGCGAACCTTAAGGCCAGTTCCCGACAGAGGGCTCCGCAGTGGCGGGGATGCTGCAGCACCAGGGCGCACTGGAAATACCTGTCGCTGTGCCTGCCGGAGGTGAGGAGGAAATGCCCGGTCAGCATCGCCCCGGTCTGATTGAAAATTTTTAGGATCCGGTCCCTGTCAATCAAGATTTTTCACTCCCCGTTCATGCATGTTTTTTTCGGCCGGCCAGATCGCGGCCGGGAGCCGCCCGTTTTACATTCAGCCGGCAAAGTTTCGGTCCCGGCGCCTTTGATTTTTAAAATATTCCTGTTATTGCCAATTGCAACTTTTACTGCCTTGTTTTCCGCTTCAGGCTGGTTATTCCTGAATTAATTCATGAAAATCGTGAAATAATAATAACGACCCTAAAAATAAATACGCGCCTTCACAATTGAATAGTTTCCATGCCCCGCTGCCCGCAGACGAAGGGGGTTTGGCTGATGGCTCGAAACCGCGGCATAATGTCCGACAGGCTTAAATTCGAGTTGGCCAAGGAACTGGGCGTCGCCGACGTGGTGGCCAGGGACGGGGACTTCGGCAACGTCTCCTCGAGAAACTGTGGAAACCTGGTCAGGCTGGCCATTGAACGCGCGGAAAAATCGCTTGTTTACTAAGGGCAGCGACGGCCAAAGGGATGTGTCAGAGGGCACATCCCTTTATTTGGTGCCATATTTTTTCCGCCGCGTCCCGGGGATCCGGGGAACCTGTGACGGGCCGGCCCACCACTATGTACGTCGCCCCGGCCGAAACCGCCGCCGCCGGTGTGGCAAACCTCTTTTGGTCGCCGGCGGCCGACCAGGCCGGCCTCACCCCGGGGGTGACAATTACAAAATCGGGGCCGCAGGTCTTTCTGACCAGCGGAACCTCCTCCGGGGAGGAAACCACCCCGTCCAGGCCGCAGTCGGCAGCCATCTTCGACCATCTTGCCACGTAGTCTTCGATTTTTCCCCGCATTCCCATAAGGTTGAAATTTTTCCGGTCAATGCTGGTCAGAACAGTCACGGCCACAACCAGGGGCCTGGCCAGGCCGATCCTGTCAGCCTCTTCCCGGGCGGCCCCGGCTGCAGCCTTGATCATCTCCGGTCCACCCGCAGCGTGAACATTGATCATATCGGGCCCCAACCGGGCCAGAGCCCTGGCGGCCCCGGCAGCGGTGTTGGGGATATCGTGCAGCTTCAAGTCCAGGAACACCCGGCAGCCCCTTTTCTTGATTTCCTTTACAATCTCCCCGCCGGCGCTGTAAAAAAGCTCCATGCCCACCTTGAACATCCCCGCCCAAGGCTTTAAAAGGTCCACCAGCCCAAGGGCCTTTTCCGCGTCGCTGACGTCTAGGGCCACAATCAGCCTGTCACGCCCGCTCGTTAGCGATACCTCATTCATGCCTACCACCTCCGTGAAATTCAGAATCCAGGAGCAAAATCTGAATACACAAATTTCTTGAAGGATGCCGGCTGCCTTAACTTCCGTCAGAAATCAGACTTAAATGCCTATACCATTCTGGATTCTGGATTCTGACTTCTGGATTCCGACGGAAGAGTTCCGGCGGGATAAGATTTTTTTCAGGCATGAGCAATTCCTATGAGATCTTTAATGTCCCCGATATTATTGTCCCTCATGTAAGCCTCTATTCCTTCCAGAACGTCCAGGGCGGCCCGGGGGTTGACGAAGCTGGCCGTGCCCACCGCCACCGCGCTGGCCCCGGCCATGATGAACTGGAGGGCGTCCTCGGCGCACATGATCCCTCCCATCCCAATGAGGGGTATTTTCACCGCCCTGAATACCTGCCAAACCGCCCTGACCGCCACCGGCCTGACTGCCGGGCCGGACAGTCCTCCCATGACGTTGGCCAGAAGCGGCCTTCTGGCGTTCACGTCGATAACCATTCCCAGAAGTGTATTGATCAGCGAGACCGCGTCGGCGCCCGCCATGGCCACACTTTCGGCCACCGCCGCAATGCTGGTGACGTTGGGCGAGAGTTTAGCGATAACCGGCAGGCGTGTGGCCGCCCTGACCTCCCGAATTACCTCGGCGGCCGAATCTGGGTCGCTGCCAAAAGCCAGCCCTCCCTTTTCGACATTGGGGCAGGATATGTTCACCTCCAGGCCGGCCACCCCGGGCTGCCCGTCCAGCCTGGCGGCCAGCCCGACGTAATCCTCCACCCTGTCCCCGGCGATGTTTACGATTACCGGCACGTCGAACCGGGCCAGGTAGGGCAGGTGCCTTTCTATCACCGCCTCCACCCCTGGGTTTTCAAGGCCGATGGAATTCAGTATCCCGGCCGGCGTCTCGGCGATCCTGGGTGTTGGATTGCCCGGGCGTGGAAGCAGGGTGGTACCTTTAACCACAACGGCCCCCAGCCTGTTTAAATCCACGAAGCCGGCGTATTCCCGCCCGTATCCGAAAGTACCCGAAGCCGTGGCAACCGGGTTTTTCATTTTTATGCCGCCGATGTCGACACCTAGATTCATGGTCATTCTCCATTCCCGGCAAGTTAAATATTTCCTAATTTAAGCGGGCAGCCCGGAAGCAATACTAACTAAAAACGGCAGCAATCGGGACGGTGCCAGCGTGAAATACTGTCTGTTAATTGTCCTGATTATTTTCACGGTCACAATGTGGCCGCCGAACCCTTCCCGGCGCGGAGAAACCGCCGGAAATCCCCAATCCGGCGCCGGCACGAGGATATACAGCGACCCTGACTGCGACGTTTATGCCGACGGCAGGGTAATTACGGTGAGGGATTCCTCCACCGGCAGGGCCGGCCTCATCACTCTCCCGCCGCCCCGTTACAGCCGTCCAACTCCCGGCTCCGGCGACACCCGGCCCCGGATCAAGAGGGAGGGCGGCCACCTCAGGGTGACCCTGGACCGGACGGTCTACCGGGTCCGGTTAAAACCCCGGCCCGCGGTCCTGGCCGTGTACCCGGACCCGGGCTGCGGCGGCGACATGATTATCGTGGACAAGCACCGGAACTTGCTCTTCCTTTACAAGAAAGGCCGTCTGGAGAAGGTCTACAGCGTGTCCACGGGAAAAAAGCCGGAATACACCCCCGAAGGCAAATTCAAAATAATCAACAAGGTTGAACTTCCCCCAAATTCCGGAAACCCCCGCCTGGGCCCCCGCTGGCTGGGCATCGGCGTGCCTGCGGAAAAGGACCTCCGTTCGCCGGAACCGGACCCCCGGGCTCCGGTGGGCATAAAATACGGCCTGCACGGCACCGACGAACCCGAATCCATAGGCACCTACGCCTCGGGCGGTTGCATCCGCCTGGACAACAGAAGCATCGTCGAAATATATGACCTGGTGGAGGTGGGCACACCGGTGGAAATCATCCGGTAACTACAGCCGGTAATAAAAAATATATTGCGGCGTATTCCCGCCTCCTGTCTCCTGTCTCCTGTCTCCTGATCCCCGGATCCTACAATACAAGATCTTTCAGGTTGAACACCGGGCCGTCCCTGCACACGTGGGCATACTCTACGGCGCCGCCCGCCGACCTGACCCTGCAGGCACAGGACAGGCAGGCCCCCACGCCGCAGCCCATGCGCTCCTCGACGGACACCTCCACAGCCGGCCCGGGTCCCACGGCCGCGGCCAGCACCCTCAGCATGGGCGGCGGGCCGCAGGCGTAAACCCGGTCAAAGGTGCGGTTTCCCGAGGCTTCCCTGAAAAGGTCCGCCACTGTCCCCTTAAAGCCCCCGGACCCGTCGTCGGTGGCAATATCGAGGTGGTAGCCCATTTCCCGGATCAGTGCGGCCCCTGGCAGGGCTTCCAGGGTGTGCGCCCCCAGGAAAACCGAAACCCTGTCCAAATACCGGCCGTAATATTTTCTCATCTCGGCCAGCAGGAAAAAAAGCGGCGCGGCCCCGATGCCGCCCCCGACCACGGCCACCCTCTCCCCGGCAGACGGCAGGGTGTAGCCCCTACCCAGAGGTCCCAGGACATCCACGTGGTCCCCCGGCGCAACCCGGGCCAGGAGGGATGTCCCCCTTCCCGCAACCCGGTACAGGATGCAGACCCGTCCCCCCTCCCGTTCGGCGAAGTGAATGGAGATCGGCCTGCGCAGGAGAGGGTCCCGGCCCTCCGAGCAGCGCACATGCAAAAACTGGCCGGGCGCCGACCCCAAAGCTATTTCCGGGGCGTCCAGGCACAACAGCCGCTGGCCCGGCGCAGTTTCCTCGTGTTTGACAACCGGATACTTTTTGTTGTAAACGCCCGCCATTTTAATTCTCGCCACCATAATACTCTAAATAAAGCAGGAACTTCTACCCTCGGTTTTGAATAGATAATCTAACCTGTCCGGGCCGCCCCTTTCCCGGGGCTCGACGGCCGGCTCCCCGGACGCTGTATGACTGTCGACGGAGGTGCTGCCTGTGCAGTGGTACCTGTTCCTGGCCTTCTTGTTCGTTCTTGCCGTAACCCTGTTCGCCGTACAGAATTCCCAGCAGGTGACGATGAAATTCCTCTACTGGGAGTTCTCCTTCCCGCTGGTGATGCTAATCCTGTCTTCAGCCGCCACAGGTGTGCTGGTGACCCTTCTCTTCAGCATCGCCAAGCAGCTCAAGCTGTCCATACAGGTCCGGGACCTGCAGTCCAGGCTAAGGCAGCTGGAGAAGAAGCTTTCCCAGGCGGCGGCGGGAGCGGCGGCCGGTCCGGCGGCGCAAAAGGACCAGCCTCCAGCCACCGGCAACCAGAACAGCCCGCCTGCTTAACTCACCCGCCTAATACAGCCCGGTACTTAAAACTGCCCCGGCTGCCGGCTTTCGACTTCCGGATTCTGAATCCTGACTTCTGAATTCTGACTTCCGGATTCTGACCCAACAGGTTTCCAAAAAAGCTATTTTTTGTTGTACTCCTGCAGCGGGACCAGGGTGAATTCTTCCCCTTCCTTGATGAAAGTCAGCACCTCCAGGATGGCCCAGGCCGTGTCCAGTGAGGTAAGGCACGGCACACCGTATTCCACGGCCGCCCGCCGGATCTGGAAGCCGTCTCTTTCCGGGGCCTTCCCCCTGGTCAGGGTGTTCAGCACCAGGTTGATTTTCCCGGACCGGATCAGGTCGGCGATGTTGGGGGAGCCCTCCCTGATTTTGTTCACCCTCTCCACCGGCAGTCCGGCCTGCCGCAGGAAGGCGGCGGTGCCTCCAGTGGCGCAGATTTTGAAGCCGAGGTGGGACAGCCCCCTAATCAGCGGAAGGGCCTCCTCCTTGTCCTTGTCGGCGATGGTGGCCAGCACCGTCCCCTGGCGGGGGATTACATAACCGGCCGCTACCAGGGCCTTGTACAGCGCCCTTGAATAGCTGAAATCGACCCCCATCACCTCACCGGTGGACTTCATCTCGGGCCCCAGGGTCACGTCCACCTGGAGCAGCTTCGAGAAGCTGAACACCGGGGCCTTGACCCCCACCATCCCGGCCTCGGGGTAGAGCCCCCCGCAATACCCCAGATCTTTCAGCTTCCGGCCCAGGATCACCCTGGTGGCCAGAGAAACCATGGGAATGCCGGTGATCTTGCTCATGTACGGGACCGTCCGGCTGGCCCTTGGGTTGACCTCCAGGACATAAACCTGGCCCCGGTGGAGGACGTACTGGATGTTGATCATCCCCTTGACGTTCAGGGCCAGGGCTAGCTTCACGGTGTAGTCCACGATCTGATCCCTGACGGAGTTATCTATCATGTCCGGGGGGTACACCGCTATGCTGTCCCCGGAGTGCACCCCGGCCCTTTCCACGTGCCTCATGATGCCCGGGATGAGGACGGTTTCACCGTCGGCGATGGCGTCTACCTCAAGCTCCACGCCGTGCAGGTACTTATCCACCAGGACGGGGTGATCGGGCGTAACCATCACCGCCGTGGTCATGTAGTTGAGAAGCTCGTCATGGTTGTAGACGATTTCCATGGCCCTGCCCCCCAATACGTAGGAGGGTCGGACCAGCACCGGAAAGCCCACCCGGGCGGCTGTTTCCGCCGCCTCCTGGACCGAAAAGGCGGCCTTTCCGGGTGGTTTGGGAATGCCCAGCTCCACCAGCAGGCGGTCAAACCTCTCC
>DYET01000169.1 GCA_020725625.1 Desulfovirgula sp. | reverse complement strand
GGACCATCACGCCGGCCAGGATTTGGGACGTTTTGTACAGTCCGGCCGCCCAGACAAAATATTCGTACATACCTAACCCCCCTTTCTTTTAATTTTTTAACCCTTGAGAAACTTGAGCGTCGCCAGCAGGTACACCCAGTAGCAGACAGCCCCGGTGCAAAAACACACGATGAAGGCCCGCACTAAAGACTTGACCATGCCGCAACCCCCCTTTCATTTAATGTTTTGTCCGGAAGTTCCTAACCGGGAACCCGGATAAAAAGTCTCACTAAATGTGCTTGAGAAAACGTTCACAATCTGCTTTTTTTAAATAGGCCGGTGCCTGATAACATCCGACCTATCGTTGTTCGATTCGGTACCCTGTTATTTTGATCAAATATTAACAAACCAAGGTTTAGCTGTCAACCCAGTGATAAAAAAAAGTTGCAACCAACCAGATGTAATTGCATGTAGTAGCAGACAACCATTGATATGCCGTATAGTTGTCGGAACTTAATAAAAATCAATAATTATTAAAAAAAAGGACTGTTTTAGGCAATAGCGGGGACAAGACGTGCGGGTCTATTCAACTGATCGGGTTGTGCCGTATAATCAGGATTATCGCAAGAATGGAGATGGCAAACAGTCCGAATACGTTCACCAGGTCCTCCAGCAGGCTTGTTTCTTCAGGGTAACATTCCCTCTTCCGGTCCCAGTACTGAAACATTGGACATCCCCCTTGGAACTTACAGAATAATTATATAGTAGACGGATAAAAAGATCAATGAAAATAAATAAAATTATGAAAAATCAAATTATCACTTTCTCATGGTATTCCCATACTATATTCCCCGCACCGGCCCCGGGCCCTGATAGGCCTTCAGGGCAAATCCCGCCGGCTTAGGCGCCCAGGACCACGCCCCGTTTTTTCTCTATAATTATGCCGCGGATGCATAAGGAGATGATGACGGCGCTTAAGCCCGCGGCCAGACCCAACATCATCACCCCGCCCAGGGCGTTCCAGAATTTTTCATAGGCGGCCAGCTGCTGCCAGGCCGGGTTGGTGGCCAGGAGGGCTTCAACCTGGGTCTGATCCTCCAGGATATGGGCAATCCTGCCGGCATCAATGCCCTGGGCCGCCAGGTGGGCCTTCATCCCGGCCAGGTAGGCCTGTTCTTTATAATAGGAAAGTTGCTTGGCCACCACGCCCAGGGCCGATCCGAAGATACAGACGGCAAAGTAGAGCCTCATCTTGATGCCGAAAACGTAGCGGGTGGCCACGGTTCCGAACTGGGCCCCGGCGGCCGCGCCGACAACCATGAACATGGCGCCGTAGATTTCCACCACGCCCTTGAGGGCGTATGTAAATCCGCCATAGGTGCTGCTCACGATCACTCCGAAAAGGTCGGTGCCCACGGCCAGCTTCATCGGGAGCCCGATGACGTACATCAGGGCGGGCACCCGGATAAAGCCCCCGCCCACTCCCAGGAACCCGGCCAGAAAGCCGGTGAAGACGCCGACCACAAGGATTACCCAGAGGGAAATGCGGATGCCGCTTTTTTTAAGTGCGATCACCGGGGGAAGGTTGAGGGACTGCAGGAAGCGGGTCATCCTGTTGCCTACCAGGTCTTTGACCTCCCGGTGCTCGACCATGCTTACCCTGACGGCGTCGCGGTACTGCCACAGCATGTAAGCAGCCAGTGAAAACAGTATAACGATGTAGGCATAACGGATAACCGGCCCGGCCAGGCTCATGGCGTTCAACCACATGACCGTGCGCGCACCCGCTTCCACACCGGCCATTGTGCCCGCAATCATTAAAACCGCCAGCACCAAGTCGACGTGGCCGAACCTCCAGTGCCTGAAGGTGGACATAATGGACTTGCCGATCATGTGGGCCATGTCGGTGCCGACCGCGTATGCCATGGGAAAGCCGAATATGTTCAGGGCCGGGGTTACCATAAAGGCCCCCCCGATTCCAAAAAAGCCCCCGATTACACCGACAAAGAATCCTATCATGATAAGCGGAAGTACCGCCACTGTTTCTCCCGAAATAGGCATATACATGGTATTTTCTCCCTTCACTTGACATCCCGGCGGCTGCCCCCACCGGGCCGCTAAGCACTCTTATTTTAATTAGTACCATGTTTCACAATTTCCTGTCAACAAAAACTTTTTAGTTTTTGTACATCCGTAATGGTATTTAAATTTGTTGATCGAGTTAAAATTTACCTGGTTTTTCGCATATTTTTGTAATTTAAAGGGGTTTATGCTATAATTAATTCGGTATAAGCCGGCTGTTTCTAGGAAAGGCAGGAGGATTTTGCGGGTCATCGCCGGAAGCGCTAAAAAAAGGCTTTTAAAGGTGCCCCCCGGTTGGAAGGGCAGGCCCACCGCGGACAGGGTCAAGGAAGCCATTTTCAATATCCTGGGAAACCTGGTCATAGATTCGAATTTTTTGGACCTGTTTGCAGGTACCGGCAACGTCGGCATCGAAGCCTTAAGCCGTGGAGCCCGGAGGGCGGTGTTTGTCGAAAAGGACCCCCGGGCGGCCGGGACCATTGTTCAAAACCTCAGGCTCTCCGGGCTTGATTCCGGTTCAAGGGTAATCGCCAAGGATGTTTTCAGGGCCCTTGATGAACTGGCAAAAGAAGAAAAGATCCGGGGCCAGTCCTTCAACATAGTTTTTCTGGATCCCCCCTACGGCAGGGGTTTTGAGGTGCCGGTAATCGGCAAGGTGCTGGATCTTGCCCTGCTGACCCCGGGTGGGCTTATAATAGCGGAGAGCAGCAAAAGGGAGAACCTGCCTGATCAAATATCGGGGCTGCCGCTGGTAAGGCAGGAGAGGTACGGGGACACGCTGATTTCCTTTTATAAGTGAAGGTACGGCGGAAAAGTTTTTGCAAGACCCGGCCGGTGTATTTACATATGGCCTCCAACTAATAAGGAGAGGATGGATGTCTTCATTGCGGATAGGGATTTACCCGGGCAGTTTTGACCCGGTAACCAACGGACACCTGGACATTATCGAGAGGGCAGCCAATTTGTTTGACGAGGTGATTGTTTCGGTTTCCAGAAACGCCAACAAGAAACCGCTCTTTGACGTCAAAGAGCGGGAGGAGATGCTTATAGAAGTTCTTCGCCCTTACTACAATGTGCTAGTTGACTCATTCGACGGGCTGACCGTCAATTTCGCCAAGGAGAAGGGAGCTCAGGCCATCATCAGGGGGCTGAGGGCGATATCGGACTTTGAGAATGAGTTTATGATGGCCCTTACCAACAAGAAGCTGGTTCCTTCGGTAGAAACCATATTCCTCATGACCAGGGCGGAATATTCTTTCATCAGTTCCAGTGCGGTAAAGGAAGTGGTCATGTTCGGCGGTTGTGTAAAGGGCCTGGTTCCCCCCCTGGTGGAGGAGAGGCTGATCGAAAAATTCAAGGCGCTGCAGACTAAAAGTCGGGAGGTATAGCGCGGTGGAACTCTTTAATGCCCTCAACGAGCTGGAGGAACTCATCGAGACCAGCATCAAGGTCCCCATGACCAGACGTGTCCTGGTAGACGAAGACCGCCTGCTGGATATGCTGGACCGCATAAGAACCACCCTGCCGGAGGAAATCCGCCAGGCCAAGTGGATTATCCAGGAGCGCGAAAAGGTCCTGGCCGAGACCAAAAAAGAGGCCGGGCGGATTATGGAGGACGTCCAGAAACAGATGGAAAGGCGCATAGATGAAAGTGAAATAGCCCGCCTGGCCAAAATAAAGGCCGAGGAAACGGTGGATAGGGCGGAGACGGTTGCCCGGGAAATCAAGCAGGCAGCCCGGGAGTATGCGGACGAAATACTCAGCGAGCTGGAAAAGAAGATAGAAAGCCTGATCGCCGAAATACGCAATGGCAGGGCCGAACTGAGGGGTTTGAAGAAAACCAGTTAATCGGCAGCGGTTACAAGGCTTTAGGTATCCGGCCGGGAGGTCGGATGTTTTTTTGCAGGGACATTCCGCAGCCCGGCTTTTTAAAGGGCCTTCAAAATGGCATTCCAGTCAACGTACTTTTCCACGTTATCCAGGGCCATTTCAATGCTACGCCGGTCCTCGGGACGGATGCGCCTGGAAATTTCCGTGCACCGTTCCAGTGTCGTATATGTGTCGTAGTGCACCAGCAGAACCGGCACGCCACGCTCGGCGGCCCGGGCGACGACCTTGACGTCTGGGTAAAGCCCTCCGGTCAGGATGAGGGCCGAGGTACTGGTTTCCAGGGCGGCCAGGGCGATGTCGGCCCGGTCGCCCCCGGTTATCACCGCTTTGTTGGGGGCCCTGCGCAGGTACCCCAGGGCGCTCTCGATGGTCATGGCGCCGATAATTACGTCTTCCACCAGCCTGTCAAGGTGATCCTCGCCGGACAGTATTTCCCCGCCAAGGGTTTCGAAGTATTCGGCCACGGTGGGGGAGGCGATTTCCGGCCGGTGGGGGATTATGCCCAGGGAACGGTAGCCCTTTTCCTCCAGCAGCGGCTGGTAGACCCCCTCGGTCTTGGCCAGCAGCAGCCGGGGAACATTGTTGAAGATGTTTCCGGCCATGGGTATGCCCCTGCATTCAAGGTAGTCGTTGATGAAGACGGCATTGTCCAGGCTGAAGTCGTTTTGGATGTGGATCAGGAACACGGCTGTGGATTTGAACTCCCTGGCCAGGGTCATCGAGTCGAGGCCGGCGCAGCCCATGATATGGGGAAAGGCAGCCCCGCCCACGATGACTATGTCGGCGTCCCGGGACACCCTCCGGTAGGCGGACATGATCGCCTCCAGGGTGGTGTGGTGGCGGACGCCCGAGAGGTATGACGGGCCTGCGGTGAAGGGAACTATGTCTTCCAAGGGGTGGTCCATCCTGAGCACGCTTTTCATCAGGACTCCGTCCTCGTCTGCTTTCCGGTCCGCCCCGGCGGTGCCGCCCACCGGTTTGAAGTAGGCCACCCGGTGGCCCAGTTGCTGGAATTTGAGGGCCAGGCCAACGGACACGGCGGTTTTGCCGCTGGCGGGGGTGCCCATGATAAACAGGCTTTTCAACAGTAGCACCTCACGATATGGTTATTTTTATATCCAGGGCTGAGGCTCCCTGGCTGTACACCAAGACCGGATTTATATCCATTTCGGCAATCTCGCCGAAGTCGGTCACCAGTTCCGCGCAGCGCAGGATGATGTCCGCAACGGCGTTGATATCCGCCGGTTTTTCTCCCCGGTATCCCCTGAGGAGGGTGTAGGCCCTGGTTTCGCTGATCATGGCCAGCGCTTCCCGCCTGGTCAGCCCTTCGGCCAGCCGGAAGGAAACGTCCTTGAGCAGGTTCACGTATATTCCCCCCAGGCCGAAGGCCATCAGGGGGCCGAACTGGACGTCCCTGGACATCCCGACGATCAGCTCGGTGCCGGGTGGCATCATCTTTTGCACCTCGATGCCGTGGATAACCACCCGGGGCAGGTAGCGGTGAACGTTTTCGGTTATTTCAACAAAGCCCCGCCTTACTTCGCCGGGGGTTTTAATGCCGGTTTTAACTCCCCCGACGTCGGTCTTGTGCAGAATTTTGGGCGAGGCCACCTTGAGCACTAGTGGAAAGCCCAGTTCTTCAGCAATTTTCACCGCTTCCTCGGGGTTGGCGGCAAGCTTCGACGGCACCGCCGGAATGCCGTACGCGCCGGCCACCGCGGCGGACTCGCTGCCGAGGAGGACAAGTCTTCCTTCGTCCTTTACCTGCCTGAACAGGTTTCTTATCCATTCCGGGCCGGGAGGGGTAATCCTTTCGGCTTTTTCTGCCCGGGTCTTCTCCTTGAAAACTGAATACCTGGTCATGCCGTCGATTACCGACACTGCGGTCTCGGGAAAGGTGTAGGTGGGTATGCCGGCCCCGGCCAGTATCCTGGCCCCCGGCGCCAGGGTTTCACCGCCCATCAGGGCTGCGAACACGGGCTTGCCGGGGTGGGACCGGCGGGCCTCAATGATGGCCGAAGCCGTTTTTTCGGCCTCGGTGACCGCGGTGGGGCAAATCAGCACGATCATGCTGTCGACGTTGTCGTCGGCCAGCACATGGTTTATGGACAGCCTGAAACGGTCCGCCCCGGCGTCTCCTAGGACGTCCACCGGGTTGTATACGTTTGATTCTTCGGGAAGCCCGTCCCGGAGTGCCTCGATGGTGCTTTTCCGGAAGCGGGACATGGCCAGGCCGCGGTTTTCGATCTGGTCGGTGGTGACTATACCCGGCCCGCCGGCGTTGGTGACCACGGCTACCCGGTTCCCCCGGGGAACCGGCTGGGTGGAGAAGGCAACGGCCAGGTCGAAAAGTTCGGACATGGTGGCCGCCCTGATTACGCCGCTTTGTTTAAAGGCGGTGTCGTAGGCCAGGTTGCTTCCGGCCAGAGCCCCGGTGTGCGACGAAGCCGCCTGGGCCCCGGCCTGGCTGGTACCGCTTTTAAGTATGACCACCGGCTTTTTGGCGCTGGCCTCCCGGGCTGCCTCCAGGAACTGCCTGCCGTCGGCCACGTCCTCTATGTAGCAGAGAATCACCCTGGTATTAGGGTCCCCGGCGGCGTCCCGGATGAAATCCGACTCGGTCAGGTCGGCCTTGTTTCCCAGGCTGACAATCTTGCTGAAACCAAGGCCTGATGATTTGCTCCAGTCAAGGATGGCCACCAGCATGGCTCCGCTTTGGGAGATGAAGGCTATATCCCCGGCGGCGGGGAAGCCCTCGCTGAAGGAGGCGTTGATCGGGGTATGGGTGTCCATCATGCCTACGCAGTTGGGTCCCAGCATGCGCATGCCGTGTGAACGGCAAATCCCGACCATTTCTTTTTGCAGGGCCAGCCCCTCCCTGCCCACCTCTTTGAATCCCGCCGAAATCACCACCAGGTTCTTAACCCCTGCCCTGCCGCACTGGTCGGCCACTTCTGCGGCCTGGGCGGCGGGCACCGCTATCACTGCCAGGTCGACCTTTCTGCCGATCTCGTCCACCCGGGGAAAGCACTTCAGCCCTTCAATCTCGGTCTCCCGGGGGTTGACCGGGTATATTTCGCCCCGGTAGCCGCTGCTTATTATGTTCTTTAGCAAGGCGTTGCCTATCTTGCCGGTTTTTTTCGAGGCGCCTATGATTGCAACCGACCCGGGGTTGAAAAAAATGTCCAGGACGCCCAAGACGACTCCACCTTTTTCTCGAAGCCCGAACTCTTGCTACGGATTTTATCCTTTCCCGGGAGGGCTTTATAAATACGTTCGCCGCGTGATAGAACCGGGTTGGCGTGAGGGCCGGCCGTCGAAAAAATTTTTAACGGCGGCGAAAAAAAGAAAACTGCCCTGGAAGCCCTGTAGTATAATAGGGTTTGGTGCAGTATGCTTGAGGCTTTCGGCCGTCCTGGAGGAAACTTGAGAAACGTTCGGCTTGTGCAAGAAAAAGGAAAAACTGATTTTGTATCGGACCTCAAAAGCGTTATCATGACATTGTTGCTCCTGGTCTTTTTCGGCAGGCTGATTTTTCAGGCCCCGTTTTTGGACTCTGCAGTGGGCTGGATAACCGCGGCAGCCGTTTTAATCAGCCTGCCCTTCTCCGGCCGGGGAACCCGGGCCGTCTGCCTGGGCCTGTTCGGTGCCGGGGCCTGCTTGATGTACGCCTCCGGGGCCGGCTGGCAGTCCGTGGCCGGGGCCGCCGGTAAAAACGCCGCCCTGCTGGTGCTGCTTGTTACGGTGCCCATGATCGGAATTCCCCTGAAATACGGCGGATACATAGAGGTGCTGGACGCCCTGGCATCCAGGTATATCCGCAGAAGGCACCAGATGTACTGGGTTCCTGCCCTCTTCAGCCACATCCTCGGGGTTTTCATGAACTTGGGAGCGGTGCCCTTGACCCATGAAATCACCGCCCGCGGCCGGTTGGCCGGTTATCCCGGCGTGCTTGCCAGGAGTATCTCCAGGGGGTTCAGCGCGGCCCTTTTATGGTCTCCCAACATGATCGTAACGGCGCTGGTATTGTCCTACCTGCACGTGCCCTGGCAGGAATACGCGCGCCTGGGGATCATGTTTGCCGGCGTGGCTCTGGTAGTGGGGTATGCGGTGAACATTTTCAGCAGGGAGGTGCGGCGCGTTGAGGAGGAACCCTCCCCCGGCGGAGAGGGACCCTGTGTCGACAGAGTAAAGCTGGCGCAGCTGGCGGCGGTGGGGGTCGTTTTTCTGCTGGTTGTGGTATTGATTGAGACCAGAACCAGGCTGCCGGTGATCAGTGCAGTGCCGGTAATTGCCCTGATCCTGCCCGCCGCCTGGATGTGCCTGCTGGGCAGGCAGGAAGGTATCAGATCCGGCTATGTGGATTATTTCAGGAACAGGATAAACAGGTTCGACGGGGAAGTGGTGTTGTTTTCGGCCGCCGGTTTTTTCTCCGGCGTGTTTGCCTCTTCGGGCTGGTCGCAAAAATTGTGCGATTACATTCTCCTGCTGTCCGGCCAGACGAAGGCCGTCACGGCTGTGACCATCCTTGCGCCCGTAATTGCGGCCAGCCTGCTGGGCATTCATCCCATGGTTCTGGTTTCGGCCTTTGCCGCTTCGCTGGACCCGGCCGCCCTCGGATTCAGCCAGGTTGAACTGGCACTGGCGCTGATTGCCGGCTGGGCGCTGGGAGCCAACGTTTCTCCCATGTCGGGAACCTGCCTGGTGGTGGCGGGCCTGACGGGAAAAACTCCCCTTGAGGTGGGTTGCATGAATTTTCCGCACACCTTTCTGACGGCGGCGGCCGTTGTAATCTACCTGGCCCGGGGATAAAGGCGGGGCACGCTACAGCGGGCCCCGCCTTCCAGATCAGGTATTCCACTAGACTCGTTACGAAATTCTTTTTTGCTCAAATCCTGGATTTAACGGTCAGTTCGGTGTTGAACATGTTACCCAGGTCCATGAACAGTTTCCAGTTGGGCCTGTTCCTGGACTCATCAATCAAGTTCTTGATGGAAACCCTGAACTTTTCCGGCAGCTCCGTTCCGCAGCCGGGGCACTGGGGATTCTGGAAATTAGCCTCAATCACCTGAAATTTTCCGCTGCATTTCCCGCAACCGATGACAATCACCCTGCCACCTCCCCTGTTATGCACTTATTTTTACCTTCGACACGAACGAGGAAAATCCTGTAGAAAAAAATATATCGGGCAATTGAAAGCCCGGAAAGCCGATAAAAATGCCGTTTTTAAATGTCCGACAGCGCCGGATCGCAGCCGGAAGCGAAACAAGGCCTTCATCCCCCTTGGGGCGCCTTTTTGGCGGGACAGGCCGGCCGGGGAACCCTGCCGCCCGGCTTAATTCTTCCCGAGTAAAGTGCCCCGCAGTACCACTTCGCCAGTTCCCGCCTTAATAGCTGTCGGAATTTACCCTCCTCCGCATGTCCCTCTTTTAGATTCCGCTTGTTTTTTCCGGGCATGGCCCGCTGCACTCCCTTTCCGCAATGGTTTGTTAATTAATGCTATTTTGGGAAAGGGGAAAGTATTCCTTTAAGTCAGTTAATCAGCTGATTGCCTGCCGCTCCCATGGCATCAGCCCGCCTTCACGGACCGGTACGGCAACGGCGGCAACGGTTTTGCCGGGCTTAAACTGGAGTGCCGTGACGTGACCGCCGACCTGCTTCCTTCTTATCTGGGAGGGGGTATGGCTAAAGTAAAGGACCAGCCTTTCTCTTTGCTGAAGCGGGTTTAAGAGAATGTCGTCCACGCTTGCGGTGAAACCGGAAATTACGTCCTTCCTCGTGATCATGTCGCCGTAAATGATGACCGGACAGCGGTGCAGGTTTTTAAGCGTTCTGACGAACTTCATCCTGTTTTGCTTGGCAAATTCCAGGGACATCAGGATAAGGTCGGGCTTGTTGTTTACGGTGAAGGTGACCGCCTTGGTCTGGTTGTCGGCCTCAAGAATATTGCAGCCTTTTTTCCACAGGAGTACCTTTATAGTGGTTCTCATAAAGAGGGACTGGTCTATGATCAATAAAATCATGGGCGACAAAACACCTGCCCCCGCTCCGGCAAGGCGGAAGTTCCGTGCAGCTTTCCGCAGCTTTGCCAGAGAGTCATATTAGTATTATTTTACCGCCGGCAGGTCTTTGGCCAATGGGCCTAAAATACGAAGATTATAGGACCTGGGACTCAATTTTCCGGGCAGCTTCCATTCAGGTCAACGGGTTCGGCCCGGGACGCAGGCGCAGGCGGATGTACTCGTAAACCAGGCCGCCCAGGAGCAGAAATCCGGCCACTCCCACCCCGGAGTACAGGAACCGGACCAGGTTTGTGAATCCCACCGCGCTGGCCGCCACGGCTGCCACGGTGATAACCACGGCCAGCAGCCTGAACCGCGGGCCGGCCGGATCGGTCAGCCGGGCGCTGAACCCGTAGAGGCCGCCCACGGCGGTGGAGTATACAGCGGCCAGGAGGATCACGGCATACACCGATCCCGCCAGGGGAGAGAGGCGGCTGGCCACGTAGTTCATCGGGATGGAGTAGCCGAAGGACTCGGGAATAAGCAGTATGGAAAGGTTTATGGCCAGGATCCCGGCGCCCAGAACGATCCCCCCGGCCACGGCCCCCCTTTCAAGGTCGGCCTTTGATCTGGCAAGTTTACCCATGGGGGAGAGAATGGCCACCGCCATGACCAGGTTGTAGGACACGTAAGTGACCGCCGACAGGGGCCAGTAAGGTATTACGGCTGCCCAGGGCTGAGCGAACAGGCCGATTTCCCTTAAGCCGGCCGGGTAAGACAGTAGAACCGCCACGAAAACGGCCGCTATCCCGGCGAGCATCACGGGAACCAGAAAGCTGAGAGCCGACAGGATTCCGGACAGGCCGAACAATACGGTGGCCAGTGAAATGGAGGCCATGAACACCGATCCGTAGAGGGGCTGGAAGCCGAACTGCTGGCCTGCCGAGGCGCCGGCTCCCGCCAGCATGGCCACAAAGGACCCGAAAAGAAAGAAGGTGATGGTGAGGTCCACCGCCAGCCCCACTACCTTTCCCCCGGCATGAACGACGACTTCCCGGTGGGAGGTGGCTTTCAGGCGGGAGCCGGTTTTTAGGATAATCAGCGCGAATGCGGCGAAAAGAAATGATGCCAGGACAATGGCGGCAAAGCTCGAGGGCCCGAAGAGGGAAAAAAACTGCAGGACCTCCTGCCCCGAAGCGAAACCGGCCCCGATGGTCACCCCGATGTATGCGGAAGCAATCTGAAAGGCGTTTATGTTACTATTCATGTAAATAATTATTTTCATCTGCCGGCCTGTTTATGTACAGCCCTCCGGCCGGATTTGCCTCCTCGCCTGAAAAGTCCGCCCAGGCGGCTGATTGGCCGGCTGATTCAGTGGCAGCAGTGGTTGTGGCTGTGTTCGTGCTGCTGGACCAAGTCGTCGTCCCAGATGAAGATCAGGCACTTCCTTTTATATTTTTCAATTACGCTGAGGGCTTCTTCCAGAGATGAGGAAAGTTTGGCGATCCCGGTGTGGTCCATCAGGTTATAGTTGCAGTTGGGACACTTTATTTCCTGTTTGGCGGGAAGGTTTTCCGCCTGCACCCTGAATTGTTCGCTGCAGTTTTGACACTGAAATATCACTTTCATGCGATATCCTCCCTTCATTAAGTTCTTTTCTACACCGGAGGTCAATCTCCTTTTTGCTTTCGGGCGGGGCCTGAAGGAGGCCCCGCCTGGTATTATAATTGCATGGGGGAGTATCCGACTATATAGACGAGGGGACTGGAAGATTATGAAGGATATTTTTGAATGTTTTCTCCGTCCAAAATCGGTTGCCGTTATCGGGGCGTCCACCAGGACGGGCCCGGAGAGCTTCAACATCCTGGAGGTGATGAAGGCCAAGGGCTGCCGGGTGGAGATTTACCCGGTGAATCCGAAAGCGGGGGAAATACTGGGCTTTAAGGCCTACCCGTCGATCCTGGACATAAGCGCGGAAATTGACCTGGCCATAATCGCCACCGGCAGGCAGGCGGTTCCCGACCTGGTCCGCCAGTGCGTACAAAAACCGGTGAAAGGGATTGTCATCGTTACCCAGGGATTTGCCGACGCCGATGCCGAGGGCAGAAAAATGCAGGAACTGGTCATTGAACTGGTCAACGGCACCGGGATCAGGGTTATAGGACCCAATACCCTGGGGGTGGTGAACAACTTTGATAATTTCCTGACCGCCTTTGTCAACGTTCCCCTTAAGTGCTCGCCGGTGGGCCTGATTTGCCAGTCGGGCATGTTCATCAACGGGCAGGCGGACATTTTCGGCGGTCTGGGATACGCCGTGGACATAGGAAACGCAGCGGACGTCGGATTCAACGAGGTGCTGGAGTTTTACGGCCGGGAGGAAAGGATCGAGGTCATCAGCCTGCACATGGAGGGCATCCGGGGCGGCCGCAGGTTTATGGACCTGAGCCGGGAAATTGCCGTCAAAAAGCCGGTTATCGTTTACAAAACCGGCCGGACCGAGGAGGGGGCGCACGCCGCAAGCTCCCACAGCGGATCCCTTGCCGGTGAGGACCATGTTTACGAGGCTGCCTTCAGGCAGGCCGGGGTGGTAAGGGCGGAAACTTTCGACGAGCTTAAGGATTTCACCAGGACCTTTGTGAAATTCAAGAGCGTTCCGGGCAACCGGGTGGCGGTAATTACCTTTACGGGCGGCGGGGGCATCGCCCTTCTGGATGCCATGGACCGGTGCGGGCTGGTTCCGGCCAGGCTTAGCCCGGAAACCACCATGGAAATTAAAAAAATCTTTCCCGACTGGCTGGAGGTATCCAACCCCATAGACCTATGGCCCTCAGTGATGAAATACGGCTACGAAAGGACCTATCTCCCGGTAATCAGACGCCTTTTGGACGATCCGGGAGTGGACATGCTGGTTTGCATTTCGGCGTCACACAGTGTCCCGGACGAGGGGACCGCATACGTGGAAAAATTTCTTCTGGAGGCCGCCCGGAAGCGGCCGGACAAGCCGGTCGCCCTTTGGAATTTCGGTTCCTCCAGGCACCTGATGGCTTCCCACGTGGAGGACAGGGGGCCGGTGGCGGTGTACTCCTCCCCGGAGAGGCTGGCCAGGTCCCTGGGGGTTTTGTACCGGTATTATCACCACACCTTTGGGAAACAGGGATCCACCCCCCAGATTAAGATTTCCCCGGCCGGGACGGGCCTGTTGCCCGGCGGGGGGGCTTTGCTTGGGGCAGAGGCCATGGAGGTCCTGGGCGGGGCGGGAATTCCGACTGTCCGGGGCAGGCTGGCGGGAAGCCTGGAGGAAGCACTTGAGGCGGCCCGGGAAATCGGCTACCCGGTGGCCATGAAGGTGGTGAGCCGGCAGATCGTCCACAAGACCGAAACTGGGGGGATCAGGCTTGACATCCGGGACCGGGACGGGCTTAAGGAGGCTTACCGGTCCATGCTGGACGAGGTCGGCCGGAAGTGTCCCGGGGCCGTGGTGGAGGGGGTTTTGATCCAGGAATATGCCGCCGGGGGTGTTGAACTTATCCTGGGGTCCAAAAGGGATCATGAATTCGGGCCGGTTTTGGTTTTCGGCCTGGGGGGAATATACACCGAAATACTGAAGGAAGTCTCCTTCCGCATCGCCCCCGTTACCGGGTCCGAGGCCCTGGAGATGATTAGGGAAACCAAGGCCTATGAGATTTTGACCGGGGCCAGGGGCAGGGAAGGGGCCGACCTGGAGGCGCTGCTGAGGGCCATAGTTAATCTTTCGCACCTGGCTGCCGGCCGCCCGGAGATTTCGGAAATCGACATCAACCCCCTGCTGGCGGCGCCGGGGGGCGTACTGGCCCTGGACGCCAGGATCATATTATGAGGAATTTATTTTCCCCAAAGCCCATAGGCCAGCATTTTCCGGCGGACAAAGGCCAGCTGGGACTGTAGGGGCAGCTGCATGGGACAGTTGTCGTCACAGGCCATGAGGCCCATGCAGCCGAAGGCCCCCTCGTCAGAACCGATGACGTCGAAATACTGTTTGGGGGTTCTTTCATCCCGGGGGTCCACCATGAAGCGGGCCACCCGGTTGATCCCGGCCGCGCCCAGGAAGTCTTCCCTGATGTTGGCCGTTACGCACCCTGCGATGCAGCAGCCGCATTCAATGCAACGCTCGGCCTCATATATTTCCAGGGCGATTCTGTTGTCCATGCGGTCCTCGACGGCTTCGGGGTCGAATTTCTTCTCGCTGTGAATCCAGGCCTCGGTTTTCAGGGAGAGCTGCCTAAACCAGGTGCCGGTGTCCACCGACAGGTCCCCGATCAACCTGAAGACCGGCAGAGGCATGAGGGTAATGGTTCCCTTCAGGTCGCTGGTCAGAGTCTTGCAGGCCAGCCTGGGCTTGCCGTTGATGACCATGGCGCAGGAGCCGCAGATGGCTGCCCGGCAGACAAAGTCGAACATCAGGGAGGGGTCCAGGTCCTCGCGAATCTTGTTGAGCGCCACGAAAATGGTCATCCCCGGCACTTCTTCCAAGACGTATTCCTGCATGAAGGGCTTAATTTCCGGCGTGTTCGGGTTGTACCTGAAAATACTGAATTTGCGCTGTTTGTTCATCTTGCCCTCCTTGTCAGTTTGCCTTATTACCGCCCGCCGCAGAGGCTGAGGATTCGCCGTAGCCGCGGTCTCCGGGGGGCAGTTCGGTTATTTTTACCGGCTCGTAACGGAGTTCGGGCAGGTCGGCGCCTTCCTTCCAGTAGGCCAGGGTGCGTTTCAACCAGTTGACGTCATCACGCTTGGGGTAGTCCTCCCTGGCGTGGCTGCCCCGGCTCTCGGTCCTCGTCAGCGCACCATAGGAAATGCACAGGGCCAGCCGAAGCATTCCGGGCAACCGCAGGGCGGCGGTCAATTCCGGGTTGGCCCACTTGCCGCCGGACCGCAGGCCGATTTTTTGCGACCTCCGGTGAAGTTCCTGGAATTTGTCCACGGCCTTCTGCAAATCCGGCCCGTTTCTGAAAATAGCCACGTAATCCATCAGGGTCTGTTCCATTTCCCTGCGGATTTCATAAACGTTCTCCCTGCCCGTCAGGCCGGAAATCAGCTTGTCGATGCGCTCCTGTTGCTTCCTGGCGAATCCCTGCACCAGGCTGTACGAGTAATTCAGTTCGGCGCCCCGGGTGTAATCGGCCACCTTCCGGCCCACTATCCATCCGCTGACGATGGTCTCGGCCAGGGAGTTCCCTCCCAGCCTGTTGAAGCCGTGCAGGTCCCAGCAGGCCGCCTCGCCCACCGAGAAGAGGCCCTTCAGGCCGTATGCCGCCCCGTCGATGTTGGTCCTGACTCCGCCCATGCTGTAATGCTGGGTGGGACGGACGGGGATCAGGTCCTTGACCGGGTCTATGCCGTTAAAGTTCATGCAGATGTTCTTTATCTCCCGAAGGTTGGTATTGATATGCTTGGCCCCCAGGTGCCTGATATCAAGCCACAGGTGCGGGCCGTAAGGACTGTCCACACCCAGCCCCTTGCGGATGTGCTGGATCATGCGGCGGGACACCACGTCCCGGGAGGCCAGCTCTTTTTTTACGGGCTCGTAGTCGGGCATAAAGCGGTGGAGGTTTTTGTCCAGCAGGTAGCCGCCGTCGCCCCTGGCCCCCTCGGTAATCAGTATCCAGACCGGAACCATGCCGGTGGGGTGGAACTGGACCGCCTCCATGTTGCCCAGGGGGACAATGCCGGTGTCGAGGGCGATGGACATGCCGGTTCCCTCGTTGATAATGGCGTTGGTGGAGGCCCCGTAGAGCCTGCCGTAGCCACCGGTGGCGATGACGGTGGACTTGGCCAGGTAAATTCGGAGTTCGCCGGTCCTCAGGCAGCGGGCCACCACCCCCAGGCAGGTTTCCCCGTCGTGGATGATGGAAATGGCCTCGGTGCGGTCGTGGACAGTAATGCCAAGCCTGATTACCACGCTGTCCACAGCGTACTGCAGGGTGTGCCCGGTGCCGTCCGCGGTGTAGCAGGTGCGCCACTTGGCGGTTCCGCCGAAATCCCGGGCCGTAATCAGGCCCTCTTTTTCCTTTTTGTCCTCAATCTCCCTGCCGTCGGGGAGCACTTTTTTACCGGCCACGACCCTGCTCCAGGGAACGCCCCAGAGAGCCATCTGGCGGACTGCCTTGGGAGCGGTTTCCACGAACAGGCGGGCGACGTCCTGGTCGCATCCCCAGTCGGACCCCTTGACGGTGTCGTTGAAGTGGATGTCGGTGCTATCGCCCTCGCCCATGGCGCAGTTGCCCAGGGCCGCCTGGCAGCCCCCCTGGGCGGCGGTGCTGTGCGATCGCCGGGGCGGCACCAGGCTGAGGATAATCACGTCCAGTCCGTGCGAGGCGGCCTCTATGGCCGCCCTTTCCCCCGCCAGCCCGGCCCCGACCACCAGTACGTCGGTGATGATGGTAGTGTAGTTCATATCACACTGCACCTCCCAGCTTATACATTACCCACAGGGCGGCCAGACCCAAGGTCAGTATGATTGCGGTAATCATCTTGGTTACGTAGCCCAAAGGCTTCCTGGGGAACCAGCCCCACTTGACGAACTGGCGGTAGATGCCGAAACCGGCGTGGTATTCGCCCAGCAGGAGCAGGACCAGGTAGAACCACCAGAAGGCGTGCATCCGGTCCGCGCTGGTGACCGCCCTGATGGGCCAGCCGGTAATCACCGTCCACATGTGAATGCTGGCCAGGGCGAATATGGCGGCCCCGGTGATGACCTGGAAGACCCAGATCCAGGTGTCGGTTCCCCCGAGCATTTTGGCGTGTCTCCAGATGACCTTCTGCTCCTGGTAGCGGGTGGGTATCCTGCGGCCGGCGGTCAGAACGTGCATGATGAAAACGAGGATTATAATGGGTATGCCGGTATAGGAAAGGTAGTAATCGTCCAGGGCCCTGGACAGGGCATCGAACACGTCAATTCCCAGCAGGATGGTGGCCACGAAAATCATGTGCGTCCACAAAAACCCCACCAGCATGACCCCGGTCAGCAGCTCAACCAGGTCGTAGTACAATTCAGCCCTGGGGTTTCTGGTTACTAGTTTGTGTGCCTGCATGTCGGTCTCCTTTCATTGAAATTTGCTCAAAAGGGACTGGCGAACGGACGCGGTGTCCGCCGAAAACTGCTGTGTGGTATTACGCAAATTTGGTGCCAGTCCGGCTTAAGGCCGAGAATTATAGAAAAATAAAGTGTTTTCTGCATTTTTCCAGGCCGGGGCCAGACCACAAAGGAAAAAAGTGAAGGCCGATTTTTATATTTTTTAGAAAAAGCGTTTATAGAGGCTTGAAATTTTACCCTAAATCAAGACAAAACAATGTAAAAAGCCGGTTTTTCCAACGGGCCGCATTTTCTAACATTTAAAAACCCGGCGGTTTCAATTATATCATAGACAATTATATCCGTTGCCGGCCGGGTTTTGGGTAGAAATAAAAAATATTTTTAAAAATCGGTCAATCAAAAAGTTGTCATCATATATAAAACTCTATATAATTAATAACAAGAGGCATACCTGGGGGTGTGGCCGGTGAAGGAAGTTATTGATAGTCACCACAAGCCCAAAGCCGGGTTTGACGCCGTGGAAATGGGTTGCCTGGCCGTGGATATCGCAGGTTATACAACCGTCTGCATACTTGTAGGGATGCTGTTCGTGAACATATTCGGGCCGGTGGGATAGGCTTTTTGACGGGAAAACAGCGAGGCACGGAGACCGACTCCAGTATTTGCGGCGCCTGTGCGACACAGGCGCCTTCTTGTTCGTCACACCGGCTTTTCTTGATTCATGACGCTGGTTCATAACGGAGATTTGCGTGTAGTGACGAACCGGACCGGCAATGTGATTTTATAAGCCCCCGGGTAATTAACTTCAAAATTGTCCGGTATGAATTTTGAATGTAATAAAAGTTGAAACCATCGGCGGCTGAAGCGGATCAAGCCAGATTCTAAGGCCGGGCGGCTGCCGGGAACCCTTCCGGGGTGAATTGTTGTTGAACGGGCCCTGTCCGCGCACAGGTAATCTAAAAGTACGGGAGGAGAAAATATGGGCTTTAATTATGAAAAACTGGTGGTGGAGAAGGATGAAAGGGTTGTGGTGGCGGCCATCAACCACCCCCCTGCCAACGCCATGGCCCAGGGAGTGCTGCGTGATTTGAACCAGCTCCTGGATGACTGCCTGGAGGACGAAAGCGTACGGGTGATCATCATTACGGGAACCGGCGAGAAGCTCTTTTGCGCCGGGGCCGACATTTCCGAGTTCGCCTCCATCCAGGCCGGGAACATGCCCAAGTACAACGGCAACGACATTTACTTCAAAATTGAGAACTATCCAAAGGTGATTATCGCCGCCCTGCAGGGAAGCGCCTACGGCGGCGGGCTTGAACTTGCCTGCGTCTGCCACCTGAGGATTATGGCGGACAACGCCAAGGTGGGCCTGCCCGAAGTTAAGCTGGGCATCATTCCGGGATGGGGCGGTACCCAGCGACTGCCCAGGTACATCGGCAAGACCAGGGCCCTGGAAATGATCCTCACCGGGGATCCCATCACCGCCCAGGAAGCGTTGAATTACGGCCTGGTGAACAGGGTGGTGCCGGCGGGGTCGGTGATGGAGGAGGCCAAGGCGCTGGGCAAAAAACTGGCCGCCGGCGCTCCCATCGCCCAGAGGGAGATTTTAAGGGCCGTAACCAAGGGACTGGAAGCGACGCTGGAGGAGGGAGTCTATAAGATTGAGGCGGCCGGAAGTGCTGCGGTCTTCGCCAGCGAAGACGCCAGGGAAGGGGCCATCGCCTTTTTCCAGAAGCGGCCGCCCAACTTCCAGGGGAAGTAACAGGAAGATTGCGGTAACAGCTGTTAAATAATTAAACCCCGGCGTTAATTATATAAACGCTGCAGGGAATTGGCCCCTGGCTTCGGAAAATGCATCGACGGACCGGTGTAACCGGTCCGTTTGTTTTGTCAGGGAAGACGGCGGGGGAACATGTTGGTACAGAGATTGCTTTCTTTAAAAAAGACGGACTGCCTTTGGCAGGAGTTTTACCGAAAACGTTAAGGAGGAGAGATGATGCGGACGGCTCAGGAATACCTTGAAAGCCTGCGCAAAATGAGGCCCAACGTGTACATGAACGGAAAGGTTATCCCAAGGGACGACCCCAGCCTGATAGGAGGCATAAACGTTATCTCTACAACCTTTGACCTTGCCGCCGACCCCGGGTATGCGGACCTGGCGACCGCCAAATCCCACCTGACCGGGAAGACCATCAACCGTTTCACCCATGTGCACCAGAGCGTGGACGACCTGCTGAAAAAGCAGGAAATGACCCGCGTTATGTGCCAGCTGGTGGGGGGGTGCATTCAGCGGTGCATGGGGATTGACGGCACCAACGCCCTGTCGGTGGTGACCAAGGACTGCGACAATGCGTTCGGGACCGACTACCACGAAAGGTTCCTGAAGTGGCTGGAATACTTCCAGGAGAACGACCTGGTGGCCTGCTGCGCCCAGACCGACGTCAAGGGGGACAGGTCCAAGAGGCCCCACGAACAGGCCGACCCCGACCTTTACGTCAGGATAGTTGAAAAGAGGGACGACGGGATTATCGTGCGGGGGGCCAAGAATCACATCACCATCGCCCCCTACGCCGAGGAAATAATCGTCGTTCCCACCAGGATGCTTACCGAGAAGGACGCCGACTACGCCGTGGCCTTCGCCATCCCGGCGGACACCCCCGGGGTCAAGCTGGTCACCCGCGCCACCATGCCCAGGGAGCGCAAGCACCTGAAAACCGGGAAGGTTATCGGTTCGGCCGACAGCTTTGTCATTTTCGAAGACGTCTTTGTTCCCAAGGAAAGGGTCTTCCTGTGCGGGGAGCACACGTTCGGCGGGATGCTGGCCCTGATGTTCGCCCTTTACCACCGGCACAGCTACACCGGCTGCAAGCCCGCCGCCACCGACGTGATCATGGGCCAGGCCGCCCTGGTGGCCGAGTACAACGGGATTGAAAAGGCCCCGCACGTCAGGGACAAGCTGGCCGACATGGTGGCCGTGGCCGAACTGGTTTACGGCGCCGGCATCGCCTCGGCCGTCAAGGCCAAGCGGGCGGCCTCCGGCACCTACGTGCCCGACGTGGTTTTCGCCAACGTGGCCCGCTATCACGCCGGGGTGAAGCTGTACCACGAATACGAGATACTGGCCGACCTGGCCGGAGGACTTCCGGCCACCCTGCCGCCGGAGGAGGATTTTTACAATCCCGAAACCGGGCCGCTGCTCCACAAGTACATTATGCGCAACCCCAAGATAAGCGCCGAGAACCAGCACCGGCTGTTCCGCCTGCTGAGCGACACCCTTTGCTCGGCCCACTCCGGAGTGATGCAGGTGGCCGGACTGCACGGGGGCGGGTCGCCAATCATGGAGAAAATTGCCATTATGGGTACCTATGACATCGAATCCAAGAAAAAGCTGGCCAAGTACCTCGCGGGCATCCAGGATTAGGACCGGCGGGGAGGGACATTTGGCCGGCCGGCTGAAAAAATTGATGGAAAAATTAAGGAAAGGAAGGCTTGCCTGATGAGAACCGTCCAACAATACATTGACAAGCTTCGCTCGATGAGGCCGAACGTATACATGGGAGGCAGGATTGTGCCCAGGGACGACCCCCGCTTGCTGGTGGGCACCAGCACCATCGCCACCACCATCGAGTATGGCCTGAATCCGCAGTACGCCGACTTGATGACCGCCAAGTCTCACCTGACCGGGAAGACCATCAACCGTTTCACCCATGTGCACCAGAGCGTTGAAGACCTGCTGAAAAAGCAGGAGATGACCCGTTTCCTTTGCCAGAAAGTGGGAGGCTGCATCGACCGCTGCATGGGAATCGACGCCACCAATGCGCTTTCGGTGGTGACCAAGGACTGCGACAATGTTTTCGGGACCAACTACCACGACAGGTTTTTGAAGTGGCTGGAGTACTTCCAGGAAAACGACCTGGTCGGCGCCTGCGCCCAGACCGACGTCAAGGGGGACAGGTCGAAGCGGCCCCACGAACAGGCCGACCCGGACCTGTACGTCCGCGTGGTGGAAAAGCGGGATGACGGGATTATTGTACGGGGTGCCAAGAACCACATTTCGATAGTCCCTTACGCCGACGAGATAATTGTGGTGCCCACCAGGGCGCTCACGGAAAAGGACTCCGACTACGCCGTGGCCTTCGCCATCCCGGCCGACGCCGAGGGTGTCAAGCTGGTGACAAGGGCCACCAGCACAAGGGAGCGCAAAATCCTGACCGGCAATGTGGGCGTGTCCCAGGTGGACTGCTTCGTAATCTTCGAAGACACCTTTGTTCCCTGGGAAAGGGTTTTCCTGTGCGGGGAGCACATGTTCGGCGGGATGCTGGCCCTGATGTTCGCCCTATACCACCGGCACAGCTACACGGGATGCAAGCCGGCGGTTTCGGACTGCCTCATGGGGCAGGCCGCCCTGGTGGCTGAATACAACGGGATTGAAAAGGCCCACCACGTCAGGGACAAGCTGGCCAATTACGTTGCGGTGGCCGAGCTGGTCTACGGTGCCGGCATTGCCTCGGCGGTCAAAGCCAAAAGGGCGGCTTCGGGCACCTATGTCCCGGACCCGGTCTTCGTCAACGTCGCCCGTTACCACGCCGGGGTGAACCTGTACCATGAATACGAGATGCTGGCCGACCTGTCCGGCGGACTCCCGGCCACCCTGCCGCCGGAGGAGGACTTTTACAACCCCGAAACCGGGCCGCTGCTCCACAAGTACATCATGCGCAACCCCAAGATAAACGCCGAGAACCAGCACCGGCTGTTCCGCCTGCTGAGCGACACCCTTTGCTCGGCCATAGGCGGGGTGGCCCAGGTCGGGGGAATGCATGGCGGTGGGTCGCCGGTAATGGAAAAAATCGGTATCATGCTGGCCTACGACATCGAGGCCAAAAAGAAAATCGCCAAGCATCTGGCCGGCATCAAGGACTAATTTGCGGGAGGGTGGTGCCCTGTGAGCGCCGGGGAAATCAATAACATATTGGTGGTGGGTGCCGGTACCATGGGGCACCAGATTGCCCTGGCCGCCGCCCTGGCGGGATACACGGTAACGTGCGTGGACTGCAGCAGCCAGCAACTGGCAAAGGCAGAAAAATTCGTGCACACCTACCTGCCGCAAAGGGTGGCCAAAGGCAAACTAACCCCGGAGGCGGCCGCCGCAGCCGAAAAAAAACTTGCCTTTTCCACTGACCTGGATGGTCCCGCGGCCGGGGCCGACCTGGTCATAGAGTCCATACCCGAGATACTGGAATTGAAGCGCCGGATGTTTTCCCGCCTTGACGTGCTGTGCCCGGCACACACCATTCTGGCCACCAACAGCTCGTTTATAGTTTCGTCCAGGATAGCCGACGCCACCGGCAGGCCGGACAGGGTATGCAACATGCATTTTTTCAATCCCCCGGTGTACATGAAGCCGGTGGAGGTGGTCATGGGGCCCCACACGTCCGGGGAAACCGCTGCCGCCGTGGTGGAGGTTTGCCGGAGAATGGGCAAGATGCCCTTTCTGCTGCGTAAAGAAGTAAAAGGTTTTCTGATCAACAGGGTGTTGGCGGCGACCCACCGGGAGGCCCTTTTCCTGTACGACATGGGAGTGGCCTCCATAGAGGACATTGACAAGGCCGTCCAGTACGGGCTGGGCCACACCATACCGCCCTTTCGGCAGATGGACCTGATCGGGCTGGATCTTAACCTTACCATAGCCATGGAGCACTACCGGGAGACCGGGGATCCGGTTCACAAGCCTTCACCGGTACTGGTGGAAAAGGTGGTCAGGGGTGAACTGGGCCGCAAGACCGGGAAGGGGTTTTACGATTACACCGACATGCTGGCCGGTCGCGGATACTAGCAGGCCTCCCGCCCGAAGAAACCAATTTTCCCGTTGTGGCCTGGTCCCCTTGCCCGGCGGAATCCGGGCGGTCCTTCCCGCCGGCAGTCCTGCGCGCCGCCGGGCTTGCGGGTCAAATGTCCCGTTGCGTCTTGGCGGGCTATAAAAGATGACCTTTAGGTTTTGGGGGTGGCGGAGTGAACAAAAAAATCAGGCTGGGGGTTTTCTCCCCATACCCCGAATTCACTCAATTGATTGTTGAAATCAGCAGGCAATTCATTGACGGTGTAGAAGTTGTCGTTGAGGAAAAAATTCTCGACGACGCGGTGGAGAAGGCCGGGATGTGGGCGGAAAAAGGCCTGGTTGAGGCTATTGTGGCCAGGAGCCCGACCGCCCAGATGTTGGCCGGCAGGGTGGATTTGCCGGTTTCGGCGGTGGAAATCACGGATTTCGACATAATCAGGACCCTGCACCGGGCCAGGAGCCTTTGCGGGGAATCCATGGCCTTTATTACCTACGACCACGGCCCGGCCAAATACGACTTTGATCTGTACAGGGAAATACTTGGTTGTGACTTCAAGGTTTATTATTACAGGGATCATGAAGGGCTGAATAAAAGCATCGACCTCGCCTGCCGCGAGGGAATGAAAACTCTTGTCTCAACCGGCGCGTGTATCGTCAACCAGGCCAGGGCGCGGAACGTGCACGGCATCTTTGTTCAGAGCGGCTACGCCCCGGTTTATGAGGCCTTTGCCAACGCCGTCAAAATGGCCGACTTGAAGAGGGAAACCAGGCACTTTTCCGAGCTTCTGGGATCGGTTCTGAACAGTATTAACGACGGGGTCCTGGCCCTTGACGAGACCGGGAGGGTGTTCTTTTACAATCCTGTGGCCGAAAGGCTGCTGGGCATTAAATCAGAATATGTGCTGGGTAAAAACATCAGCCAGATTGACGATCTCGAGGCGATCAGAAAAATTTACCAGGACGGGCTGAAGGTAAACGGCCAGCTGGTCAGGCTGGATGCCGGCAAGGAAATGCTGGTCAACCGCGTCAACGTCAAAGTCGGCGGGGGACAGTGTCTGGTCATCAATTTCCAGGTGGTCAGCACGATCAGGCAGATGGAGGAGAGAATCAGGCAGGAGTTGTACGCCCAGGGGCTGGTTGCCAAGTACAAGTTCAGCGACATCCGCGGGGAAAGCCACCTCCTCCGGGAGGCCATGGAACAGGCCAGGAAATTTGCCAGGTCCCAGTCCACCATCCTTATCTCCGGTGAAAGCGGCACGGGTAAAGAATTGTTTGCCCAGAGCATACACAATGAGAGCGACAGGCGCAGCGGCCCCTTTGTCGCCATAAACTGTGCCGCCCTTCCCGAGACCCTTTTGGAGAGCGAGCTTTTCGGATATGAGGAGGGGGCTTTCACCGGCGCCAGGAGGGGAGGGAAGTTGGGCCTGTTTGAGGTTGCCCACGGCGGGACCATTTTCCTTGACGAAATCGCCGAACTGGGGCCCCGGCTTCAGGCGCGGATTCTTCGGGTAATCCAGCAGAAAGAAGTCATGAGGGTCGGGGGTGGGCGGGTGATACCGGTGGATGTGAGGGTGATCACGGCCACCAACCGGAACTTGTTCGATGCCGTGCAGAGGGGAAGTTTCCGTGAGGACCTGTACTACCGGCTCAACGTTCTTCCTCTTAAAGTGCCGCCCCTCAGGAAAAGGCCGGAAGACGTCCCCGTTCTCTTTCAGCATTTTCTCATCCGCCGGGGGCAGGGGAGGGTTTCGTCCCAGATACCGACGCACGTCTTCGACAGGATGAAAAGATACCCCTGGCCCGGCAATGTCAGGGAGCTGGAAAATTTTGCCGAGAGGTACTGCGCCGTCGGAGAGGATGATATTGAAAACCTGACCACCCTAAAGGGCCTGATCGACCGTCTTTTCGGCGAGGAAGGCCCGGATGGCGCCGGCAGGCACAAGATAGTGGTGGAATTGGGGACCTTCGACCAGATCGAAAGCCAAATCATCGAGCAGCTGGCAGGCTTGTTTCCGAATTCGAAGGGGGACCTGGCCAGGATTCTGGGCATCAGCCGGACAACCCTGTGGCGGAAGCTGAAAGCTTCGGGCCAGATAAACTGACGCCGGCGGCCGTTGCAAAATTAAAAATTAGTTTGGTATACATTTTTGACGGAGGTGTCTGTATGGATTTCCCCAGACCTTATGTGAAGGCGTATGCAGAAGGCGGGTTGGACTGGAACCTGAAAATAGACCCCAGGCCGCTGCACACCCTGGTGTTTGAGTCGGCGAAGAAATATCCCGAAAAAACAGCCATGATTTTTTACGGGCACAAGGTAACCTATGCCCAGCTTGCCGCCTGCGTGTCCAGGGCGGCCTCGGCTTTTTACGATCTGGGCCTGAGAAAAGGGGACAGGGTCTCCATCATGCTCCCCAACTGCCCCGATTTTGTAATAGCTTACTACGCCGTCCTCAGCCTGGGCGGAATCGTGGTCAACACCAACCCCATGTACGTGGAGAGGGAAATCGAGCACCAGGTCAACGACTCCGGTTCCGTCATGATTTTGGTTTACGCCGACCTCTACCCGAGGGTCAAGAACATCCGCGACCATACACCGCTTAAGAAAGTCATCCTGACAGGGTTTATGGGGAAGCCGGAAAATCTGCCCGACGACACCCTCTGGTTCCCCGACTTTTACTCGGCCGACCGGCAGCCGGCCCCTCCCGTCGAAATCGATCCCCTGGAGGATTTGGCGGTTTTGCAGTATACCGGGGGGACCACGGGAGTCTCCAAGGGGGCCATGCTCACCCATGCCAACCTCTATTCCAACGCCATGCAGACCGATTACTTCTTTGTCGGTGAAGAAAAAAAGGAGCTTATACTCACCGTTCTTCCGCTGTTCCACGTGTACGGAATGAGCTGCTGCATGAACCTGGCCGTGGCCGGGGGTAAGACGATGATCCTGGTGCCCAGGTTCCTTCCGGAAGAAATCTGCCAGATAATCAGCGATCTGAAGCCCACGTTTTTCCCCGGGGTGCCCACCATGTTTGTGGCGTTGAGACACCATCCGGCCTTCAAGGACCCCCACAACGTAATGGTTTATAATTCGGGGGCGGCCCCTCTGCCGGTGGAAGTGTGGCACAGCTACAACAAGCTCTTTGAGGGAACTGATACCGTCATGGGCGAGGGCTACGGCCTGTCGGAGGCCTCGCCGGTTACCCACTCCAACCCCATCTTCAGCGACCTGAGAAAGCCGGGAAGCATCGGGCTTCCTTACCCGGCCACCGACGCCGCCGTAGTGGACGTGGAAACAGGTACCAGGGTGATGCCCGTGGGCGAGGTGGGGGAGTTGATTGTCAAAGGGCCGCAGGTCATGAAGGGGTACTGGAACATGCCCGACCAGACCGCCAAGACCCTGCGCGACGGCTGGCTGTATACCGGCGACATGGCCAGAATGGACGAGGACGGATACTTTTACATCGTGGACCGGAAAAAGGACATGATCCTGGCCGGGGGATACAACATTTACCCCCGCGAGGTGGAAGAGGTGATCTTTTCACACCCGAAGGTGCAGGAGGCCGTGGTGGCCGGAGTGCCGGACGCTTACCGCGGGGAGACCGTCAAGGCCTACATTGTGCTGAAGGAGGGGGAAACAGCCACCGAGCAGGAGATTATCGACTTCTGCCGGGAGAGGATGGCTGCCTACAAGGCCCCCAAAAAGGTGGAGTTCAGGCAGGAGCTGCCGAAATCGGCGGTAGGCAAGCTGCTGCGCAGGATACTGGTGGACGAGGAGAAAAAGAAGATGGGGGAAAACTCGAAATAGGCCGGACTTTTTACTGGAAGGGCCCGGAGCGGCGCAAGCCGGTCCGGGCCTTTTTTCCGGTGGCCGCTTTAGGCTCCGAGGTATGCCTTCTTCACCTGGCTGTTGTTCATCAGGTCGGCGCTTGTTCCTTCCAGCGACAGCCTGCCATTTTCCAGCACATAGCCGCGGTGGGTTATCATTAAAGCCACGTGGGCGTTTTGTTCGGACAGAAATACCGTCGTGCCCATTTCATTGATGGCCTTGATCGTATCGGCTATCCTCTGGACCACCAGGGGTGCCAGCCCCATGGAGGGCTCGTCCAGGAGCAGCATTTCCGGCTGGGACATCAGTGCCCGGCCGATGGCCAGCATCTGTTGTTCGCCTCCGCTGAGAGTGCCGGCCAACTGGCTTGTTCTTTCTTTTAAAATGGGAAACAGATCATAAACCTGGTTTAAACTTCTTTCCACTTCCTTTTTATCCCCCCGCCTGGTGTAGGCTCCCAGCATCAGGTTTTTATACACTGTCAGCTGGGGGAAAAGCTGGCGCCCTTCCGGGCAGAGGGAAAGCCCCAGCTTAACGATGTCGTGGGCGGGAAGCCGGTGGATGCTTTCTCCCTTGAATTCAATGCTTCCCTGGGAGGGTTTCAGTACCCCGGCGATGGTGCGGAACAGGGTGCTTTTGCCGGCGCCGTTGCTTCCCAGCAGGGCCACGAATTCACCTTTTCCTATTTCCAGGGTAACCCCGCGGATGGCCTGAAACCCGCCCAAAACCGTTGTCACGTCTTTGAGTCTAAGCAACATACTCCCTCCCCAGGTAGGCCTCAATCACAGCCGGGTTCTTGCTGATTTCCGCGGGTGTTCCCTCCGCCAGCTTATTGCCGTAATTCAAGACCACAATCCGGTCGGCCAGCCCCATGACCATACTCATTTTGTGCTCTATGAGGCAGACGGTTATTCCGGCGGACCTGATATTTTTAATCAATTTGGTGATTCCATCGGTGTCTTCCTGGATAAGGCCGCCGGTGGGCTCATCCAGCAGTATTATCTTCGGCTGGCTTGCCAGGGCCACTCCTATGGCCAGCCTTTTTTGCTCCTCCTGGGAAAGGGTGGACACAAAGTCAAACGCCTTGTCTGCCAGCCCGGTAAAGCCCAGAACTTCCATAACTTTGGCGGTGGTCTTTTCCTTGTCCTCCTTCCACCGGGGGGTGTGGAAAATGGTGCTCCAGAAGCCGCTGGTGGTTCTGAGTTTGTATCCGATGGCCAGGTTGTCCACCACCCTCAGCTGGTTAAAAAGGGAGGTGGTCTGGAATGTCCGGGCGATGCCTTTTTTG
>DYET01000168.1 GCA_020725625.1 Desulfovirgula sp. | reverse complement strand
CTACCTACTAAATCTTGACGCAGACCGCTTAAAAAAAGGCAGTTGACACGACCGGAGGCCTTGTGTTAACATATATTTTGCGCAAGGGCGCAAGTAACAATTGAACAGGCGGCAGTGGCGGAATTGGCAGACGCGTAAGATTCAGGTTCTTATGGGCGTAACGCCCGTGGGGGTTCAAGTCCCTTCTGCCGCACCAGTAAAATCAACCTTTTCAGGGTTTTATATAAATTGCAACGGGGTTGCAGACAATTAAAATGTTGCAACCGTGTTGCAACCGTCTTAAAAACCAGTAAAAGGCATCAACCGCCGGGGGTCCAGCCTGGCGGTTGATATTAGTTCCGTTATATGTTTGCGTGTTAAGCTTATTTCCCTCCAACCTGAGAGGGGCTTTTTCTTTTCTGGAGGATATTACCCAGTTTTGCTGCCGCCGCCTGCTTCAACTCCGGCAGGACGTGGCTGTAAGTGTCCAGTGTCATTGTTATCTGGCTGTGCCCCAAAAGCTCCTGAACAACCTTGGGATGTTCGCCCGCTTCCAGCAGTAGTGTTGCGTAGGTGTGGCGCAGGTCATGGAAGCGCACCCGGGGCATCCCGGCATTGGAAAGAAGTTTTTCAAAGTGTTCCTGAAACGACCTTACCTTTAAGGGGTTGCCATCAGGCATTGCAAATACAAGATCGTGGTCCTGGTAGGCGGTGCCGGCTAATAGTTTCTCCTGGTTCTGCCGGGCCTTGTGCGCTTTTAACTCGGTGATTATATCTTTCGGTATAGGTATGGAGCGCCGGGACTTCTCGCTTTTGGGCTCCTGGAACAGCCATTGCCCTTTTACTGATGCCAGCGATTGCCTGACCCTGATTACTGCGTTTTTTAGGTCCACGTCCTGCCACCGGAGGGCCAGCAGTTCACCAAGTCTCAACCCGCTTCCCAGGTCAAGCAGGATAGCCGGGTAAAACTTGTCGTTTTTAATTGAGTTAAGGAATTTAATAACCTGCTCCTGGGTGAGTGGTGTAAACTCTTTCCTTTGGTGTCGGGGGAGCGTTACCGCCTCAGTGACATTGCGAATAACCAGGCCCTCTCTGACGGCTTGCTTCAGGGCGCCGTGCAGGATTGCGTGAATGTACCGGATCATCCTAGGGGAAAGCCCGCCCTTGCCGTCCGCCCGACCGCTCTCCAATTTGGCGTTATAGAACCGCTGTAAATCACTCGGCTGTATGTGCCTTAACTGGATATTGCCGATTGTTGCCGGTGTTATGTGGGTCTTGATTATGAAGTTGTAACCTTCGTATGTAGTGGGGCGCAAGCTGGGTTTTTTGTATTCCTCCATCCAGGTGTCTAGCCACTGGGCCAAGGTTGTTTTTGTGGGTTCAATAAAGGTCCCGGTTTGTAGTTCCGAAAGGGCCTTGTTTACCTTTTCCTGTACTTCCTTGCGGGTTTTACCTGAAAAACTTGTTCTTTTGGGCCTGCCCTCAGAATCGCGCCCGATGGTTATTTGCGCAACCCATGTACCGTTGGACCGCTGATAAATAGAACCTTCACCGTTTGCCCGCTTTTTCGTTTTCTTTGCCATCTTTAACCGCCTCCCTCGGATTTTGTTTCAGCCATTCATCAACCGCAGTCCTTATAAGCTTACTTACCGTGGTCCCCCGCAAGGCAGCTTCAGCCTTGACCTGGCGGTGCCATTCTTCCGGGACCCGAATTGCCATTTTGGTTTCCAGTGTCAACGCAATCACCTCCTCCTATAATTGTATAGCATGGTAGCATGGTAGTCAATATATAATTTGTATGGCGGCGGGAAAACCTGTTCGTCTGCGCACTAACTAAGTATAAAAAATATACAAAGGGCAGGTGGTATATTATGGTAGATATGTCATTATAATCCTTCTATAAACCTGGCAGACTATGACAACTTTAACATAAAATGCCATATTGCCGGCCAAAAACACAAAAAAAATATATTAACCCCTTTCCCCAGAGAATAAGCTAAAATATCTCCAATATCTCCGGTATCTCCAAAGCCAACAGGGACAAGGCTTCCGGGGCCGGAGATATTTTCACCCCCGGAGATAATATCTCCGGTATCTCCAAAAATATCTCCGGGGAGCATCCGATCTCCCGTTAAGCCTGGTTGCAACATCATTGCAACATCAACACAAAAACCCTTGAATATCAAGGGTTTCAGTAACACCATAAGATAGTTTATTTTACGCAGGGACCATGTGGAAGCAATACAAAAAAATAATATTGCATCTTCCAGATAGTCTCCGAAAATATCTCCAGTGTCTCCGGTATCTCCGAAAGCCAACAAAGTCACGGTTTCCAGCCCCGGAGATATTTCCAGTCCCGGAGATATTATCTCCGGAAGCTTAAAGAACCTCCGGGATACCTTTTAGTCTTGTCTTAGTTCCCTCATTTCCTGCCGGCGGACCGCTGACCAGGCCGCCAACAGCAAACATCCTTTTCCTGGCCCAGGGCCGCCCAGACCCATGGCCAGCAGCCGCCCCAGGGCCACCCCAAAACAATTCCCGCCGCCCCCGGTGGGGGGGGGTGTTCGCGCCGGCCGCGGAGAGCTCCCCCGGACAGTTTTGTCCAACAAAAAGGACTTCATCAGCCTTACAACCAAAATCAACCTTGCCTAACCTTGACATTCCCCCGTAAATCCCATACAATATACTTGGGTGTAGGTTTTGATTCATCTCCTTTCATCACCACCTTTCATTTTGTGTCATTTTCATTCAGCGCGGGCCACGGGCTAACAACCCAAAAGGCCGCGCGGTTTTGTTTTAAGGGAGCCTATAAATTACTTCTGTGGTCTTTTCTATGCCCCCTGAAACTATGCCGCCAAGCGGCATAGTTCTGTCTGTAAATCCAAGTATGGCCTATACGTTATCAAATATATTGGTATAATAAACAAAAGGGGTTGATTGGCTTGAAAAAGGTATTCCTGCCCATGCTTCTTTTGCTGTTGCTTCTTGGGCTTTCTGCATGTTCCAAAACTCAAGATCAGCTTATAGACAACCCGGAAGAAATTTCAAAACATATTAAAATAATTGACTGCTACATAGAAAAAGCCCCCGGCGAAAACACCATAACCAGCAATAGCACAGTGGCAGTCAAATTTCAAAATATTAGCGATAAAATAATAACCGGCGTTTTTCTTTCTGTTGATTATCTCGACAAAGAAGGCAAACCTATTGGCGGTGTTTTTTGTATGTCGAATATATTACAAGGTAAAGTGTTTATCTCACCTAACCATATTGAAATAAGTAGAGAAGAGCTTTTTTTCGGCAACCCAAGACCGGAAGATATATACGGCAAAGAATGGGACGGTAGCATCCAACCCTGTATAGCGCATATTTGGATTACTGAAGGCCGTTAATCATATATGGAAGCTCTGCAGTTGTCCCTATATCCCTCCCTTTACATTATTTCACGATTCTGCCCCCGCTCACGGCTTTCCAGAATCGCCCATAGCCAACGAAAAGCCCCCGGCAGGTATAATCCCCTTACCGGGGGCCACAAAGCGGCTTCTATGGCTTCCTGAAGGGCGGCTTAACAGAGTTTATTGACTCCTTTTTATAGGACCATCTATATTATCTCTTTTGATAGTAACATCCTGATCCTTAAAGTCTACCACTCTCTTCAGGGGGACGTCCAGCGGTTCCCGTTTTTGACTGGTTTTGTCAAGCCTGACACTTTCCTTCCCGGTTACTGGCTCAAGAACCTTACGAACCATTGTTTCTTCTAAAGATTCTCTCCGCTTGCATCCGGCATGGTGTTTTTTTGCTTCCTTCTCAAAACCCCATTTACAAATTAAATCAAACGCTTCTTGTTCCTGGGTCTCGTATTCTGCTCCCACCATTATTTTATGACCGAGCACAATATGGGCAATTTCATGGGCAACTATGGCCACAACAATATCATATGCCGATTTTTCAAGAACCGGGCTTAAATATATTACCTGTGCGTATGGCTTTAGCGATAGCTTTGTTTCTGGGTCCTCTTCCGGAAAAATATCTGCAAAAAAGGGGTAAACCATCCCCCTGATTTCATGGTGTGGGATAAACCATTGAAACTGATCTAATAACTCGTTACTAAGTTTTTGGTAATCTTCTTCCGGGATGCAACATAACACCTCGGCAACTGCTTTATGTCTCCTACTTTGTTCTGGATCTGGCCCCATAATTCCACCGCCGGGCCATAGAAGATCTTCCCATACTTCATTGATACTCCGAAGTTGTTTTCTTTCTGCCATCTGAATCACTCCTGACACTTATTTTTTTCAAAATTCCCGAAGATCGGGTTGTTGATTAAGATGCTTTTAACCCTTCTCCGTCACCCTCTCCATACTCTCGGGCAATTTCAACGGCCAGCGTCAAATAATCGTCCAGTGTATGTTGAAGGTAATCATCCTCCCCCTCCTGAATCAGAAACACCTGCCCGACAGCAACCCCATCTTTCAACCCGGCCAAGTAAAACCGCTCCTCAACGGCCGCCATCAACTCATCGTTCAGGTCCCGGATCTTCTCCAGCCGATCCACCAGCTCCACCGGGGAGACAGCAACCCCGCCCTGAAGGACGCTGACAAGGCCGTCAATGGTCTCCTGGTATTCATTGAACAATATGGAAAACTGCGGGTCATCAGCAATACCCCGGCCAGCTTCTTCCTGGCGGGTCTCGATGAAGGTCCGCCATGCGGTGTGAACAGTATTATTATTCGGCATTTTAATTTCAACCTCCTAATAATTTTAGGTTAATGGCGCCATAAGCTCTTTACAGGCCCTTAACGACAGCAAGAGCCTCATTTACCTTGTAAAAAATCTCACCTATCCTGCCATACAACTCCAAACATCCTGACCGCAATCGGCTGCAATCCTCCACCAGATCCTTGACGGCCATCCCGCTCCAATTTAATTTTTCGCCGGGCTGGTGTGGCCTTCAGGGCGGTATTTTGAGTTAATCACCAGGATATTTTCTTTTTTGAAAAACACCCACTCGGCGCCTTCGGGCAGATTCATAAAGATTATCACTATTGACAAGTCTCCTTTGGGTTTTTGGATAAACAACTATTTGATTTTTGGCCCCCGGGGGGGGTTATGGTATAATAGGGACAGGGTATCCTCCCTTCAGGGCAGGGTGTCTTTAGCGGGAAGGTTCTTGCTTGGCGGCTGACCTTCCCGCTATAGTTTTATGGTTTTCAACTTAAATCACCCCTTTTGCTTTTTGTGTATTATATCAATATATATTAACTAGCATCAAGATGTTTAAGAGAAATTTAATATATTTTATTTTTGTCCTATTGATTTAATTATTTAAAATAGTATATTATAGACATGACTTATGTCTATGTAGTCGGGGATAACGAAATTAACACCAACAATTTTTTCGTTATCCCCGCTTTTACATTTCAAAGATAAAAACAACCCCCCGTCCCCGGCCTGACACCGGGAAGCGGGGGGATAGTGGCACCATATACCTCTTCATTATCGCTCAAGCCGGATTAGGATCAGGCTCGGCGGAAGCCTCAGCAGAAGTCTCAGTAGTGGGAGACTCCGCGCCGGCCACTCCTCCAACCTCCACCGTCACCGTTTTCATCACCGGCCTGCGTCGCCTGACCGTAACCACCTCAACAGCCTCGTCCTTCGTGGCCGGCCGCTCCGGGAAAACTTCGACAGGTTTAAGGATGCTTGACAGTTCCACTTCCCGGCCAGTTAATTCGTCACAGAACACTACTTCCCGCTTTGCTGGCGGCAATAACCTCCCGGCATCGTCATAAATTGATTTGAACCTTGCGGAATATCCCTCCCGGGCCACGTCCGTCACGAAAGCCTTTTTCCTGAATTGCCCTGTTATTTCGTCCAGGGAATACCCTTCCTTCAACCTGATCACTTCTATATCTTCCTCAATATAAGCAGGAACGGAATAGGCAATTACCTCCCCGCTGTCATCAAGCCGGTATCTTGTCTCCGTTTCCTGGACCTCAAAGGTAAGGGTTTTGGACGTGTCCTTGCACCTGTCATGAATCGGAATGGTTGCAGTCATGTGCCCCGGCTGGACGGCCTTTACCAGTAATACGATAATATCACCTTTAATGAACGGCTGTTCACATACAGGACAGACTTCTTCTTTAAAGCAAAGATCCGCGGATACAATGTTGGCGGCCCTGACGTAATCCCAAACTGCGATAGCCGTGCCTATCTGGCCGGTCAAGTGGGTATCAGGAACAAGGTTATCCGTCACAATGACGTTGGCAGCGCTTAGTTTCAAGTTGCTTCCTATCGCCGATATAAAGAAGCCGGAAGAATCTACCTGAATTGTGCCCGCAAAGTTATCGTCGCGATAGAAATCGATTCCACCGCCTCCGCCGCCTGGGTGTGCCGCTATTTCAAGTTGCTTTTTAGATATGCCCCCAACCTCACTCCAGACTTGCAGGTAGTTGGGAGGAACCATAGCTACATAGGTCTTATCGGTTTCTTCGCCGGTACGTATTGTACTGGAATATATTTCACCATCGCCGGAAACTTTTAACCCATATGTCCCTTCCCTGATCATTCCGTGCACAACCCTTAACGGGGGCTTCCTCACGGATTTGAAATCTGCAACCCCGTTCGGTGTTATAATTTGCACCTGCGCGTCCCCGCCGCAGCATGGCACCCGGTCAATAACCAGAAAGGTTATATCTATCAGGTGGTTGAGGGTGTCAACCGCGGGTATTCGCGTAAAATGTGGCGCTCTCAGGCCGCTTAAAGCCCTGGCTATACTTTCGTCATCAGCCCCGTTTATAAAAAGTGTAAACGGCGGTGCCGGGTTGTGCGCCTCGTTAATCAAGTGGGCAGGGGGGAGGGGATTAAATCTTCTGATATTGAAAGGGCGGCCCTGGTAGTAACCGCAAAGGTGAAAACAAAATACACCCTTTCCGATATTTCCCCAGTATTCGGCCAAGTGGTCCCGTAGTTTATCGGCAAGCTGAACAGGAGGCAGATTCAAATTTTCAGCCGTCTTAAAGCATTCCAAAGCTTTTTCTATGGTCATGGTCCCGTAACGCTGGATGCCGCAAAATGCAAGCCCGATGTTGTTTTTTAACTGAAAAAGCTTCTGTGCGCTGTCATCCTCAATAATCATGCTGTTTTCCGTTTCACTGACAATGCGGGAATCAGACACCTGTATGATTCGGTCTTTCAGAATTATTGAAGCTATAAAAGACATGACGCGTCACTCTCCTTTTTTAATTTCCACGGGCGGGGGCGGGGTGATGCTCCCACCCCCATATTCCACCCGTAACCGTTCCCCGAAAATAAGCCGCGGTTATCCCCCGCCCCGGGCAGTCCGCAACAGGTTAGCCGCCCTGACCAGTTCTCGGCTGAGGATTTCGGCATCCACACCGTCCCCAACATCCATGTTCTCCACGTTTAACAATTTGTCAATCTGCATGCCCGTCCGCCGTTCCAGGGTGGCTATAAGCCGGTCAGTCATTCCTTTGGCTATCCGTTCCATCTCCCCGGCGGTCAGCATCCTCCCGGCAAGGGCAATCTTATCCGGGATATTCGGGAAATTCGCCAGCACGTTCGACAGCCTGTCAAAGCTGACCGTAAGCTGCGGTGAAAGCACCCGCTCGCCCTTGAGTAGTTCGGCAATGCCGCTTCGGGCCACATAAGCCCCGGTGTGGGCCTGAGAAATTATCACGTTGGGATCCTCCCACCGGACCTTATACCCGAGCGCCTCCGCCACGTCCCGGATACCGACATACGCCTTATCGTCAATAATTCTCCAGGGAGTAAACCATTTACTTCCTATTTTGACCATTTGAGCCGCTTCGTTCCATTCGACGGGCTTGCCAAGAAGGGAGGCCAGTTGCCGTGACCACATGTAGGTGCGGCCGTTTTCGTTAATGTACTGTCCCGGGCCGATGGTGGCCACGGTGGACCCGGCCCCCCGGGACGTTCCGCCTCCGCTAGTGGAACCGCCGCCTTTGGTTGCTTCTTCGGCCTCTCTGATAATGTCCCGCGCCCCACTGGGCAATACCGTTGCGCCGTCCCGGATGCCCTGGGCCAACCTCTGCATCCAGGTAAGGCCCCGCTGATACCACTGGTCGTCAGCGGCCGCCAATCCAGCTATCAATTCAAGGTTCTTGTCACTCAGTAATTTTTGCACATCGTCGTAGTACCTTTGTAGTTCCCTTTTCTTAGTGTCGGAAGCCTTCTTAATATCGTCTATTTCCTGGCGAATGGCGTCCTGCCTGGCCCTGGCCTGGTCTCTGATGGAGTCAATCTGATTCTGGTAAGTCTTTCTTTGGTCATCCCTAGCCCAGTCCTGCTTCTTAACCTGCCAGTTGTGTTCTTCTTCCGCTATCTGCCGATTTATCTCATCAATAGCCTTGACATGTTCCAGGCCAGTTCTCAACTCATGGTACTGCTTCTGCTTTTGCAAGTCGGCCAGCTTCTGGTTATGCTGCCGCTCGGCCTCCTCCCGGTCTGACTGCGTATCCTGGACGTCCAGGGCGTCGATAAGGGCCTGGATAGCCTTGATCTGGGCATTTACTTCATCGTCTATGGCCTTGATCCGCTTTTCTTTGGATTCAATTTTAACCTTTGCGGCTTCTTCCTCGGCGGCAATTTCGTCCTCAACTTGTTGCATGCGCTCGCTATAGGCTTCCTTGACCAGATCTCTTTCCTTCTGAAGAGCACCCATATAGAAATCTTTCATGGTCCGCATGGCCTGGTAAGAGTTCAGTTCGGCCTCCCACCACGCATTTCCATACTGGGCAATATCCCTCTCCAGGGCCTGGATGGTTGGCCGCAAGGCCGACACCGCGGCATTAAACTCTTTCGTTGACAGCGTACCGGCTTCATGCCGCCGGACCAGTTCATCCATCTCGGCGTTCAGCTCGGCAAGTTGCTCCCGGGCGGCATTGGCGGCCCCGTGCAACTGCGCCTGCTTTCGTGCGCTTAAGGCCATAACCTCATTAAGCAGTGCGTATTTCCCCCTGGCCTGCTCCAGCGTGGGAACCGTTTCGCCCCGCATCTGGAGGTCGAAAATGCGCTCCCGGGTGGTGACGCCCTGAATCAATGTATCCGTGTATTGGAGAGTGTTGTTAAAATCATCCAATGTCAACTTGGCTTTGTTGGCGGCTTCGCGGAGGGGGTCGGTAAAGTCGGAGAGTTTATATTTATCCTCATCGCCAATTCCGCCCCCGCCCAGCCGGCTTATGTCCCCAATTCCCTGAATGAAGGACATCTGAAGGTCGCTTAACCTCTTCTGCGCGTCCGCATAATCCTTCTCAAGCCGCCTGAGTTCCTCTCCCAACCCCATAGCCTTGCCCAGTCCCAGCAGCCTCGCCAGGTCGGGATACTTAAACTGTATGGCGGCCTCAATGCCAAGCCTCACCGGACTTTTGGTCATCAACAGCGTTTTCTCGGCTTCCAGTTCCCGCTTAATGGCCTCTATCCGCTCGTTGGTGGCCCTGATCTTCTGGTTCGTTTCGTTGATTTCGGCTTTGTTTTTTTCCAGTTCAGCCTGCTTTTTCTGCTTCACGGACTCTATAACAAGATTGATTTCCTCCTGCGTAACACCGTTTGCCTCAATCTTTTTCTTAATGTCCTCATCCACCAGGAGCAAGACGGCTTCTTCCACGGCTGCCCGGTCCTTTTGGGCGGCGGCCAGTTCCTGGACCGACAGCTTCCCGCTGTTTATCTGATCGGTTAACTGCTGGTGGCGTTCCCGCATCTGCTCCAGGAAGGTTCCCTCCGTGTTGTACTGCATCATTTTCTGCTGTGACAGTTGTATGTTCTCCTGGACGGCCTGGTTAAGCTCAAGCTGCTTTTTCTCGGCTTCACCGGACTTGTAAACAAGGTAGGCAAGTCCTCCCAGAAGAAGGGTAAGTCCCCCGGTGGCCAGGGCTGTTGTGGCGGCCAGTCTGCCCATGGCGGCATTGGTGACGTTGGTGGCCGTGGCAAGGGACATCTGCCCGGCGGCCGCCATGTTGGAGGCCGCCGCGATCTGGGCGGTGATGCCGGTCACGGACCCTATGACGGGGAGAACCCTGGAGTATATGCCGAATATCATCTTACCGGCAAGAATGACAGCTCCCAGGGCGAGAGAGGCGTTTATGGCCGTGGATGAAATATTGTTGAAGCCCATAATGAGTTGATTCAGGGTATCAAGTAGACCCTTAATGGCCGTCCGCAGGCCAGCGTCCCCGGCCCCGGAGAAAGTATCAAGAAGGGTGGCCTTCAACATCTTGGCGTGGCGTTCGATGGTGTCAAGCTGCTGGGCGGCCATCTGCATTGTGATACCCTGGGCGTGAATGCTCCGGGAAGTGTTTTTAACGATTTCATCAAACTGTCCAAGGACGGAGGACAGCTTGGAATACTGGAATTTGCCGGAGGCGGCTTTGAGGATAGCCTCGTTTAATTCGTCTTGGCTGATGGTGGCGTCCTTGGTCGCCCGGGCCAGGTCAAGGATAATGTCGTAAGCGGATCTCAGTTGCCCGTTGGCGTCATAAAGCTTAACACCTATCTGCTCGATTTCCTCCCGGACCTTCCTGGTGGGGGCAGACAGTTGAGCGAATACGGTTTTAAGCATGTTGCCGATGTTCGCCCCCGGCAGGCCGGTGGCCCGGACCGCCGCAGCACCTACCCCCATAAGCTGGTCAATATCTGTCTTGGCGTTCTTGGCGGCGGCCGCCGACCTTTCGATAATTTCAATCAGGTCGGTGGCGCTGGCCATGCTCTCGTGAGACAGCCGGGTGAGGCTGTCCATGAATTTACTGCTGAAGGCAAGAACCTCGTTGGTAGATTTCAACTCCTTGCCGTAGACGGCCAGGGCCGCCTCGTTCCCCCTTACGGCCTGCTCCAGCTTCACGTTATCAATGACGTTCAGGAGGATGGAGTTGTTTACCAGGCCCATGACGGTTTCAACCTCTTTATACATTCTGCCGAAGGACCGGCCGGCGGACATCGCTTCATCCACGCTGGCGCCGTACTTCTGCATCAGGTCAATGGCCTCTTTGGTGGCCTGATTATATACCTCCTGGTCGTGGGCTATCTCGGGCAGGACCGTCATAAGGCCCCTCATGCCCTTCTCCACGTCAACAAGACCTTCTTTCAATACCTCAAACGTGCCATAGATGCCTACGCCCGCGATCAACCAGTTAAGGTGATGCGCGGTCATTTGCGGGGAGAACAGCCGGTCCATAAAGGCCCGGTGTTGTCTGGCCCGGTTCTCGATGGAGGTAAAGTAATCCCTGGCGAATACCGTGTTCTGCTGTAATATCTGCCTGTTTTGTTTTGTAATGCTCGTTGCCCCGGCCTGGGCGGTCTGATTAAACGCCGCCGCAACCTGGGCCGCCGTCTGCTTTGCGTGGGCGGCAAGCTCGTCCAGGGGGCGGTTCAGCTTGTTCAGTTCTTCCGCCAAGGTCTTTGTTCCCTGGACGGCCTGGGAAAAATCGATCCCGATTTTACTGATGATCTTTATGAAGCTGTCGTCTCCAGGCATATTAATTGTCACCCCTTTACCACATTACTTCACGGAGCTTACTTGCCGTGCAGATTGATCCTGTTCAAGGTGGTCCTGATTTCCCTCAGCAGGCTTTCCGCTTCCTCAGAGGCCGCCTGGTACTGATCCATCAGCGCGGTCATGGCGTTCTCTGTCTGGCGGTATTGGCTTTTGGCGGCTTCAAGCCTTGGGCGCAGCTCCGCTATCTGCTTCCAGAGTGAATTTTTTATTCTGACTGCATTATCCAGTTTTTTGTTTAGTTCCTTAATTTCCATCAGATAGCACTCCTTTCAAAATTCTTTTTGCCATTTCACCTAACCCCGCCGGCCAGGGTCGCGGGGCAGGGATGGCGGGGACACGGTATCCCCGCCGCGCCCGCTCCCGGAGGCTCAGCCTGACCGTGCACTCCTGGCAGACATAACACGTCCCGGCCTCATCGACAAGATCATCATCAACCTCAACGCCGCAGTTCCGACAGACAACGCCCATTACCACCGCGCCCCCTTGATCTCAAAAGGCCTCCCGCTGGTGTCCCAGGCCTCCAGTCTACGGGCCAACTGTACTCTGATTGCTTGCGCCTGCACCCATATCCGCCGTGAGGTTGGCATACTCGTACCGGCCAGGGTCTTGGCCTCGGCTTCGGCCAGTTCGTCAAGGGCGGCCAGGGCAATACTTAGACGGTGAAATGCTTCTTCAATATCCTTTAAATTTTTGTCAAAGTCCCGCTGCAAGGCTTTTAACACCTTAAAGTTTGGTTCCGGTGGCGGGGCCAGGGACGGGCAAAGCGTATAGACTTGCTTCTCAAGTTCGGGATCGCCCCTGACCACCCGCAAGACTTCCTTACAAAATAGATTTACCGCCTGCCCCTGGAGGCCGGCCACTTCCTCCTGATGTTCCGTCAAGTCCAGTATGGGCGGTTCACACCGGGCGGCGGAAACCTTATACTGCTCAACTGTGGCCTCCTTCAACGATTCAGTTACGGCTACCAGGTCAATTTCCGGCCGGGGATTGGACCGGGGAAGGAAGGATTTTTTACGTTTCTTTTCCTGCTCCTGCCATGCGGCCAGGTGGTCAACAACTTCATTGACAGCTTTGGCAACCAGGCCGTTAACATCTACCTGGGGCTTTGTTGCCGGGGGACTGTACTGCTCCGAGGCGGCCAAGCGGACCGGGACGCCGGGGATGAGGCCGGGGGCCTGCGCCGCCAGTTTTGCCGAGGCTTTAACGGGCATTGTCACCACTCTCCTTCCAACTATTAAGAACAGTTTCCATCAACTGAGCGATTTCCGGGGATTCCAGAAAATCTCTTTTGTCCATTGTTATGCTTTTAAGTTTGACCGCGCCGTCTCGCCGGATAGTTTTGGTAACGGTTAACTTGCCGTGTTGTGGAAAATACTCCAGTTTCAGCCAGCGGCCTTCCGCTGTTTGGGGAACCTCGTTTTCCCAAAACCTACCTGACATTATAAAATCACCCTTTCTTTTCAGTTTCTATCACCATAAGTCATCCTCGTTGTCCGTTGTGTCTGGCGGAGGGGATGCGGTCGAATCCGGAATCGGTTCCGCCTCCACGTCGATAACTTCGCCCGGGCCATGATTACCGCCCATGTCGTGGTTGCTGTCCGCTCCCGGGTCGTCCTGGCCCCGGCCGGCGCGAACCCGGAAAACCGGAGAGGGGGCGGGGCCAAGGCTGCCGGGGCCGGTGGAATTGGCAGGGCCGGCTGTTAGCTCAACCGCGCCGGAGCCGTCCGCCCACGCAATTTTCAAGCTTATACCGCCCGAAAGGTCGCCTGTCTTACCCATTAATTGTGTTTTTTTGTCAACAGCAATTCCGGCCAAAACTCCAAGCTGGCTGGGGGAAGCACAGGAAAGATCCCGCTCTTGGAGTTCGTTCAAAACCCGGTCGGCCAGTTTGTGGAATTTCCTGCCGAGACGGACGTTTTCGATCATGTCGTATTCGGCAAGGTGTTCCCTGACTATTGCCGAACATGTGTTCCGGGCGATGCCGTACTTTTCAGCTGCCGCCTTAATGGTAAACCCTGCCTCCAGAACCAGCTTGCAGATTTCCTCCCTGACTTCATCATCGTAACGGTTAGGAGGCGGAACATCCTTAAACCGGGCTGGAAGCGAGTCAATTACTTCGGTGTCAGCGCTGATAGCGTTATCCGGTTCGGCCCTGGCTTTGGCTTGTTCTTTCTTTTTAATGTAATATTTGGCCACCTGTAACACTCACCTCTTTTGCTTTGGTTATGGTTTATGGCCTACAGACCATGCAGGGGCGGCCACCGTCAGCCCTGGCATCCTCCCGATTCAGGTAATTCCGCCAAGGCTTTTTCATTCTGGCCACATAAATGCATCCCCGGGAATGGAAAACCGCGTCCTTGCGCTTCCTCCGCCGTTCTCCGGCAGCTACATAAGGGGCAACAATAGTGTTTGTTGACATTGGATCTTCACCGCCTTTCAACTGAAATGTGTGTTCGTATTCTTTTATTGCTTCAGGTGATTTTGACTCGCTCCCGGCACCAACCCCGTTCCAAACTTACCGCAAACAGCCGGCAATCCCACTCGCTTGTCATTCTCAAGCAATGGCCGGCCAGCCGGCAAGCCTGGCGCATGGGGTGGATTCGGATAACGGTTCTCTGTGCTACCTCAATTGTGGACGGTTGATCTGTCTCCTTTGCATGGTTTCCTTGAAGAAAGGCCAGCACTTCAGCCTTGCGCCGTTTTAGCTCGGCCAGCAGGGGGCGGGCCTCCCTGGGCACATCCTCCCACGTTGGGTAGTCCGGAGGGCGGACCACCCGGAGAGTGTTGCCGGACAGGTTAACGGTGATGCCGTGGGCGGATAGTTGTCTGATTAGTTCAATAAGGGAGATCTGGGAGATAATCAATATCATCACCGCCCCCTGTTACTATCTGATCATTTTCACTACTGACAGATATTCCGTCTTGTATAATGACTATTTGAGTTCGGTTGGACTTATCACGCTCGATAGTATATGTAATGCCTGCATCAAGTAAGTTGCTTTTAACGTGCTTTAATCGCCTTGATAATGTATTAGCTGCTTGCGGCCAGCTTTTAGCCTTGGTATTTATTTTTTCTATCTCAGCAACTTTTTCCAGTGCTTCAAGTAGTCCAGCAGGAGTACCCTCCCACTTTGCTTTTTCATTCATTAGTGCAACTATGGCTGCAGCAATGGGGTTGTTTGATATCGCTTCGTCATTTGCTCGTCCTATGTTTTCAAAATAAGCATTAAGAAACATCTGTCCACCTGCGCCAAGGGCCTCGGCTATCGCATACCCCCACCTGCAAAAATCGGCCATGCGGGGCAGCGATGATAGCTGAATTTCGGGATAGATGCTCATAGCTTTTGCTAAAGTATCAAATAATCCCCCCATTATCGCGGGCCTGGCTTCCTCAAATTTTTTCCATAAAACAGATTCTTCTTGTCGCTGTTTAGGATTTATCCTGTCTAATGTAAAAATAACGCTACGGTCTAGTAAATCTGGTCGAGTCACAACCACATTGATACCGTTTAATGCGGGACAGCGCAAGAACGAAAGAATAACTTCATCTATGTCGCTATATAATTCCCTTTTACTTGTCCCTCCGCCAGTTGCCGCCTGGCATAACATGTCAGACTGCCAGCTTTGGAGATTATCCAAATTGTCAAAACATGGCATGTAGTTCGTCGTCAGAGTTAAAGCCAGTTCGTTCTTATCTGCAGGTAAAATCATTAACTCGCGGTTAGCAGGATCTACAATGCGTCTTTGCATGCGCATTATTGTTGATTTCGCAGCCCCTTTCTCGCCTGCATAAACTGAGACGGGATGAGGTATATCGGGTATTAGATATGAAGCAGTAACAACAAGAAAGAGCAATTTCTCCCCCGGGTCTTTTATATTTACAAAGTCGAGAAGTTTTTGTAAGTCGCCGCCTCTGACGGGTTCAACTTGTGCCGCCGTGTTTTTGTAACGTCTAAATATAATCGGGGGTTTATCTACTATTTTCCACTCCCTGGGTATAATTTTTACAACACGCCAAAGCTTATCCGCAAGATCATATGCAAATGCACCCTTGTATTCAGCAACACGCAAGTTTAACTTTCTTTCCTTACCATCGAACACTCCTTTAGCTTCAATGGCATTCAGTGATTGAGATAGTGCCTCATTGGAAGGTGCCCTTTCTGTTTGTTTGTAAAATTGCCCAGTAAGCCACAATTTAAAATGCTTGCTTCTTACCGGGTATATTTCACGGTGACCGTTAACATCAACCGCTGCGTGTGCATCTTTTAATTCGTCATGAAATAGTTCCGCACTATTAGCAATATCTATTAAAATTTCAGCTTGTGTTCGCTTGTCCTCCTGCTGTTCTATTGTTTTATCTTTTGATTCGTGTTCAGGTTTAGATATTTTTCCGAAGTCGAAATTATGGTTTATGAATAATTGTTTTTCGTATTTTTTGGCTAGCTTATAAGCAAGTAGTTTAAGATTAATTGAAAATTCTTCTCCGTCACGGATTGTTTCTGCAAGTTTCAGTCCAAGTTCTTTATCGTGCTTTGAAAAACCGCGTCCGTCCTTGCCATTTACAGTATCACCGGCTAACAACAAGATTGCACGGAAAAGTTCATCATCATCTTGCATACTATTTTCTTCTTCAGTATCTAAATATTGACCCATGTATTCATTCTGTTCATCTTGTGTTAAAATTTCCGACAAACTCATCAACACAACCCCCAATTGCGTGCCGCCCTGACCGCCTCCACCTGGCGGACCTCATCCCTAATAATTAATTCGTCAAGCAAAAATTCAATCTCTGGAAGTCGATGGACCCAGTATGCCACCGCCGGCGGCGGGTCCGGGCCATTGAAAACCATGTTAATGCAGCGGTAAATCATGGCCAATGTCAGATACAATTCCCGGACTTTTGATTCAAAAGCTGCTTTTAACGCTCTTTCCCTCGCCACCTCCTGGGACCTTCGCTGAACCTCCGGGGACATCGGGCGGTGGGCACCCGGCGCCGGGAGGTTGAAATCCCGGGCGATAGTCCGGGCCGCCTCCAGAGGTTTAAGGTTTAACGCTTTCGCAACCAAAGCAATATTGTCACCACCGATGTTACAGCTCCAGCATTTCCAACGCCCTGATTCCGGCCAAACTGTAAATGATGGATTTTTATCATCATGGAACGGGCAGCGGCCTGAACAAGTCTGCCCGGCACATCGTAACCGAACGTCTGGCAAGTAGTGACTTATAATGTCAATAATTGGTATCTGTTTTGTGGTTTTGAAAACATCGCTCATTTTTAAACTCCTGAATTGTTTTTTTAACCCCTGTTTGTTGCTCAATCCATTTGTATAGTGCTTGCCTGGGTATTCGGGCGCAACGTCCAATCCATAAAACCGGAAAATTGGGCCTGTGGATTAATGAGTAAGCCGTTGCTCTTGAAACATCTAGAATCCTCTGCATCGCTTCAACAGTTAAAAGTTCCGGATTTTCTTGCGTTTTCTCTAACGCTTTCATTGCCGTCAACCTCCTGGAAAAGTTCACTCTCTGGCATTTCCATGGCCCGCGCTATTTTTCTGCGCCACCCGGGATATGGAAAAATCTTGCCCCCTTCTATGCGACAAATCTCCGCCAGCGGCACTCCCGATCGCCGTGCTAGCTCGCTCTTTGTCCAGCCGCGCTTTTCACGCTCCACAGTTAAGTTGAGCATGTTATCAACCTCCCATCTTGTTATGCTTATAAATATATGCTACAATGTGCTTGTATCTAGTAACAGGTTAGAAAAGGGGTTACGCATATGTTTGTAAAAAACAAAACCAAGCCGTGGGAGTTTCAGGAATATCATTTTAACTGGCCTATCAGCAGTAAATATGAGGTGGTCGAAATACATAATCCCATCCCTTTAAAAGACAGGGTTCATTGGGAGGGGGTTATCCCGCCCGTGGATACCCTCAAGGTGATTCGGCCAAGCCGTGGAGCGAAAGAATACAACTGGAAGCCTTTTAAAAAGGAAGGGGCCTTCTTGTTTACAAGCCTTGCAAGGCTCGGGGAACAGTTTAGTGAAAGTGAAGTAATTGGTTTTACCCGACATTTTGGGTTGCTGGGAATTGCAACCCATTGGCCGGAGTTGGAGGTTTATTTTAGGGATTGCGATCCTTTGGTGTTTGTTGAGCGGGAAGCGGGGCAGGCCGCAAAGTTGTTAAATTTATACCAGGCGGTCCAGAAAAGGAATTTAGATTGTTTAAGGGATCGTGTTCAGGTTGTACTGCGCGATACAACAGATGGTCCTATGGCAGACGTTCTTATTGATGGTCAGGGTGTTTATGTCTGGCCGGCAATTAAGCCGCCGGTCACGGAGAATATAATATTGAAGGCGGTATTATTTTATGTTTGCAAGGAGATAAATAGGCGCCTGGAGGGTCGGTTAACAATAGGCTGCGCGGAAATTGTTCAGGATGAAAAAGGTTTTAAGGTCTTGCCCGGAATGAAATGTGAATCACTGCTTACGGCAGCCTATGTTCAATTTAGGGACATGGTAATTCGGGGACCTGTGTTAAAGCGGTGTAAATACTGTGGTGCTTTGTTTGAACCTTCAAGAGAAAATCAGGTTTGCTGTCCCAGGCTTCCAATACGGGGCACCGATTTACTTGAAGATAAACCGGCCTGCGCTAATAGGGCATATGCTAAAAAATCCCGGAAGAACAACCCTAAGAAAAAGTTGAAGGAAAAGCGGTCTTAAATTTATCCTAAATATACCCCGGAGATACTTTGGGCCTTCGGAGATATTATCTCCGGGGCCTTTAATATCTCCGGGGTTGAAAGCCTTGCCCCGTAAGGCTTCGGAGATACCGGAGATACCGGAGGTTTTTTCGGTTATTCTCCGGGGGCGGGGAATGTGTATTTTTTTTGATTACTTCCCCGGCCGCTCCGGAGATATTGCGGAGATATCCCGGAGATACCACAAAAATATCTCCGGGGCTGGAAGCCGCGTATTTTCTGGCTTCGGATATACCGGAGGTTTCGGAGGTATTTTAGCTTATTCTCTGGGGGAAGGGGTTAATATATTTTTTATTGGGTGCCAGGATCATATTAAGGGAATACCAAGGCGGGGCCGGTGTTGTAACCGATGTTGCAACCTGAATATAATTACCTTGAATTTCGTATAACAGGGTATCACGATGAAAACCCCGGAAGCCTTGATATTTCTAACTACATGGTACAGCGTATAACATGATAGCATGACTGACGCCGGATTCAGGTTCTTATGGGCGTAACGCCCGTGGGGGTTCAAGTCCCTTCTGCCGCACCAGCAAAAGCGCCGGGTCCCGGGGCAGGGGACGACCGGCGCTTTTCTTTCCATATTTGTCCGCGTCCTTCCCACCATGTTCCGGATAAGACCCCGGCGCCCGAATTCCACAGCGGCCTTCCCGGTCCGGCAGATAAAGGCATGGGCGGCCAAAAAATTCAGTCGGGAAAAGTCCGGGGCCGCTCCCCGCTGATCACGAAATCCGACAGATAGGCCGTAAGGACAAGGCCCCAGAAGATCAAAAAGTAGCTGTACCAGATCTTCCAGTTCGGGTAGACAATTGCCCCGGCGCTGTGCATGACGGCCTCAACCGCCAGAAAGATTGCCGAGAGGTAGGCGTTGTACATGACCCTTTTCGTCCAGCGCCCGGGAAGCCAGTTCAGATACAGCAACGTCCAGGGGTACATGCCGATGACGTGAAGAAGGGGCAGCCTTCCCAGATAGATGATTCCCCCGGTAAAGGCGTAAAAGTTGTATTTCGTACCGAAATAATCCGTCACCACCGCAACGGCCACCCCTATCAGGCCTGCCTTCCAAAGGCCGGAAACTCTCCTGTCCACAAAAAAATAAACCATGGACCAGGCCAGGGCCGCTTCAAACAGGTAGGACAAGTCATCACATCCGCAACATTAAAAGATGGATAATTTTCAGGATGGTACGGCGGTCTACAGGGATCAGGCCGGGAAAAAGGGATTCTTGGGGTGGACCGCCCGCGGCACCCCTGCTGCAGAAAAAAGCAAGGGGCCGGGGGACCCGCCTGCCCGGCCGTTCCGCGGTTTGCGCGGGGGTCCAAAAGTCACCTGTATCCCGAGCAAAGCTTTGTCATCAGGTTGGCCAGCACCTGTTTTTCCTGCTGGTCCGAGACCGACCACAACTCTTTTAAAACCTTTTGCTCCGGGTTCGCCGGCGGAACGCTCTCGGCCAATACCTCCCCGGCCTGGCGGGCCAGGGAAGCAATCCGGTCCCTCGATATGCCGATTTCCTCAGCAAACTCCACCGCCTGGCCCAGCATCCTCTTCCAGCTTTCCCAGTTCATTTCCAAATTACCGGTCGGGTCCACTGCATCTCCTCCTCCCCCTGGCTTTTTCCCTTTCGCTTTAGTATCCTTGAAAAATAGAAAAATTATACAGGGTCCGTCTTAAGAATTTCCGTCGAAACAGATCTTTAGGGGATTTGACCATCTTATATCAATGAAATCAAAGCAACATACACAACTGCACCCTTGAAGGCATATGTTAAATATGAAGTAGATCGGATTTTTAACGCCCGCAAATACAGGGAGTTATTATTTTTTGCAAAAGGAGGGACCCGCCTGGGCGGATCCCCCGGCCGGCAGTTTGCTAACTTGGGGGGAATCGTAATGAAAATCGGTGACATTGTCACCCGTAAAGTATACGGAGAGGACATGCAGTTTTGTATTTTGGGCTTTTATACAAACCAGGAGACGGGAGAAAGGGTGGCCATACTGGCCCTGCTGGATCCAAGCCTGATCATGGAAGCGGCGGTTCAGGAACTGGCGCCGGTTTCGGCAAGGCATCTCTTCGCACTGACCACCACCAGCACCCAGGTGCATTGAACGCTTTTCCGGAGCTGCTTGACAAAAGCAGTTTTTTCTTTTTGCCGGAGGAATAGGTATGCAAATATGGAATATTACTTATGCTATTATTTGCGGGAAATATTCGGGGAATTCGTGTTTTCCCCCTCGGAGGTGACCTTTATCAGCAGCACAGACATGAAATCCCTCGGCTGCCTGGCCATCGATTCGGCCAAACGCAGGGGCGCCGATATGGCTGAGGTATACCTGAGCAACAACAGGGAGCTTTTCATCGAGGTCCGCGACGGCCGGGTGGAGACCATGAAACTGGCGGGGGAAAGGGGACTCGGCTTAAGGTTGATGAAGGGCAACCGGGTGGGCTTTGCCTACACCTCGGACCTGAACCCGGAAAGCGTGCGGGAGGTGGTTGACCAGGCGCTGGTAAACGCCGCCAGCACCGCCGAAGACCCGTACCGCGTCATGCCCGGGCCGGCCGCCGGTTACCCGGACCTGGATCTTTACGACCGCAGGATTATGGACACCACGGTGGAAGAGAAAATCGAACTGGCCAGGGCCATGGAGGAAGCGGCCAGAACATACGACCCAAGGGTTAAAATTATCGAAGGTTCGTCTTACACCGACTCGGAAACCGAGGTCACCCTGATCAACAGCCTGGGGGTGGACCTGAATTACCGGGGGACATACTGCGGCATATACATTTCCCTGGTGGCCGTCCAGGGAGAGGAAAACCAGACGGGCTTCGCCATGAAGTACAGCCTTAAGTACGACGACCTTGACGGCCCGGCCGCCGGGCGGGAGGCGGCCGCCAGGGCGGTCAGGATGCTGGGGGCCAGGTCCGTGCCGTCCCGAAAGATACCGGTCGTCCTGGAGCCTTTTGTGGCCACCGGTTTTCTGGGCATGCTGGCCCCGGCCCTGACGGCGGAGGCGGTACAGAAGGGCAGGTCTCTCTTCGCCGGAAAGGCGGGGCAGAAGGTTGCCTCGGAGGTGGTCAGCATCACCGACGACGGTTCCATGCCCGGCGGAATCGCCTCGGCCTCCTTCGACGGCGAAGGAGTGCCCACCTCGAGGACGAAACTGGTTGCCGGGGGAATCCTGGAGGGATTCCTGCACAACACGTACACCGCCGCCAGGGACGGTGTAAATTCAACCGGGAACGGGGTCCGGGGATCGTTCAAGTCCACTCCCGAGGTAGGCGCGACCAATTTTTTCATCGAGAGGGGTACGGCGGACCCTGGGGAGATGATCGGCTGCCTGGAAAAGGGATTTTACGTCACCGAGGTACTGGGCATGCACACCGCCAACCCCATCTCCGGAGACTTTTCGCTGGGTGCCTCTGGCCTGTTTATAGAAAACGGCCGCATCTCGTATCCGGTTAAGGGCGTGGCCCTGGCCGGCAACATCATCGAAATGATGAAAAAAGTCGAGGGCGTCGGCCGGGACCTGACTTTTTTCGGCGGAAGAGGCGCGCCCACCCTGCTCATCAGCGACATGGCCCTTAGCGGTGATTAACCGGCCAATTTTATTTTATAATTCCCAATTCCATCATGCTGTGCTAAAATATTCCCGGTGCGGGGAACTGTGCCGGAATACTGCCCGATCTGGAGGACAGCCGGATGAAGGTGCTGGTGCTTAACGGGCCCAACCTGAACATGCTGGGCAGGAGGGAGCCTGGCATTTACGGGCGGGCCACCCTTGACCAGATTGAAGAAAAGGTCCTGGAACTGGCCGGGCGGCTGGGGGCCGAAGTTGTATTTTTCCAGTCCAATCACGAAGGCGATTTGGTGGACCGGATCCACGGGGCGGACGGCACCTTTGACGCGGTGATCCTCAACCCCGGGGCCTTCGCCCATTACAGCATTGCCATCCGGGACGCGGTGGCCTCAGTTTCGGTACCGGTGGTGGAGGTGCACATTTCAAACGTCCACGCCAGGGAAGATTTTCGCCGGCGTCTAGTAATCGCGCCAGTTACGGCGGGAGTGATTACCGGCCTGGGGATGGACGGCTACCTCCTGGGACTGCGGGCCGTCGTTGAACTGGTTCGGAAAAGGGCCGGGGAATAGAAACGGTGCTCAAGTCAAGGAAGGATGCGGCATTGGTTGATCGCATGGACCGCCTGAGGCAAATGCTGGACGAGGAAGACCTGGACGCCTTTTTAGTAACCAGGCCGGAGAACAGGTACTACCTTGCGGGATTTACCGGTACCAGCGGGGCCGTTTTGATTACCGAAAGGGAAGCCTGCCTGATCACCGACTTCAGGTACGATGAACAGGCGAGGGAACAATCGCCCCACTGCAGGGTTATTTCGGCTGCCGGCACCCTTCCGGAAGTCCTGGCTGGCCTGGGCGGCGACTTACATATCAGGCGTTTGGGTTGTGAAGGGGATTACCTAACCTACCATCAGTTCACCGAACTTAAAGAGAAACTCGGGGAATGCGAAGTCAGGCCGCTGGCCGGTTTTGTAGAGAGCCTCCGGGCGGTAAAGGACGACAGCGAGGTGGAAATCATCGCCGGGGCCGCAAAGCTTGCGGACATGGCCTACAATCACATCCTGCCCCTGGTCCGGGAAGGAGTCAGCGAGGCCGAACTCGCCCTGGAGATAGAATTTTTCATGCGGCAAAGGGGCGCGGAAAGGGCCGCCTTCCCCCTGATCGTGGCTTCCGGCCCCAGGTCCGCCATGCCCCACGGGACGGCCTCCCAAAAGATGCTGCGGCGGGGCGAACTGCTGACCATGGATTTCGGCGCCGTTCTCAAGGGGTACAGTTCCGACATCACCCGGACGGTGGCGGTGGGCAGACGGGACAAAAAAATGGAGAATGTATACGGAATTGTTCTCGAGGCTCAGTTGGCCGGGATAAGCGCAATCCGGGAAGGCGTCCGGGCATCCGAGGTGGACAGGGCAGCCAGGAATGTCATCCAGAAGCACGGCTACGGGGAAAATTTCGGCCACAGTACCGGCCACGGACTGGGACTGCAGGTCCACGAAAACCCGCGCCTGTCGTCCAGGGATGATACCGAACTGAAAAGAGGAATGGTGCTAACGGTGGAGCCCGGAATATACCTGCCGGGGTGGGGCGGGGTGAGGATTGAGGACACGGTGGTGGTGGGGAAAAATGGCTGCCGTGTTTTGACTGCGTCGCCCAAGGAAGATCTCTTGATTTGCGGCGGTTAGTATTTTGCCTCAGGGCGCAGGGGCGGCGGGACAGTGGAACCGGACCCGGCCCGTGTTCTCCCGGGCCCTGTGGTTTAAACGCTTTAAAAACCGGGAAAGGGGCTGAAATATTGATCTCTACCAACGACTTCAGAACCGGCCTGACCATCGAGCTGGAAGGCGACGTGTACCAAGTGGTGGACTTCCAGCACGTCAAGCCGGGAAAGGGATCTGCCTTCGTCAGGTCCAAACTGAGAAACCTCCGCACCGGGGCGGTGATCGAAAAAACATTCAACGCCGGCGAAAAAATTCCCCGGGCCAGGGTGGACCGGAGGGAGTTCCAATACCTGTACAACGACGGGGCGGTCTATAATTTTATGGACATGGAGACTTACGACCAGACCGGGCTCTCCGCCGAACAGCTGGGAGACGCCACCAAATACCTCAAGGAGAACATGGTCATCAATATCCTGCTTTTCCAGGGCAGGCCTATCGGCGTTGACCTGCCCAATTTCGTGGAGCTGAAGGTGGTTGAGACCACCCCGGGGATCAAGGGGGATACCGCCAGCGGCGGATCAAAGCCGGCTACTCTCGAAACCGGCTATGTGGTCCAGGTTCCATTTTTTATTAATGTGGGGGACGTTCTCCAGATCGACACCAGGACCGGTCAGTACCTGAAGCGGGCGTAAGAAGGCGGCCGGGACCGGGAAAGCCACGCAAACCCGGTCATTTTAAGGAAATAAATGTTTAAAACCCCCTTGACCGAGGGATACTAACATCGGCAAGGCCGTCAGCCCCGGCACCGGTAGCTGACTGCCGACCGCACTTAAAAAGGGGGTTGCACTGGTGAGGGACCTTAAATCAAGGGTGGCTTACCTGCAGGGTTTGTCGGCCGGCATGGATATTTCGTCCGAATCCAAGGAAGGCCGCATACTTAACGGGATTATCGAAGTGCTGGACGAAATGGCCCAGTCCTTCGGGGAACTGGAAGAAGCCCAGGACCAGCTGGAAGACTACCTGGAGAGCGTGGACGAAGACCTGTTTCAGCTGGAGGAGGACATATACGGCATTACGCGGGAGGACTCCGCGGACGAAGAGGAGTACCTCGAGGTTGAGTGCCCCCGCTGCGGGGAGATAGTTTGTTTCGAATCCGAGGTGGCGGAAGACGACGATGTGGTCGAGGTAACCTGCCCCAACTGCGACGAGGTGGTGTTTGTAAACGACGACAACTTCCAGACCGCCGACGAGCCTGAGCAGATTACCGGGCGGAAGGCGGCCGAGGATGAAGATATATAATTAAAAGTATTCCCGGCCGCAGGCACCGGAGAGAAAAAAATAAACTGAATTCCTGATTCTGCCGCCCGCAGGGCGGCTTTTTTATTTAAATATCCCCCGGGATGTTGACTTGCTGCCGGGAGCGGCTTTAAAATATCCCCAGCGCCAGACTAGTTAGATAGGAGGGGGAAAAATTGGACGAACCAAGAATAGTGATCATCGGGGGGGTGGCCGCCGGCCCCAAGACCGCCGCCAGGGCCCGGCGCCTGGCACCAAAGGCCGATATAACCATCATTGAAAGGGACAGGTACATTTCCTACGCAGGCTGCGGCATGCCTTTCTTCCTGGCAGGTTCGGTCAGGGAATTCGGACAGCTGTTTACCACCGCGTACGGCGTTGTACGGGACGCGGATTATTTCCGCAGGGAAAAGGGTGTCCGGGTTTTGACCGGAAACGAGGCCGTGGAGATAGACAGGTCCAAGAAAGAGGTTCTGGCCAGGAACCTGGAAACCGGGGAAGAGTTCCGCATCCCCTACGACAAACTGGTCATCGCCACCGGGTCGGTCCCCCTCGTGCCGCCCATCGAGGGCCTTGACCTGAAGGGGGTTTTCCGCCTGAATCACCCGGAGGACGCAATTAAGATCAAGGAACACCTGGAGGGAGTGAGTGAGGCCGTGGTCATCGGGGCGGGCCTCATCGGCATGGAGGCCGCCGACGCCCTGCGGGAGAAAAACGTGTTTGCCACCGTGGTTGAACTGAAAGACCAGATCCTTCCGGGCATCCTGGACAGGGACATGGCCGAAGTGCTGGCGGCAAGGCTGGAAGAGCAGGGAATGGAGTTCCGCCTGGGACAGAAGGTGCTGAGGATTGAAGGGGACGGGGACGGCAACGCGGCCGCCGTGGTTACCGGCCAGGAAAGGCTGGAAGCCGAAATGGTAATAGTTGCCGTCGGAGTACGGCCCAACGTGGAACTGGCCAGGAAGGCCGGGCTGAAAATCGGCGAGACCGGGGCCATCGAGGTGAACCGGCACCTGCAGACCAGCGACCCGGATATTTATGCGGTAGGGGACTGCGTGGAAAACCTGCACCTGGTTTCGGGCAGGAAGGTTTATATACCGCTGGCCACCTACGCCAACCGGCAGGGCCGGGTGGCCGGGGACAATGTGACGGGCAAGAAAAGCGTTTTCAAGGGCGTACTGGGAACCTCGGTGATGAAGGTGCTGAACTGGAACGTGGGCAGGACCGGCTTGGGACAGCAGCAGGCCGAGGATCTCGGCTTCAATGTGGTCACTGTGGTCAACTCTGCCCACGACCGCACCCACTACCACCCGGCCCACGGCCTCGTCCTGATGAAACTGATAGTTGACGGGAACACCAGGAAGATACTGGGCGCCCAGGCCATAGGGCCCGGCGAGGCAGTCAAGAGAATCGACGTGGCGGCCGCCGCCATTCACTTCGGCGCCACCGTGGACGACCTGTTCGATTTTGACCTGGGCTACGCCCCGCCCTTCTCGTCTCCCATCGACCTGGCCCAGCACACCGCCAACATCGCCCGCAACAAGATGGAGGGCCTGGCCCCGTCCGTCAGCGCGGGTGAAGTAAAGGCCAAGATGGACCGGGGGGACGATTTTGTCATTCTGGATGTCCGCACGGCGCAGCAGTTCGGCGCCAAACACCTCGAGGACGACCGGGTGATGCTGGTCACCCTGGGGGATATCCGGGAGCGCCTCGGCGAGATACCCCGGGACAAGGAAATCATCCTCCTCTGCGCCATGGGGGTCAGGAGCTACGAGGCTCTGCGCATCCTCCACGGGGCGGGGTTCAGGGACATCAAGTACATGGAGGGGGGCCTACAGGCCTGGCCCTACGAAATGGACTAGGAGCAGGAAAACCGTGCCACAGCCAAAAAGCTGCGGCAGATATGCCTGAAAGCCCGGGAATTATGAATTCCCGGGCTTTTATATATAATTTCCTATCAACGTCATAAATTACCAGTGCAAAAAATATAGATAGCTTAGGAGGGGGAGGGCATGTCACTGTCTGCCGCAGGCCGGCCCGCTTCCCGCAACGGACCGGGCGGCCCTTGGCCTGAAGTTCTGGCGGTGCTTCCGGCTGCGATCAGGAATATAGTCTCGGCTGCCGGAGACGACATCCTGTCAAGGGTTGAGGAAATCAGGATCAGGACCCTCAAGCCCCTGATGCTGGGGCTGGACAGCGGGGACGTGATGATCTCCCCGGACGGTTCCCCGGCTGCGGGGAGGGGACAGGCATACACAGTCGGCGAGGAGGACGTGAACAGGTGCCTGCAGTTGATCAGCGGGTCTTCCGTGTACGCCCTGGAGGAGGAAATAAGAAACGGGTTTATCACCATCGCCGGCGGGCACCGGGTGGGCATAACCGGGAAGGCGGTGCTGGAGGGCGGAAGGGTGAAAACCCTCAAATACATTTCCGGAATTAACATCAGGATATCCAGGGAGGTAATCGGCGCTGCCGCCAGCCTGATGCCCAAGATTATCGACCGGGATGGGAAAACCATTCATCACACTATGATTTTTTCTCCTCCCCGTTGCGGAAAGACCACGGTCCTGAGAGACGCCGTCAGAATAATCAGCGACGGGCTGCCGGAGTACGGCCTTCCCGGGCAGGCGGTGGGGCTGGTGGACGAAAGGTCGGAAATAGCGGGGTGCTACCAGGGCATTCCCCAGCGGAACGTGGGTGTTCGGACCGATGTTCTGGACGGCTGCCCCAAGGCCGAGGGGATGATCATGCTGCTCAGGTCCATGGGCCCGTCGGTCATAGCCACCGACGAAATAGGGCGGGCAGAGGACGTCAGGGCCCTGGAGGAAGTTCTCAACGCCGGCGTCAGGGTTATCTTTACCGTTCACGGGTCGTCGCTGGAGGAGTTAGCCTTAAGGCCCGCTCTAAATTATCTGTTCAGGCTGGGAGTGGTGGACCGCTACGTCCTGCTGGGCAGAAGAGGTCGGGCCGGGGTGGTGGAGAAGGTCTTCGGGGCAGAGGATGCGGCGAAAACGGGGGTGGCGAAATGCTGAAGCTGCTGGGAGCGGTGTTGCTGGTGGGCGCCGGAGGAGTTGCCGGCATACTGGTGGCCCGCGAGTACGCCAGGAGGCCCGTCGAGCTGAAATCTCTCCTCGCCTCGATTCAAATGCTGGAGACTGAAATCATATACGCCGCCACCCCGCTGGCCGAGGCTTTGGAAAGGGTGGCAGCGGTTTCAGACCGCAGTGTGGCCTGCTTCTTTGAAAAAGCGGCCGGGGAACTGCGGTCGATGACTGGCTGTACGGGGGCCGAGGCCTGGGAAAGGTCGCTGGACTGGTATTACACGATGAACTCCCTGACCCGCCGTGAAATGTCCATACTGGCAAGCCTCGGCAGGGCGCTTGGAATATCGGGCCGGGAGGATCAGGCCAAGCACCTCAGGCTGGCCTGCGAGCAGCTGAAAAGGGAGATTATCAGGGCCGAGGAAGAGGCGGCCAGGAACACCAGGATGTGGAATTACCTGGGATTCTGCGCATCGACGGCGGCGGCCATTTTACTCTACTGAGCAGGGGGGAAGCCTTTTGGGATCCGACATAAATCTGATTTTTAAAATTGCCGGGGTGGGCATACTGGTGGCTGCCGCGCACTGGATCCTGAAGAGCGCCGGCAAGGAGGACTATGCCTTCATAACCACCGTGGGGGGCGTGGCCGTGGTCCTGGCGTGGGTCATCTACCAGCTGGGCAGCCTGTTTGAACAGGTCAAGTCGGTATTCAAGCTTTTTTGATTCGCCGTGCCGGCCGGGAAGGGGTAGGACCGTGGACATTTTGCAGGTGGTCGGGCTGGGCCTGGTGGCCGCTGTGCTGGCGGTGGTAATCAGGCACAACAAGCCGGAGATGGCCTTGTTTCTGAGCATAGCCGTGGGAATCATAATTTTCATGGCCCTGCTGGCCAAGGTCGGGTCGGTCCTGGATGTATTGAAGGAACTCTCCTCCCGGGCTAATCTCAGCATGGTCTACCTGGGAACCATCCTTAAAATCGTGGGCATTGCTTACATCGCCGACTTCGGGGCCCAGATCTGCAGGGACGCCGGGGAAGGGGCGGTGGCCTCAAAAATCGAGTTTGCGGCCAAGATACTTGTCCTTGTACTGGCCGTCCCAATCGTGGTGGCCGTTCTCAACTCTCTGATCAGGATTGTGCCGTGAAGGGGCGTCATGAGGTGATTTCATGCTTAAAAAATTCGTTGTCCTGCTGGTGTTGATCATCCTCGCCCTTCCCGGCGCGGCGGCGGCCGGACAGACCGGTGCGGGGGACAAGCCCGTGCCGGACTTGGACATGGCGGAGGTAAACAGGTACATTGAAAGGCTGGACGGGGAAATAAAGGGGGTTGTTCCCGGGATCAATTTCAAGGATTTGGTTTACCGGATAGCAAGGAACGATGTCAGTTTCAGGCCCCAGGACATTGCCGGCAGCGCCGCGGCCTACGTCTTCAGGGAGGTGGTGGCCAACTCTTCGCTGCTGGGCAAACTTGTCGTCCTGGCCATTGTCTGCGCGGTGCTGCAGAACCTGACCGCCGCCTTCGACCGGGGATCCACCGGGCAGCTCTCCTACATGGTCACCTACCTGGTGCTGGTCACCCTGGCCATCGGTTCCTTCACCCTGGCCGTCGACGCCGGCCGGGAAGTGGTGGACAGGATGGTCGCCTTCATGCAGGCCATCCTGCCTGTCCTGCTGACTCTGCTGGTGGCGGTGGGAGGAATCACGGCGGCGGCCATTTACCAGCCGGTGGTTTTTGTCAGCATAGCCCTGATCGCGACCTTAATCCGGAACATTGTCCTCCCTCTGATCCTTTTCTCGGCCATCCTCGGCCTGGTCAGCCACCTGTCCCCGAATTTCAAGGTTTCCAACCTGGCCGGGCTGATCAGGACGGTGGCCATGGGGCTGCTGGGAGTCATAAGCACGGTGTTCCTGGGTGTGATCTCCATCCAGGGGGTGGCCGGGGCGGTGGGTGACAGCGTTGTGCTGCGAACCGCCAAGTTTGCCACGGACGCCTTTGTGCCGGTAGTGGGGGGGATGTTTTCAGATGCCCTGGAGGCCATTGTCAGTTCCTCGCTGCTGATCAAAAACGCAGTGGGCATCGCCGGGGTAATCGTGGTTTTAGCGATGATGATCACCCCCCTCTTGAAAATATTCTGCCTGGCCCTGATTTACAAGCTTGCCGGGGCTATTATCCAGCCGGTGGAGGACGGCCAGATTGTTGGCTGCCTGAACGACCTGGGCAACAGCCTGATGCTGGTTTTCGCCGTGGTAGCCACGGCCGGACTGCTTTTCTTTTTCACCATGACTATTGTGGTGGCCGTCGGAAACCTGTCGGTGATGCTGAGATGAAACATCCTGCTTATATCCGCCGGCCGCTGGCCGCCGGCCGGGGCCGGTTGCGGACCGCGGGCCGGATCCCCGGCCTGTCGCGGGACGGCCGGTTGCAAGGAATAATCCGGAGGTGGCGGAGGGCAAATGGAGACTTTACGCCTGCTGGTGCAGAACCTGGTGATCATCGTGATCCTGGCCGTCCTCCTGGAGATGCTGCTGCCGGTCGGAGAGATGAGAAGATTCACCAGGATGGTCATGGGCCTGATGGTGATCGTCGCCGTGGTACAGGCAATGCACGGGCTTTCGGGCGGCAGCCTGTTCAGGGAGATAGAGGATTATGCCTGGCGCAGCCTGCATGGGCAGGAAAAAACGGTGGACATCCTGGAAGAGGGCCGGCGGCTGGAAGAACGTAACCGGCTGCTGGCCGCGGATCAGTACAAAAAGGGACTAGAGAGGCAGATTCTCGCCCTGGTGGGAGCCGGAGGAAAGGCGGGGCTGGTGGGGGCTGATCTGAATATACAGGACGACCCTGCCGGAAAAGACTTTGGTCGGATCCGGGAAATTATACTTGTTTTCAGCCGCGAGAAAGGTGTCGGGGCGGTGGAGCCGGTGTCGGTAGCCGTGGGCGGTGACAGTGTCCACCCGCCCGGGGGCGGCCGGCCGCCCCCGGAGGACCACGAGGACGCCATGAGGGCGGCCCGGATTGTGGCCAATTTTTACAATCTTCCCCCGGACAGGGTAAAGGTAAAATTCAGGGACTAGGAAGGTAAAAAAGGAGGTGCATGTCGATGTCCGGTTTGAACAGCTGGATGAACAGGCTGTCAGGCGGTGCCGGCGACCGCGGAGGGCCTCCGAAAATCACCAGGAAGAAGATGATTTGGCTGGCCGGGGCAGTCTTTCTCGGGATCAGCCTGATCGTTCTGGGCAACGGCGGCGGCCGGACAACCCCGCCGGCCGGGGAAAACCGGGCACCCGCCGGGGAGTACGCAGCGGACGTGACCATTCAGAAATCAACCATGGCCGCCGAGGAGGAAGCCCTGGCCGCCAGGATCAGGGCCATGCTCGAAAGCATAGAGGGGTCGGGCAGCGTCAGGGTGACAGTGAGGCTGGCCGCATCAAGCCGGGAGACCTACGCCACAAACACCACCACCGGCAGGAAAACCACCGTTGAAAAAGACCAGGGGGGCGGCACCCGGACCATAAATGAAAACAGCGACACCATCCAGCTGGTCATGGCCAGGAACGGCAAGGGCGAGTCCCCGGTGGTGGAAATGGCAAGCGCCTCCAAGGTCGCCGGCGTACTGGTGGTTGCCAGCGGGGCCGGAAACCCCCAGGTCAAGGAAAGGCTGTTCGAGGCGGTCAGGGTGGCTCTCAACGTCGAACCGCACCGGATAACGGTCCTTAACGGCCGGTGAAGGGAAGGCAACATGACTGCGGTTGCCGGGAACCGGGAAACAGGGGGAAGGATTTGATGGTGTTTTTCAAATTCAAGCGGATATTTTTAACCATGCTTTTTATCCTGGGTACGGTGACGCTGCTGATCGGATACGGCGGGCTGGCCGGAGCACTCTACAATTTCCCGGCCGGGCCGGGAGGATTGCCGTCCGAAAACGGGATCCCGGCCGTGACCGGTGGGGGGACCGGAGACCCGGCCGATTCCGGGGCGGTGCCGGCCGGGAAGGACGGCTTTTTCGTCGAATACAGGCTGCAGCGCGAGAAGGCCAGGGGCCGGCAGATCGAGCTGTTGAGGGAAATCATCAACAGCCCGGCCGCGGCCGGAGACACCCGGCAGCTGGCCCAGGAGCAGCTTCTGGGCCTCAGCCGGAGCGTGACCGGGGAGGCAAGGGTTGAAAACCTGCTGAAGGCCAGAGGGTACAGGGAAGCCGTGGCCTTCGTCGACCAGAAGGGTGTCACCGTCGTGGTGGAAAGCAGCGGTTTAACTCCGGCCGAGGAGGCCAAGATAATCGAACTTGTATCCAGGGAGACCGGCTTCGGCGAACAGAGCATCGTGGTCATCCCGAAAAGCTGATCGCCGCGGCAAATACGGCACCCGCCGCCTTTTCTTTTTGGTCCGCGGGAAACGCCCCCGTGGGGGCCGCACCGGGTAAACCTTATAAGAAAGCGCCGCCCCCGGAATGATGTTTGGACAGGGGTGCTTTTTGGGCCGGCCGCCCGGGCGGCCTTTTAGTTTTGGGAGTCTCTAATGTTATATTGTCCTTTGTATTCAGTATAATATATATTTTTTGCTTATATTGTATACTTGCGTTAAAGTACTTTCAGATTGATTAATAATACCATATAATTTTCATTATGATTTGCTCTACGGTTTAAACCCCAAAACCAGAAATAAATACCAGTTTTACAACTGACATCAGGCGGAGGGATTCGCATGCCTTTAGTGGGCATCACCGACACGACTTTGAGGGACGGTCACCAGAGCCTGTGGGCCACCAGGATGAGGACCCGTGACATGCTGGCGCCCGCCGGAATCATGGACGACATAGGATTTCATTCCATGGAGGTGTGGGGCGGGGCCACCTTCGACGTTTGTCTCAGGTACCTGGGCGAAGACCCCTGGGAAAGGCTGAGGCAGCTGAAAGGCCGCATTAAGAAAACCCCGCTGCAGATGCTCCTGCGGGGCCAATCCCTGGTGGGCTACCAGCACTATCCCGACGACGTGGTGGAGGCCTTTGTGGCTAAGGCCGCAGAAAACGGCATCGATATCATAAGGGTCTTTGACGCTCTGAACGACATCAGAAATCTTGAAACCTCCATCAAGGCCGGGAAAAGGGCGGGCACCCATGTCCAGGCGGCGGTGGTCTACACCATAAGCCCGGTGCACACCACGGAACACTATCTTGAAACGGCGTCGGCCCTGGCCGGCCTCGGCGCCGACTCAATCTGCATCAAGGACATGGCCGGCCTTCTGGCCCCGTACGCCGCCTACGAACTGGTGAAGCTGATCAAGGAGAGGGTCGGGATCCCGGTTCAGCTGCACAGCCATTACATCGGCGGACTGGCCCTGGGCGCCTACATCAAGGGCATTGAGGCAGGTGCCGACGTGGTGGATACCGCTTCCGTGCCGCTGGCCTTCGGGGCTTCCCAGCCGCCCGTGGAAACCGTGGTCAGGGCGCTGAAAAACACCCCCTACGACACCGGGCTGGACCTGGCGGCGCTTTTCGAGGTGGCCCGCCTTTTTGAAAAACTGCGCCAGGATTACGGCCAGGAGAGGGGGGTGACTAGAATCAACGACATGCGGGTTTTCGACCACCAGGTGCCAGGCGGCATGATTTCCAACCTGATCAGCCAGTTGGAGGAGCAAAAGGCCCTGAAAAGGCTGCCGGAGGTGCTGGAGGAGATCCCCAGGGTCCGGGCGGAACTGGGCTACCCGCCCCTGGTTACTCCCACCAGCCAGATTGTGGGCACTCAGGCCGTTCTTAACGTAATTGCCGGCGAAAGGTACAAGCTGATCCCGGGCGAGGTAAGGAACTACGTGCAGGGGCTTTACGGCAGGCCCCCTGCCCCCGTGGACGAAAAAATAAAGAAAAAAATCCTGGCCGGGCGCCCTGAACACACCTGCAGGCCTGCCGACCTGCTGCAGCCGGGGCTGGCGAGGGCCGCGGAGGAGGCCGGGGAACTGGCCTTAAGCGAAGAAGACCGGCTGAGTTATGCCCTTTTCCCCCAGATTGCCAGGAAATTTTTTGAATACAGGGCCGGGCGCGGAACGCCGGGCTACCCGGCGGAGGCCGGAAGAAAGCCCGCCGTCAGGAAGATTAAGAGTCCCATCACGGAGGAGGACCTGGACATGAACCTGCAGGAAATTAAGGAACTGGTCCGGCTGATCAGCGAAACCGACATTCAGGAACTGGCCCTGGAAAACAACAACCTCAAGGTGGCCATAAGGAAGGGCGCCGGCCGGGAGGACCGGAACGCCGACAGCAGCCCTTCCGTACGGGCCGCCGGCGAAAAGGCAGGCGGAGACGGCATGGATAAGACGAAGATACAGCCGGAGGCGATCCGGACCGGGGACGGGATTCATCAGGTCAGGTCCCCTATGGTGGGCACCTTTTACCGCTCCCCGGCCCCCGACGCGGCCCCCTTTGTAAGCGTGGGCGACGTGGTGGCCAGGGGTCAGGTGCTGTGCATAGTGGAGGCCATGAAGCTGATGAACGAAGTAGAGGCCGAGGTGCCCGGCCGGGTGGCGGAAATACTGGCGGAAAACGGGTCGCCGGTGGAATACGGGCAGCCCCTGTTTCTGATCGAATCCAGCCACTGAAGGGGTGCCGCATGTTCAAGAGGATACTGGTGGCCAACAGGGGAGAGATTGCCCTGCGCATCATCAGGGCCTGCAGGGAAATGGGCATTTCCAGCGTGGCGGTCTACTCCGAGGCGGACAGGGATTCCCTGCCGGTCAGAGCCGCCGACCGGGCCGTTTGCATCGGACCGCCACCCCCGGCAGAAAGCTATCTAAACATGAAGAATATCGTCAGCGCCGCCATAATTTCCGGGGCCGACGCCGTTCACCCCGGATACGGGTTCCTGGCCGAAAACCCGTTTTTTGCCAGGATGGTGGAGGAACACGGCCTGGTTTTCATCGGCCCGTCCCCGGAGACCATAGAAAAAATGGGCGACAAGGCCGCGGCCAGGAAGGCCGCGGCCGGAGCCGGCGTTCCGGTGGTGCCGGGGTCTCCCGGGACGCTGGAGGACGAGGAAGAAGCCCTGAAAGCCGCCGCCGAAATTGGTTACCCCGTGATTGTCAAGGCCTCGGCGGGGGGAGGGGGCCGGGGAATGAGGGTAGCCCGGGGACACCGGGATCTGGTCAGAGCGATCCGGACGGCCCGGTCCGAGGCAAAAGCCGCCTTCGGCAGCGACCTGGTCTACCTGGAAAAGTACGTTGAAAGCCCAAGACACGTAGAATTCCAGATCCTGGCCGACAGGGCCGGAAACGTCATCCACCTGGGGGAGAGGGACTGTTCCATCCAGAGACGCAACCAAAAGGTAATCGAAGAGGCTCCGTCCACCGCCGTGTGTGAAGCCCTGCGGCGGGAAATGGGCCGGGCGGCGGTGGAGGCGGCCCGTTCGGCGGGCTACCACGGCGCCGGAACGGTTGAGTTCCTGCTTGACCCGGAAGGTAACTTTTACTTTATCGAAATGAACACCAGGATCCAGGTGGAACACCCGGTCACCGAAATGGTGACCGGCGTCGACCTGGTCAAGGAACAGATCAGAATCGCGGCGGGAGAAAGTCTGGGCCTAACCCAGGGGGATGTTTCCATCAATGGCTGGTCCATCGAGTGCCGCCTCAACGCCGAGGACCCGGCCAGGAACTTCGCCCCCTGCCCGGGCCGAATCTCCGGATACGTGCCGCCGGGAGGTCCCGGCGTCAGGGTGGACAGCGCGGCCTACGGAGGTTGGGTCGTGCCGCGGTACTACGACTCCATGTTGGGCAAGCTGATCACCTGGGGGCGGGACCGGGACGAGGCGGTGTCCAGGATGGCCCGGGCCCTTGACGAATTCGTCATCGATGGCGTGGCCACCACCATCCCGTTCCACCGGGAGGTGTTAAAAAACCAGTTCTTCCTCCGGGGCGAAGTGGACACGGGTTTTGTGGAGAAGCATTTCGGGAAATAGCCTGTTTTATCTTCAAGCCGTAAAGGCCCCCGGTTGCCGGCCCCTGCATTTTTCCTCAAGGGCCTTGACCAGCAGGGTGACCACCCGGTTGCAAGGGGTGGGAACACCTGCTTTCTCACCCTCCCTGACCACAGCGCCGTTGATGAAGTCGACCTCGGTGGGGCGGCCCCGCTCTATGTCCTGCCACATTGAAGACCGGTTGGACCCCGTGGCCCGGGCGACGCTTTTTACCTTCCCGAGGGCGTCGGAGTATGGCAGTGCCACCCCCACTGCCCGTGCCACCGCCTCTCCTTCCCCTACCAGCATTTCCATCAGCCGGAGGGTGCTTTCCATTTCCACCAGGCTGCCGTTGGTGACTTTGCACAGGGCGGTCAGGGGATTGATGCCCACGTTGACCAAAAGTTTTCCCCAGAGAAGGCCGGCTATGTCGTCGGCAATCCTTGTTTCCAGGCCGCAGCGGTTAAACTCGGCGGCGACTTCACCCAGCCGGCCGGCCCCGCCGCTGACTTTGCCGATGACTGTTTCACCCTTCCCGGCGTGCCTGATCCGGCCCGGGCCCAGCACCGTGGCCCCGTGGGAGGTGGTCCCGGCAATCACCGTCGTTCCGGCTGCCTCTCCGGCGATAATCTCGGCATTGCCCAGCCCGTTTTGCAGGGTGACTACCTGTGTGCCGCCGCTGAAAAGGTTCTTGGCGCTTCTAATCGCCGTGGCGGTGTGGTAAGACTTCACGAAAACGATGACCAGGTCCTGCGGCCCCAGGGACCCCGGGTCGGTCAGCGCCGGCAGCCGGTAGGTCCGGAGCCTGCCTTCCTCCTCCACGATCAGGCCGTTTTCGTTGATGGTCCGCACGTGTTCCTCCCACACATCCACCAGGGCGACCTGGTTGCCGCCGGCGGCAAGGTGCGCCCCGAACAGGGATCCCATGGCCCCGGCCCCGATAACGGCTATCTTCACCTACAAAATACCCTCCTTTTTCAGCCGGTCCATAATTCCCTGAACAACTTCGTCCTTCATGGAAAAGCTGTGTTCGGTGGCTGGGAACTGCCCGCCGCGCACCTCCCCGGCGAAGGCATCCAGGGCCTTCCGGATCTCGGCCCCCATTGCGGCGTATTGTTTGACAAACCTGGGCACGAACCGGTCGAAAAGGCCCAGCAGGTCGTGGATGACCAAAACCTGTCCGTCGCAGTGCGGGCCGGCGCCGATGCCGATGGTCGGTATGCCCAGCTTTTCGGTGATCATGGCGGCCACCGGGGCGGGAACGGCTTCAAGGACCACGGCAAAAGCCCCGGCCTCCTCCAAAGCCAGGGCGTCCTTCACCAACTGCACGGCCCCGGAGACGTCCCGGCCCTGGACGGTAAACCCGCCAAGCTGTGAAGCGCTCTGGGGAGTCAGGCCGATGTGACCCATCACCGGAATCCCGGCCCTGACAATGGCGGCCACGGTGTCGGCCACGCGGCGGCCGCCTTCCAGCTTAACCGCGTCCATGAACCCCTCCTTCATGATCCTGCCGGCGTTTTCCACCGCCTTTTCGATGCTTATCTCGTAGGACATGAAGGGCATATCCCCCACCAGGAAGGTGTTCCTGCCGGCCCTGGAAACAGCCTGCTGGAAGATGATCATGGTGTCCATGTCCACGGGCACGGTACTCTCATAGCCCAGCATGGTCATGGCCAGCGAGTCCCCGACCAGAACCAGGTCGATGTCGGACCTGTTCACGTGCGACATCATGGCGTAGTCGTAGGCAGTGACCATGGTGATTTTCCTGCCCTCCCGCTTCATTTCGCGAAAGGTCAAAACACTGGCTTTTTTCTTGTCCATCAGGATTCCTCCATATTTTTAAAATGTTGACACGAGCGCGGGCCCGGTTGTTACTATTATTCCGTGCCGGAAAATGAAAATCCTCCCTGAAAGCTCCTGTCCGGGAAATTCCCCGACACAACCTTACAGCGGCGTGATAAAATGTATCCAGGCGGCTTATAAAAACCCAAGCAAGCAAGGAATGGTTTTCATGGACGACCGGGATCTGTTGAACAAGCTGTGCCGGTCACTGGTTCACATAGCCCGGGTAACCGGAGGTTACGCCGCCGTGCTGGACCGGGGAGGCAAAGCCGTCAAAGCGGTGAACACCTCTGGCCAGGATATTCCCGGGCCGGAGGCGGACAGGCTGGCCGGGTATTTTGCGGGATCGGCCGCCGATCCGGGAACCGTCGAATACGGCCCGGTTCGCGGGTCCCGAGCCTGGTTCCTGCCGCTGGGCGACTACATTTTGGCGGCCGTGGACAACGAACGGCTGGCCCGTGAAAAGGAACTGGAAAAGAACATTGAGGAGGCCCTGCCATTCATCGCCATGGTGGCCGGGGGCGAGGCCGTGATGTTCGACCGGGAGGGGCTGCGCCTGGCCAGCTTCGGTCCCGACGGCTATTCCTCCAGGGGTGCCGGGGAGTATACCGCCCTGGGCAAGGAGGCCATGCAGGGGAGAAGGCCGGTGTTCGGGCCCTCGCTGCTGGAGGACGGGGCCCAGGCGGTGCGCATTCCGATTACCGACAAGTTCGGCATCGGCTTCAACAACGTCATGGCGGTCAGGCAGAAAAAGAAAATCATTGAGTCGGCGTCGGCCTATCCGTGGCAGCAGCGCTACACCTTCGCTGATATCGTCGGGCGCAGCCCGGCCATCAGGAGGTGCAAGGAACAGGCCGTCCAGATTGCCGCCGGGCAGTCCACCGTCCTGATCTGGGGCGAGACCGGAACCGGGAAGGAACTCTTCGCCCAATCAATCCACAGATCCAGTCCCCGCCGGGCCGGCCCCTTCGTGGCCGTCAACTGCGGCGCCCTCCCGGCCAGCCTGGTGGAAAGCCAGCTTTTCGGCTACGAGGAGGGGGCCTTCACCGGAGCCAGAAAAGGCGGACAGGTGGGTCTCTTTGAGCAGGCCGAGGGCGGCACGCTGCTGCTGGACGAGGTGGGCGAAATGGACTACGACCTTCAGGCCAAGCTGCTGCGGGTGCTCCAGGAGCGGGAAGTGGTCCGCATCGGGGGCAAAGAGCCGGTTCCCGTGGACGTCAGGATAATTGCCTCCACTAACAGGGACCTGATGCAGCTGGTCAAGGACCGCAAGTTCCGCGACGACCTTTTCTACCGGCTGAACGTGGTGGACCTCAGGATCCCGCCGCTCCGGGAAAGGGTGGAGGACATCATCTACCTGGCCAGGCATTTCGTGCAGCGCTTCAACCAGATGTTCGGCAGCCCGGTGCGGAGGATCGGCGAGGAGGCCGCCCGTTACCTGGAAAGGTACAACTGGCCGGGCAACGTCCGGGAGTTGCAGAACTGCGTAGAGCGCACCATGAATCTGTGCGACCGGGAGACCATCATGCCGGAACACCTGCCGGCGGTAATCCGGGAGTACGTGGACAAGAAATTCGGCCAAACAGCCGCCGGTCCTGAAAAGACGGCGGCACCTGTAAACCTCGGCAGCGCGGCCCGGGAGGCAGAAAAAAGGGCCATCGCCGACGCCCTCAGCGACGCCGGGCAGAACAGGCGCCTGGCCGCCGCAAGACTGGGCGTCAGTACGGTGACTCTCTGGCGCAAGATGAAACGGTACGGAATGGTGTGAATTTTGCAGCCACCTTCCCGGCCCCTGAGAGACCCGGCCGGGTTAACCGCGGCCTGCCTGGGACCAAATGTCCGTTACAGTTCCAGGTTCATCCCCCTGATTGCCCTGTACAGGGGCTTAAGGCGCCCGTACAGGGGCCTGAAGGTCCGGGTGTACAAATCGTCGTAAACCCTGGCGTGTTCCGGAACGGGATCGGCGGTGTCCCTGATTCTCACCATGGCCCCGGCCGCGGACCGGAAATCGGAGTAGTATTTCATGCCCACAGCGGCCACCGCGGCCGCCCCCAGGGCCGAGGTTTCCCAGGTGTGCGGCCTGGTGGCCGGGAGGTTGAAGACATCGGCGGTAATCTGCAGCATCTGGCGGCTCCGGGAACCGCCCCCGGAAACACGCAGTTCGCTGATTTCCCGCCCGGTCCGCCTTTCTATCCTTTCCCTGCCCTCCCTCAGGGCGTAGGCCAGGCCCTCAAGCAGGGCCCGGTACAGGTGCCCCCGGGTGTGGACGTCCCGGAACCCGATAACCGCCCCCTTGGCTTCCGGTCCGGGCACTTTCAGCCCAGGGGACCAGTAGGGCTGCAGGATGAGGCCCATGGACCCGGGCGGGATGTCGGCGATTTCCCGATCGAGGACTTGCTCCGGGTCCACGCCTTTTTCTTCCGCAGCCAATCTTTCCGGAAATCCGAATTCCCTGACAAACCAGGAAACCAGCCAGAATCCCCGGTAGACCTGGACTTCCAGGTTGTAGCTGCCCGGTATGGCGCTTGGATACGGGGGAATGAGCGGCAGCGGCTCGATGTAGCGGGAGGAAGTGACATTGATGGTGGCCGTGGTGCCGTAACTGATGCTTCCCTGATGCAGGCCCAGGCAGCCCGATCCCAGAACCTCGCAGGCCTTGTCGGCAGCGGCTGCCAGCAGCGGCAGTCCTGCGGGGATGCCGGTTGCCTCAGCCGCCGGCCGGCTGATCCGGCCAAGCTCCCCTCCCGGCATGACCAGGTCCGGCAGCTTCACCCGCTCCACGCACAGGGCCTGCCATTTCCAGTCCGACGGCCCGGCCCACTGCTGCCTCTTGTAGTCGAAGGGCACGTAGCCCACCTGGCAGCCGGTCGAGTCGGCGAAGTTGCCCGTCAGCCTGTGGGTCAGGTAACCGGAAAGAAACAGGAATTTGTGCGTGCGGTCCCAGGTTTCCAGCTGACAGGCCTTTATCCAGTTGGCCTCGGCCTGGGACTGCAGGTAGGAAATGGTTTCGCCCAGGCCCAGGACTTTAAACAGCGCCCGCCAGTGCAAGGCCAGGGGCGGAACAACGCCCGCCGTTCGCTGGTCCAGCCAGAGAATGGCCGGTCTGAGAGGCCTGCCGGCTGCATCCACGTTTACTACCGTACCCCTCTGGGAGGTCAGAGTTACACCCCGCACCGCTTCCTTAAGCCCGGGATTGTCCCGCCACAGCCTGCCCGCGGCGGAGCACAGCTTTTCCCAGTACACTTCCGCGTCCTGTTCAGCCCAGCCCGGAACCGGCACTTCCCAGGGGGGCAGGGGCTCCTTTTGAAGGGCCACGGGGTTGCCCTCGAGGTCGAAAAGTATGCACCTGACGCTCTGGGTGCCCGCGTCTATGGACAGGATAAGCTCAGCCGGCACCTCCGCTTCCCCCTTCCCCGCCGGGGCTGTAGGCCCGGCGCCAAACTTCCAGATACCTGGCGCATTCGTCCCTCCACCCGGCCTCATCCCAGCCCATGGCCGGGCAGACGATGCCCTTCACCCGCTCCAGGAGACCGGCCCCGCCATCCGGCAGCACCAGCCCCAGGCGCAGCCGCCGCAGCATCAAATCCTCCAGGTGAACCGCCATCTCGTGCCTGGCGGCGTGTTTCAATTCGGCCCAGAGGTAGACCGTTCCGGGTATTTCCTCCAGATCGCCGGCGGCGGCCTCTTCGGCCAGCCGCCGGGCCATCCGCCCGTACCGCCCGGCCAGCCTCAACCAGGGCCCGGAAATTTCCACCTGTGCCGGGTCGTTTTCCCGGTATACTCTCTTTTTTTCCAGAGCCGACAGGTCGATGGGCAGCCTGTCGCCGGCCGCCGCCAGCGCCCTTAAGGCAAGCAGGCGAAAGGTTGTCAGCTTTCCGCCGGTGACCGTCAGCAGCCCTTCATCGTCAACCACCAGCATGTCCCTGGCCTCCCTGGAGGGGTCCTTTTTGCCGCTGCCAACCACCGGCCGGATACCGGTAAAGGAGGATAACAATTCCCCTTCCCGCGGGTTCAGGGCAGGGAAGAACCTGTGCACGGCCTCAAGCAGGTATTCCTTTTCACCGGGCAAAATCGAGGGATCGGCATCCAGGTCGCCCGTGCAGTCCAGGTCGGTGGTGCCCACCAGGGTCACTCCCTCCCAGGGGAAAACGTAAACCGGACGCCGGTCCCGGGGGTGCAGAAAACTTACACCCGGGTCCAGGGGCAGACTTCGTCGGGAAAAAACAAGGTGACTGCCGCGCAGCGGCCTGATTACCGGCGCGCGCCCCAGCCGGAGGCGCAGCCTGTCGGCCCAGGCACCGGTGGAGTTGATTACCACCCCCGCCATGACCTCAGCGGTCTTGCCCGTTAACCGGTCTTGAACCACTATCCCGCAGACCCGCCCGGATTTGGCAAGCAGCAGGTCGGTGACCGGGGCGTAGTTGAGAGCCCGGCCACCGTCGGCCGCCGCTTCAAAAATAAGGCGCAGCACCATGCGGGCGTCGTCGGCGCGGGCGTCCTGGTAGCCCAGGCCGCCCTCGAGTCTCCTGGCGTCGACGGCGGGCACCGCCCCGGCAAAGTCTTCGCGACTCAAGGACCTGCGGGTCTTGCGCCCGGCCAGGAGGTCATATATTCCGAGGCCCAGCCGGTACGCTGCCCGCAGGGCGCCCTGGCCCCCGTATACGGGCAGCAGGAACTCCATCGGTTCCACCAGCCCCGGCGCCTCACGGATTAGTCGCTCCCTTTCCCTGACTGAATGCCGGGTAACGCCGATCTGGCCCTGCTTCAGGTAGCGCAGTCCTCCGTGCACCAGCTTGCCGGACCGGCTGGAGGTGCCCCAGGCGAAGTCGTTCTGTTCCACCAGCAGGGCCCTCAAACCCATGTTTACGGCCAGCCGTAGAATGCCCGCCCCGGTAATGCCCCCGCCGATTACCGCGACGTCCCAGGGGCCCCCGATTTCCGCCCAGGCAGACTGCCGCCATGCAGGTTCAGGCATTTTATCCACCCCGCCCTTTCGTGTCCTGAAAAAAAGCCGCCCCGTTCACCGGCCCGGGCGCCGGCGGTCCTTTATCCCCGCGGCAAGGCCCGGGCGGCCCGGGACACCTAGTAAAGCTTGCCCGGGTTCATCGTCCCGCCCGGGTCCAAAACCCCGCCGGCCCGGCGCAGCAGTTCCATTCCCAGGGGCCCCTTCTCCGCCGGCAGGTATTGCTTGTGGTCGGTACCCACCCCGTGCTGGTGGCTGATGGTTCCCCCGTGCGCCGCGATAGTCCGGCAGGCAATTCCTTTCAGCCGTTGCCAGCGTTCCAGGGTTTCCTCCGGGTCGTCCGCCAGCCTGAAAACAAAGGTGGTGTAAATGCTGCAGCCGTCGTTGTAGACGTGCGACAGGTGGCTGAAGGCGTGCACCTTTTCCCCTTCCGGCAGGAGGCCAAGGCTGAGATTGCCGGAGAGATCCCCCTCCAGGCCCGCCACTTTGGACCAGGGGACTGCGGTTTCCAACGTGTCCACGGCGTATCCGGCCTCCCACAGGCTGTTTCTCAAATAAGGGGTTTTAAAGCGGGTTTTATGCCACTCCCGGCCCAGGACCGGACCCACCAGCACCCCGCCGTACCTGGAAACGAACTGTCCCAGCCGCTTTTTGGCAAATCCTACCTCGTCCCTCATCCCCGCCGCACCGAAAATAAGCAGGCATTTTTCCCCCCTGGCTCCCCTGAGGCCGAGGTATTTTTCCAGCCAGGCCACCGCCCGGGGCTTCCCGGACATGGCCAGGGTGGTGCGGGTCTCCGCGGCCGTGCTGAGCCTCAGCATGACCAGGGGAAGGCGCCGGCGGACGAGGTCCCGGACGGCGCCGATTCCCGAGGTGAAATCAGGAAAAAAAACGGCGGAAAACTCCTCGGCTTCCGGAATCCGCCGGACCCGCACGGTAACCTCGGTCAGAATGCCGAACCTGCCCTCAGATCCCAGAACCAGCTGGCGGAGGTCAGGACCCGCGGCGCTGGCTGGAAAAACCGGCAGATCCAGCCTGCCCCGGGGCGTTTCCAGCCGCCCCCCGGCAAAAAGCTGTTCGATGCGGCCGTACCCGAGCGACTGCTGCCCGCTGGACCGGCTGGCCACCCAGCCGCCCAGGGTGGAATACTCGAAGGACTGTGGGTAATGGCCGAGCGTGTACCCCTCGGCCCGGATCAGGGCTTCCAGTTCCGGCCCGCGCACCCCGGCCTGGAACGCAGCCAGGTTGCTTTCCCGGTCCAGGTCCAGCAGCCGGTTCATTTTGCTCATGTCCACCGTCAGCGCGGGCAGGTCGCTGGCCACGTTGACGTGGCCCACCACGCTTGTTCCGCCGCCGTACGGGATGATCACGGAACCGCTTTGGGCCGCGAATTCGATCAGTTCCCTTACCTCTTCGCCCGTTTTCGGATAAGCCACCCCGTCCGGGAAGCGGCCGACCCTGCCGGACCTCAGGGCGATCCAGTCCGGCAGGCTCTGCCCCCGGGCATGCCTCAGCCGTTCCAACGGGTCGGTGCTGACCAGCCGGTGAGCGGGCAGCCTTCCAGGAGGCACGGCGGCCAGCACTTCCTCCAGGGAAGCGTCCCGGGGCTGCCTGCCCGGGCCCACGTGACCGGACAGAAAGCGCTTCATGTTCTCATTCAGAGGATATTCCTTTTTTTCTTCTCCCCAGCCGTTCCAGCGCCGCAATCCTGTTCACCCCCGGTTGGCATTGCCGCATCGCCGACAGCCTGCTGCAAAATGCCGGCTTTTGAAAAATCGTTTTAAATCCAGTTTCAGGTTATCCCAGTCCAACTCCACTGTCAACGTTTTATTAAATGCCGATCCGGATCAAAGTGGCGCTTGAATTACATTGCTGAAATGTCCCGTGAGGGCCGTTTCAAATTTGAAAGTATCCTGGAGCTATAAACGGAAGCATTGACCCGGGAGAGGTATTTCACAATTGAAACTGGATCGGCGAACCGGGGAATGCATCAAGCAAAGAAGCCCCCGGGTCGCGCCCGGCCGCTTTGGTCAGGGTTGGCATGAAAGTTGCGTATGCAATATTCTCCATATTGCAAAACAATGTGGGGGGTCGAAGGGTTGAGAATTTGTAGGAGCGTCCTGTTCGCACCCGGGATTGACCTGCGAAAGATGGAAAAGGCCTTGGGGCTGGGGGCCGACGTGGTGGTGCTGGACCTCGAGGACTCCGTGGACGCCTCGCGTAAGGCGGAGGCCAGGGAACTGGTAGCCGGCGTGCTGGGCCGCCCCCGGGACGGAAGGGTCCTGTGGGTGCGGGTGAACCCTCCCGACACCGGCTTTTTCATGGCCGACATGCTGGCGGTGGTGGGTGCCCTCCCGGAGGGTATCATGCTTCCCAAGGCCGAGACGGCCGAGGGAGTTGCCAGGGTAGACTGGCTTCTCGGGCTGCTGGAGGACTACCACGGCATTGAGGCCGGAACCATCGACCTGGTTCCGCTGGTGGAAAGCGCCCGCGGCATTGAAAACGCCGGCGGGATCGCCGCCTGCGCGGCGAGGCTGAAGAGGCTGTGCTTCGGCGCCGTGGACTATACCCTGGACATGGGCATCGACCTGACCAGGGAGTCAATGGAAATCTTCTATGCCCGGTCCGCGCTGGCGGTGGCCTCCAGGAGCGCCGGCCTGGAAGGCCCCATCGACACGGTTTATACCGATGTGAAGGACGCCGAGGGGCTGGCCGCCGACTGCCGGGTGGCGCGCAGCCTCGGATTCCAGGGCAAGCTGGTCATTCACCCGGGGCAAATCCAGGCTGTCAACAACGTCTTTTCACCCACCGGGGGTGAACTGTCCCGGGCCCTTAAGGTGGTCGAGGCCTACGAAGCCGCCCTGGCCGCAGGGAGCGGCGTGGCCCAGCTGGACGGGAAGCTGATTGAAAAGCCGGTGGCCATGCGCGCCCGGAAGGTGCTGGAGGCGGCCAGGGCGCTGGGAATTGAGTTTTAACCAGCTTTTTCATAAAAAAGAGGTGACTTACAATTGGGCAAGTTGCTGGAGCACCACAGCAAGGAATTGATCAGGAAGCTGGGACTGAAGGTACCCAATGGAGGCGTGGCGGCCGCGCCGAAGGAGGCTGAGCGGATTGCCGCCGGGCTGGGAAGCCCGGTGGTGGTCAAGGCGCTGGTTCCTGTGGGCAAGCGGGGGAAGGCCGGGGCCGTCAAGTTCGCCGGCGGCCCGGGCGAAGCCGGGGCCGCGGCGGGCGAACTCCTGGGGATGACCGTGGGCAATTTTCCGGTGGAGAAGGTTCTGGTGGAAGAAAGGCTGGACATCAGGGAGGAGTGGTACCTGTCCTTTACCTACGACAAGGAAAAAAAGATGCCGGTGGTGATAGCCAGCACCAGGGGGGGCGTGGACGTGGAGGAAATAACCCGTGCTCACCCTGGCAGCGTAGCCGTAAGGCACATCGACCCCCTGCTGGGGATGGCCGATTTCCAGGCCAAGGAGATCTGGTCGGACCTGGGGGTGGGAGGCAAGCTGATATTAGCGGCCACGGCACTGCTGGTAAAGCTTTACCACCTCTTCGAACGGACCGACGCCTCCCTGCTGGAGGTCAACCCGCTGGCCGTAACGTCTTCCGGGGAACTGGCCGTGGCGGCCTCGGTGATGAGCGTGGACGACAGCGCCATGTACCGGCACCCTGAACTTTCGGAAATGGTCCAGCTGGGCAGCGAGCGGGCCTGGAGACCCCTCACCGATTTGGAAAAGCGCATGGTGGAGGTCAACGAGGCCGACCCTTACCGTGGCACCGCCCGGTACACCGAGATGCCCGGGGGTGACATCGGCTTCATGTGCGGGGGTGGCGGGGGCAGCCTGCTCCTGTTTGACGCCCTGGTCGCCAACGGGGGCAGGCCGGCCAACTACAGCGAGGTGGGCGGCAACCCCACGGAGGAGAAGGTATACGGACTGACCAGGGGCATCCTGACCAAGCCCGGGGTCAAGGGGCTCTTTGCGGCCCACAACATCACCAACAACACTCAGGTTGACGTCCTGGCCCGGGGTATTGTCAGGGCCCTTAACGATCTGGGCATCGACCCGTCCACCTTCCCGGTGGTGGTGCGCGAGGCCGGCGTCAACGACTCCGCGGCCAGGGAAATATTCACCGCCGCCGGGGTGGAGTATTACGGCGAGGAAATCACCATGACCGAGGCCGCCGCCCGCATGGTCCGGCGGATGGGGGCGGCCTACCCGGGATACCTGCGGCGGGAGGGAAACTGAAGTGGCGATACTGATCAGCGACAAAACAAGAATACTGATCCAGGGCATCACCGGGCGGGAGGCCTCCATGGTGACCAGGCACATGCTGGATTACGGCACGGAGATTCTGGCCGGCGTCACCCCGGGCAGGGGAGGCCAGGAAATTCACGGCGTGCCGGTATACGACACGGTCAAGGCGGCAGTCCGCCGGCACGGCTGCGACACCTCCCTGATTTACGTGCCGCCGGCCTTTGCCTATGATGCCGTGATGGAGGCCATCGCCAACGGCATTAAGCTGTTGGTAATCATTACCGAAAACATTCCCCAGAGGGACGCCGTGCGTTTTCTTTACGCGGCGAGACAGTCCGGGGTCAGGGTCATCGGCCCCAACTCCGTGGGCATAATCAACCCGGCGGACCGGGTAAAGCTGGGGGCCATCGGCGGGGACAACGTGGAACGCTGCTTTGTGCCCGGAAGGGTGGGAGTGATCTCCCGCAGCGGCGGAATGACGGCCGAAACTTCCTGGATGGTGAAAAGGGCCGGCTACGGCGTCAGCACCAGCATCAGCATCGGCGGGGACGCCCTTATCGGCAGCACAATCAGGGATCTCCTCGAACTGTTCGAACACGACCCCGGCACCGAGGCCGTAGTAACCTTTTCCGAGCCCGGCACCCGCCAGGAGGAGGAGGCCGCCGACTTCATCGAGAAAGGCGGTTTTACCAAGCCGCTGTTCAGCTATGTGGCCGGCCGGTTCACCGAGGGCATGCCGGAGGGAACGGTGTTCGGCCACGCCGGGGCGATTATTTCCGGAGGCCGGGGGAAACCCTCCGCCAAGATGGAAAGGCTTAAGAGGGCCGGGGCCCATGTTGTCGACCATTTCGACCAGATTATCGATGAACTGCGCAGGGTGCTTAAATAAAAGGCCGATCCTCAAAGATCGAGAGGCAGGTGAATAAGCCCGATGATTACGTCAAAAATTGTGGATTTCATATGCAAGACCCGCTTCGACAACCTTCCCCGGACCGCCGTGGACATGGCTTCCCTGGCCGTTATGGACTGGATGGGATCGGCCGCAGCCGGCGGCAGGCAGTCCCCGGCCCAGATGATCCTGGGGGTGGTGGAGGAATTGGGGGGCACCCCCGAGGCCACCCTGCTGGCCGGGGGCGGCAGGACTTCATGCCTCAACGCCGCGCTGGTAAACGGGGCGATTTCGCACATAGTGGAACTGGACGACGTGCACAGGACGTCCATCATCCACCCGGCCGCCCCGGTCATCCCGGCCGCCCTGGCGGCGGCTGAAAAGGTCCATGCCGGGGGCAGGGACCTGATTGCCGCCGTGGTGGTGGGCTACGAGGTGGCCATACGGGTGGCCGAGGCGATCACCCCGTCCCACTACCATTACTGGCACACCACCGGAACCTGCGGCACTTTCGGGGCCGCAGCCGCGGCCGCAAAAATATTCAACCTGGGGGCCGACAGGGTGACCTGGGCCCTGGGCAACGCCGGCACCCAGGCCGCCGGGCTGTGGGAATTTCTGGCCGACGGGGCCATGTCCAAGCATCTGCACCCGGGCAAGGCGGCCATGAACGGCCTTTTGGCCGCCTTGTTGGCCCGCCGCGGATTTACCGGGGCCAGCCGGATCCTTGAGGGGGAGCGGGGCTTCTGCCGGGCCACCGCCGCCGATGTCGATTTTAACCGCATCACCGACGGCCTGGGCACGGGCCGCTACAAGATAGAGGAGATTTCCTACAAAATCCATTCCTCCTGCCGGCATACCCATCCAGCCGTGGACACGGCCATTGACCTGGCCCGGAGGCACCGGATAAGGCCGGATGACGTGCGGTGGATTCGCGTCTCGACGTACAAGACGGCCCTGGACATAACCGCCAACTACACGCCGGAGAGCCCGTACGCCGCCAAGTTCAGCCTGCCCTTCTGCGTGTCCCTGGCCATCAAGGAAGGACGCTGCGGCCCGGAAGAATTCAACGGTTCAACCCTGACGGATCCGGTCATCCGCTCCCTGATGGAAAAAGTGGATCTGGAGGTGGACCCGGCCCTGAACGCCCGCCATCCTGAACTATGGCCGGCGTCAGTCAGGATCGGGATCCGGTCGGGCCAGGTTCTGCAAGGTCATACCGACTACCCCCGGGGAGACCCGGAAAACCCGGTGACTACCAGGGAACTGGAAGAAAAATTCCTTTCCCTGGCATCCGGGCCGTGGGGGAAAGAAACCGCCAGGCGCATGATGGAACTGTGCCGCAACCTGGCGGCAGTCTCCGACGTATCCTCGGCCCTGCCGTTTTAGCTGCCGGCCCTCGGGCCGGCGGCATTCCGGCTGCAAGACTACAGCAGGAGGTGCATGAATGATTACCCATGACATTGTCATCGTGGGGGGAGGCCTGACCGGCCTGATGGCCGCCGTCGAGGCCTCCCCCGGAGCAGACGTGGCGGTGGTCAGCAAGGTTTACCCCACCCGGTCCCACAGCGGTGCTGCCCAGGGCGGATTCAACGCCGCCATGGGCGATGACGACACGGTGGAGAACCATGTTTTCGACACCGTCAAGGGAAGCGATTACATCGGCGACCAGGACGCCATCGAAATATTGTGCTCGGAAGGGCCCGAGGTGATCAGGGACCTGGAAACCATGGGCGTGCCCTGGTCCAGGACCGGTGACGGGCGGGTCGCCCAGCGTTCACTGGGCGGGGCCGGCTACCCCCGGGCCTGTTACGCGGCCGACTTCGCCGGCCACGTGGTGCTGCACACCCTCTATGAGCAGTCCGTGAAGGCCGGGATTAGGATTTACCCCGAATGGTACCTGGTGGACCTGCTGATTGAAAACGGGTCGGTGGCCGGCCTTCTGGTTTACCAGCTGGCCTCCGGGCGGACCGAGGTAATCCGGTGCAAGGTTGTGATCATGGCCACCGGCGGTTACGGCAGGGTATACCAGAAAACCACCAACGGGCACGCCAACACCGGCGACGGGATGGCCATCGCCTACCGGGCAGGCGCGGTTTTGGCCGACATGGAGTTCGTTCAGTTTCACCCCACCACTCTCTACGGCACCAACATCCTGATTTCAGAGGCCGCCCGGGGTGAGGGGGGCTACCTGCGCAACGTGCACGGCGAAAGGTTTATGGCAGGATACGCCCCGCAGAAAATGGAATTGGCCCCCCGGGACGTAGTTTCCCGGTCCATCTTCCAGGAGATAAAAGAAGGCCGCGGAGTGGAGGGCAGTTACGTGCACCTGGACCTCACCCACCTTGGTGCGGAGAAAATATCCGAAAGGCTGCCCCAGGTTCAGGACCTGGCCCGCCGGTACGCCGCCGTCGAACCCAGCGCCGCGCCAATACCCATCGAGCCGGCCCAGCACTACAGCATGGGAGGCATCAGGACGAATTTGAACTGCGAAACCAATATAGGCGGCCTCCTGGCCGCCGGTGAGGCGGCCAACGTCAGCGTGCACGGGGCAAACCGCCTGGGAGGGAACTCCCTCTTGGAAACTGTGGTCTTCGGGCGGCGCGCCGGCCGGAGGGCGGCTTACCTGGCCGGGTCGGCCGGCTTGGCCCCGCCCCCGAAAGACTCCCTGGACGCCGCCATGGAAAGGTGGCTGGCCAATTTCGGACAATCCAGGCCGGAAGTGGAGGGCGATTCCGTCTTCGTCATCCGCCGGGAATTGAACCGCACAATGACCGAAAAGGTGGGAGTCTTCAGGACCGGGGAAGAACTTAAGGAAGCCCGGGAAGAACTGGCCGGCCTGCGTCGTCGTTACAGCGCCCTACGGGTGCCGGTGAAGGAAGCCCCCTTCAATTACCAGCTGACCGAGCATCTGGAGGTGGGATACCTGCTTGATTTGAGTGAAATAACCGCCGCGGCGGCTTTAAGGCGCACCGAGAGCAGGGGCGCCCACTTCCGCCTTGATTTTCCCGGAAGGGACGACCGTAACTGGCTGAATCACACGCTGATCAAAAAGGGGGAGAAGGGGCCCGTATTCGGAACCGGCAGCGTTTCCATCACCAGGTACCCGCCCCAGGAAAGGGGGTATTAGGATGCACCTCACCCTAAGCGTATCCCGCTTCGACCCGAAGGCCGACACCTGCCCGTACCTCAAAGAATACGTGCTGTCCTGGGAACAGCACGAGACTGTTCTCGACGTACTTTTCAAGGCCTGGCACGAGGACCCCGGCCTGTCCTTCAGGCGGTCCTGCCGCAGCAGCATCTGCGGTTCCTGCGCCATGATCATCCAGGACCGGCCCCGGCTGGCCTGCCAAACCCTGGTGGGCGATCTGATCGGGGATGGGGGCAGGCTGTCTTTGAAGCCCCTGCCGGGGTTCAGGCAGCTGAAGGACCTGGTGGTGGACCTGGACCCGTTTTTTGAGGCCCTAAAACAGGTCATCCCCTGGGTGCTGGCCCTGCCCGGGCACGACGGCCGGGTCGATCCCAAGGCGGCCCGGCTGGCGGAGGGCCCGGCCACCTGCATACTCTGCGGGATTTGCGACGCGGGGATGCAGCCGGCCGGGCGGGTCAGCCCCGCGGCGCTGGTAAAAAACATCCGCCTGGCAGTGGACCCGAGGGACGCCCTCGGCCCCGGAAGGCTTAAAATAGCCGGCCTGACCGGGGAGGGCCTGATGACCTTCAGGGAACTCCTGGCCCAGATCTGTCCCAAGAGGATTGACATTCCCACCGTGGCGGTGGAATGATCCGAAAATACTTGAGCAGGGTGATGCACGGTGAAATGCGCCGGCTGCTTACAGAAGCCCGTCCACAAGTGTTACTCCGAAGGGTTTGATTGCACCGGGGGGCTGGCCCGGCCCCCACAGTACAGGGAAGATTACGTCCGCCGCATGCTGACTGTTTCGTCGGAAATCGAGGCCCGCCATTACATGCAGCTGACCAGGCTGGAGGAAATAATGAGAAGTAACATACCGAAGGCGTTTGTATGAGCGTGTAGAGACGGGAGAGCACCGCCTGCTGCTTGATGAGGCCTTGGGAACGAGCTTAGAGCCGGTTCAGCCGCAGGTCCTGCAGCCGGATTGAAACCCGGACCCCG
>DYET01000023.1 GCA_020725625.1 Desulfovirgula sp. | reverse complement strand
TTGTCCATTGTTATTTTTAAGTTACGCTGTAGTAATAGGTGAGTATGGCGGTAAATGCTGCGGTCACCAGGTACCCCCAGGCGTTCATGACGGATAGGGTTCTTTGCCCCATCCTGCTCAGCAGGAAATCCACCTGAATATGACTCCCCTTTTCGAGCCCGAAGGCAGCCGCCATAAACCCGAACCAAACCATTATGTAGCAGCTGATGTCCAGGACCCAGTCCGTCGGTGCATCGAACACGCCCCTGGCAACGATCTCGTAAAAAGTGGCGAAGGATATGAAGACCATGGAGTAGCCGCAGAGTGACCCGGCAATGGTGGACAGCCCGTCAATGGCCCGGGCCGTAAGCCTGGCGCCTACCGACAGCACTGAATTGGACTGGTCGAAAAAACTCGTATTTGCATTCGGTCCTGCCCCAAGCATAATTTTACTCCTTTCATAATATATTGAGGGCGAGGGCGCGGGGATGGTTAAGCTCCGCCGCACCCCCGAGAGCATGTTTTCTCTATTTTCTCAGTTTTTCAACCATGTCCAGCAGCTGGGCGGCCTTTTCCTTGCCGATCTTCTCGGACAATATCTCCTTGCCGCCTTTCACCCCGAGCTCACGCCACCTTGCGAACTCATCGGGGCTGACTTCCACCACCTGCACCCCCGGGGTTTTCCGGATTGTCTCCCAGGCCTTGCTGTCCTCGTTTTTAGCCTCCTGGCGGGTCCATTCGCACACTTTCCGGGCCTCTTCCAGAAGCACTTTCTGAATGTCGGCCGGGAGCTTGTTGAAAAAGTCCCTGTTGGCCACAATCCCGAACTGGCCCCGGCCTATATCTATATTCACCGGGTACTTGGCCACCTCAATCCACTTCCGGGTGACAAAGCTGGAGGGCCCCGAAATGGCTCCGTCCAGCACTCCCCTTTGCAGGGCCATGTACACCTCGGTGGAACTCATGGCGGTGGGGGCGCCGCCCAAGTCCTTAATGAAAGCGCTGTCGTAATCTCCCTGCCCCCTGAGTTTTGTGCCCTTGAAGTCATTAATAGTCTTCAGCGGCTTGTTGGCGATAAAGGTGCCCATGCCATAGTCAAGCCAGCTGATAAATTTAATATTGGCCTTTTCTTCCAGGTCCTTGGCGATGATCTTTCCGGGCTCTCCGTCCTGTACCCGGAAATAGTGATCGGCCCCCGAATAGTTAACGCCCATGCTGAGTAGCCCCAGTGAAGGCGCCAGCCCGGTCCAGAAGGCGAAATTTACCTGGGCCATCTCCACCCCGCCCTTGGGCACCACGCTTACCAGGTCCTTGTCGGCATAGAGTTGCTGCGCGGGGTAGAACTGTATTTCGACCCGCCCCTTGGTTGCCTCCTCAACGGCTTTCTTATACCTCTCGCCGGCAGTGGTGATGTGGTGGTTTACCGGCATGGTGCCGGCAAATCGGATCACTATTTTTTCCCCTGCGCTCTTGGCGTCTCCCTTGGGCGCTTCCTTCCCGGCTTCCTTTCCCCCGCATCCCGCTGCCAGCAGCAGCGCCGCAAAAATCACCGCCAGCTTCCACACAGCTCTTTTCATTCCATTACCTCCTTAATATTCTTTTAATTCAAAAGTAAGGGCGTCCGCCAGAAAACATATAATGGCGCTCACATCTCAACCACCCCTTTGGCCCTTCCGGGGGGCAAAATGCCTTTCACCGACCGGCAGAGGATATATTCGGGGAGGATAGTGGTATTCGGGAACCGGCCAGTTTTTAGCCATGCGCCTTTGGAGCCGGTACATCCCCGCGTGTTTTTTTGCCTCCAGCGCCCCCGACCGTAAAACCGACTCCAGGGTAATGTCCTCACTGTCCACAAAGCCCTTTTTACAGGCCAGGTCATACAATTCCCCGCCCGTTTCCGAACGCACTATCACTGTGTTCAGCCCGGCCCCCTCCCCAGTCTGCGGGGTCCACCTGTCCCCGAGGGAAATGTCAGCCACCTCGTTGCTCCAGTCATAGCACATCTGGCAGCGGTCCCTGGAATAAAAGACCAGGAAATGATACACATACTGATGGCGGTCGACAGTTACCTCCCTCCCGTCCCGGGAGCGCACCCTAAGGCCGCCCGGCCACTTGCCGGCCCTGTATTCCAGGCTGGCAACATCTTCCGGTTCAATGCCGCAGATTTCTCTCAGCAGATGCTCGGTCCCGGTGTAAAAAGGGCATGAGGCGCAAAAAAGGCCCAGAACGAACCTTATCTTTGAAGTCAGGGAGGCCAGTTCCTCCAGGACGGCCATTTTTCTCAGAGCGTGTACGTGACAGGGCAGCCCCACCACCGCCAGGCGCTTAAAATCCCCCGCCCTCTTCAGCAGGGACAAAACAGGAACTACGGCGTACTTGGACTGGGCCGCGGCCAGTATTCCCTCCCTGCCGCAAATCAGCACCGGAGCGGTCCTATAGGGCCGCGCAACATCCATACCAGCCCCCAGGGCGCCGTCAATAATTCCTTCCCGGAAAGCAAAGTCAAGAAGTGCCGAGGTGACCCCGCCACTGCTCCCCGCCCTGAGTATTTCTTCATCAGTTGCGCGGGCGCTAAGGACACGGCAGTGGACCCCAACCAACTCCTCACCTGGGCCCCGCCTGCGCCCGAAAACCCGTTCCTCAATCTCCGGGAAGGGGATGTCGGCCCCGGGGCAAACCCGGGAACAGATCCCACAGGAGGTACATTCCCCCGTCTGGCACGGCTCGGGCTCATCCAGGCTGTAGTCCATCTCCAGGGCCGAGGCCGGGCAGGTTCCCACGCACGCCCCGCATCCGGTGCAAAGGCCCCTGTCCACCACAGAGCGGGCCAAGTCGGCAAAGGTTTCTTTCATAAAAGAATATTACCACCTTTCATTGACCGGAGAGGCAGGTGTATAATGAAATCCAGGTAACATTTGCCCTCAGCCAATTTTTCGCGCTTCCTCTTCCTTCAGTACCATTTTCCTTATTTTGCCGCTGGAGGTCATGGGAAGGGACTCCATAATCTCTATGTGGGTGGGGAATTTAAACCTGGCCACCTTACCCTGCAGATATTCGTCCACCTCTTCTTTGGTTATGGAGGCGCCCTTCACCGGAACGATAAAGGCCTTCCCGGTTTCCCCCCACTTTTCGTCGGGCACGCCGATAATGGCCACATCGGAGATTTTCGGATGGCCGGCCAGTATTTTTTCCACCTCTGCGGGGTATACGTTTTCCCCGCCGCTTCTGTACATATCCTTTGCCCTGTCTACTATGTAGAAATATCCTTCCTCGTCGGTGTAGCCCAGGTCCCCGGTATGCAGCACACCGTTGACAATGGTCTCGGCGGTTTTTTCCGGCATGTTCCAGTAGCCCTTCATAACAACCGGCCCCCTAGCCACGATTTCGCCTATTTCATAGGGCGGCAGCTTCCGGCCATTGTCGTCCTCGATCCAGATCTCGGAAAAAAATCCCGGTATTCCAACAGAGCCCATTTTCTTTCTGGTGTCTTTCTCCGGCAGCATCATCATGGCCGAGTTTTCGGTCTGGCCAAAACCCACCATCAGGCGCAGACCTTTGTCCAGCAACTGGTTGATTAAACTCTCCGGCGTCCTTTCCCCGCCGATAATAGCCACCCTCACGCTGCTAAGGTCAACCTCGTCCAGCTTTCCGGTTTCCATTACAAACTTCCACATGGTAGTAAGCGCAAAAACAATGGTGGCCCGGTATTTTTCGATATCCAGGGCAAATTGGGCCGGAACGAACCTGCGCCTGAGGATCAAGGTAGCCCCCCGGGAAATGGTGGGCGTGGCGGCTATAAACAGCCCTCCGGAATGAAACAGCGGCAGCTGGGCGAGCTGTACGTCGTCACATCTCATATCGGAATAAAGTATGTTTTGAAAGTTTTTGTAAAAGCTCTGCTGGTGGGTCAGCACCGCCCCCTTGGGAAAGCCGGTTACTCCGGAGGTGTACATTATGCAAAGGTCGTCATCGATCATTACCGGTTGCCCCGGGAGAGGCTCCTCAGCCGGAAGGTCACGGACGCACCCGTGGTAGTCCGCCGCCCACCCGGGAAGGCCGGGAGATTCAGGAATCCCGGATTTGACGCAGACATACTTGTCTTTTTCCACCTTAGCCAGGGAGACAAGCGGTTCTACGCTCCCCGCCAGGGTATCTTCAAATACCAATAGCCGCGATCCAGAGTCATTGAGCTGGTACTCAATCTCAGGCGGGGTAAGCCTGGTATTCAGGGGCACAAAGATCAGCCCCAGCTTTGCTGCCGCAAAGTATACTTCCAGGAATTCCGGTGAATTGTTGAGCAAAACGGCGATGCGGTCACCCTTTTGCATTCCCCTGCTCTGTAGAAAACAGGCCGCGCGATTTGCCCCTTCGTTAAGCTCACGGTAGGTGACAGGGATGTCCTCATAGACAAGGGCAGGTTTGTCAGGAAAGCGCTCACTCCACTTTCTTAAGGTTATGCCGATGTTGAACTCTACCATCAATCCACTCCTCTCGACACCTACTTAGATCCCGGCCGGCTAAAGCTTACCCATCCTCAACAAAGGCTTTCCCTTCGGGGCCGGAGGTTGATAAAAACGCACATATTAGCCCTTACGTTGAACAAAACAACAAGCATGTAGCGGAAGGCGAAACCGGACAGCCTGTCGCTTGCTGGTGGTACGTGAGTTCTTTGACGGTATGTCGGGCGTATTTTTAAACGGACCCTAACCGGTCATCAAACCTATGACGCCGGACTGCACCAAGCTGGATATCTCATCATCCGTGCAGCCGAATTCCTTCAACACTTCCTCGGTATGCTCCCCCAGCCTGGGCGGAGCAAAAAATCTCTGGGTTTTTTCCAGCAGGGACGATTTGATGGGATTCCCCACCGCCCTGTATCTTCCTGCAGTGGGGTGGTCTATTTCAACCACCATGTCCCGGGCCAGAATTTGCGGGTCCGAAAACGCCCGGTCCAGCGTATTCACAGGGCCGCAGGGAACTCCGGCCTCCTCCAGGGCGGACAGCCATTCGTCGGCGGTTTTCTGGGCCAGTATTTCCTCCAGGATGGGTATCAACTGGTCGCGGTTTTTCAGTCGGGCAAGGGGGCTGTCAAACCGTGGATCGGTTTCCAGTTCTTGGCGGCCGATGGCCTTGCACATCTGGGGCCAGAACTGGGGGGTGCAGGTGATCACTATCCAGCGGTCACTGGCCTTGAAGGCCTGGTACGGAACCAGTGACTGATGGGCTGAGCCAATGGGCTGTGGGACAATGCCGTTGATCAGGTAATACTGTCCCACATAGGACAGCAGGGAAAGCTGGCAGTCCAGCATGCTGATGTCAACCTTCTGGCCTTCACCCGTTCGCTGTCTGGAAATCAGCGCGGCCAGGACTCCCATGGCCCCGAAGATCCCCCCGCCCAGGTCGCCTATGGCAAATCCCATGCGCACCGGCGCCCGCCCCGGCTCCCCGGTGATGCTCATCCCCCCGCCCATACCCTGGACCACCAGGTCGAAGGCCGGCCGGTCCTTAAAGGGCCCAGTATGCCCATACCCTGAGATGGAGCAGCAAATAATCCCCGGGTTTATTTTTTTCAGAGTCTCGTAATCCACCCCGAGTTTCTCTACCACTCCGGGCCGAAAGTTGTCGAAAACAACGTCGGCCTTCTCCACCATCCGGTAAAATACATCCCTCCCCTCTTTCCTTTTAAGGTCCAGCACGACGCTCTTCTTATTCCGGTTAATACTCAAATAGTAGGCGGCGATTCCCCCCAGGGTGACGTCCACCAGGGATCTGGTATCGTCTCCCCGGCCAGGCATTTCGATTTTTATAATCTCCGCCCCAAGGTCTCCCAAAAGCAGCGTCCCGTACGGGCCGGCTAGCGCCCTGGAAAGGTCGAGCACTTTGACGCCCCTTAGCATTATCAATCATCTCCCTACTTTAGACTGCGGCCGATTTGTTATAATATTTATAATATTCAGGCTAATGCGCAAGTTCAAAGCTGATTTTCCCCGGGGTCTTCTCGTCATCTTCCCTTGAATACCGCCTCTCTCTTTTCAATGAAGGATAGAAACCCCTCTCTGAAATCCTCTGTCCCCTTGCATATTTCCAGGGCATAGCTTTCGAAATCCAGAGCCTGCTCGAGGGAAACTTGAAATGAATTCTGCAGCCCCCTTTTAATCAGGCTGATTGGCACCGGGGCGTTAGCGGCTATCCTGCCGGCAAGCTGGGAGGCGGCGTCCATCAGTTCATCCTGGCCTACCACCCGGTTGGCCAAGCCTATCCTCAAGGCTTCCCCGGCATCCACGCTGTCCCCGGCAAAGAGAAGCTCGGCGGCTTTGGCGTATCCAACTAGCCGCGGTAGAAAATAAATCCCCCCCCAATCCGGGAACGCCCCCCTCCGGCTGAATACCTGGACAAACCTTGCCTTATCGCTTAAAATGCGGATATCGCAGGCCAGGGCCAGGTTGCACCCGCCGCCGGCAGCCACTCCGTTTACTGCGGCGATAAAGGGCTTTTCGGTATGGTGGATGGCCGAAACTATTTTGTGCATGGTGTACCTGTCTGTGGGGCCTGCCCTCGACAGTGCCTGGGTGTTCCCAGACAGGAACTCGTCGACGTCCCCCCCGGTGCAGAACGCCTTGCCCGCACCGGTGATTACCACTGCCCTGACCTCAGGGTCCTCGCAGGCCTCCCGGACGGCCTCCAGCAGGTCCTCCCTCATTCTCCCAGTGAAGGAATTGTACTTTTCGGGGCGGTTAAGGGTGATGGTGGCCACCTTATCCGCCCGGTCCAGGAGAATATGCTCCCATTTCATCATTTTCCCCCCATGAGAAATTTTGCAATTTGGCCGGAAATGCTCCTCGCCTCTTCCATCATCAAAGGAAAAACCTCACCTAGACCCAGGAGTTCCCCGCAAAGCCCTGCAGACTGCCCACAGGGAATGAAAAACGTCACCACCGGCACGTCGCCCTCACCGCCCACCGGTGCGCCCTGGCCGGAATCGCTGGAAGTGACCTTCAGCACCCTGACGGGCATTTTTTCATCCCTTCCCATGACCAGGGTGGACTCGCACCTGGCCTCAAGGACCAGCTGCTTAGACCTCTCAGGAAGAGGGCATTCCCTGGTTGCAAGAAAGCGGGTCCCCACTTCCACCCCCTCGGCGCCCAGTACCAGAGCGGCCAGAAACCCCCGGGCGTCCGCCACACCGCCTGCCGCCACCACCGGTATTTTCAGTGATCCGGCCAGCTGCGGGACCAGGCAAAAGGTGGTTACATCGGTCCTTCCCAGGTGGCCCCCGGCCTCATACCCGGTGGCGATGACGGCGTCCACCCCCGCCGCCTCGGCCTTCAGCGCGGTTTCCAGGGTTGAAACCTTGTGCAGCACCTTAAGACCTGCCTGTTTAATCAGATCCATCACGCCGGAGGGATTACCGCCCGAAGTTGTTATCACCCTTACACCCAGGGCGGCCGAAATTTCTATGGCCTCCCGCGCGTAGGGTCGGTGGAGGGGGATATTGACGCCAAAGGGCCTGCCGGTCAGCTTCCGGGCCTTTTTTATCTCCTCACTGAGCTGACCGGGGGTAAGCCCTGAGAAAGCAATCTGCCCGAAGCCCCCGCTGCCGGAAACAGCCGCCGCCATCTCTCCCAGGGTGATGGATCTCATCGGGCCCTGGATTAGGGGATATTCTGTTTCAAGAATACCAGTAATACGATTTTGAAAAGTCGTTTTTTCCAAAGTTTCGTTCATAACGACCTGCACTTCCCCGAAGCTTTTCTTGCTGTACATATCGCAAAAGATATGCCAAAACAGGGTGCTCACCCGCCTTAAGCAGGTTAAACGCAACTAATCCGGGCAATATTTTAGATTATTTGTATATGGCTGAATTATTGAAATATTGCCCCTGCGGTGGTAAACTGTCCTAAAGCAACTGTGTCACTGTCCCGTTTTTGGCACATTCAGGCACAGCAAGACAATTCCCGGGGAGGTGACAGGAAATCAACCACAGGATTATAATCAACGGCTTCGGCAGAATGGCTATACTGGCTAAAAAGGTTATAAAAAGAACCGCCATTCCCCCCGGCATCTCGGTGGAAACCACGGACAAGCTGCTGCATTTACTTGAAAATTTTCCGGATAGCTCCGCCATCCGGGAGGGCACTGAACGGTTCGGGCCCGGGTGCGTTCTTATAAGCGGGGACCGGAGCGCCCTTTTACTTAGGGAAAAGCTCAACATTCCGGTGATACCGATAAAGGTCACCGGTTTCGACCTGATGAAAGCCCTGATAGAGGCGAGGCAGTACAGCCCGGAGGTGGCAGTGGTCAACTATTTCCGTAAAATGCCCGATATTGACGCATGCCGGGATATTCTCAAAGTTAAAGTTAGCCAATACTCTTATTTGGACATCAAGGAAGCGCACCAGCTTTATAAAAGGCTGAAGGCCAGGGGCTGCAAGGTGGTGGTAGGGGCCAGCCTGGCTTGTGATCTAGCCGAGGAGTACGGGATGAAGGCCATCTTTTTTTACTCTCCGTCCGCTCTTCAGGAGGCCCTAAGATACGCCTTGGACATGATCGCCTCCTACCAAGAGGAAACCGAAAGGGCCAATACATTCAAGGCCATTGTGGACTTCACTTACAGTGGGATCATCGGGACCGACCGCCACTTCCGTGTTAGCACATTCAACCCGGCGGCCGAAAAAATACTGGGGCTCAAGTCCTCGGATGTTATAGGCCAGGACTTCTCAAGCCTTTTTTCGGAATTCCAGGTGGATAAAAAAGGCGGTTCGCTGACACCAAAAATAAACTCTCTGGGAAGTTTCGGGGCAGCCAAGGTGGTATTCAGCTCCCTGCCCATTCTGGTTGGCGGGGAGGCCTTCGGACAGGTCACCGTGTTCCAAGATACGGCCACCATCCAGATGGCCGAGGAAAAAATCCGCTGGGAGGCGCATCGCAAGAGGTTTCTGGCCCAGCACACCCTGGATGATATCGTGGGCAAGAGCCCGGTCATCCGAAAAACGGTTGAAAAAGCAAAAAGATACGGCAGGTCCGGATCGGCGGTGCTGATAACCGGGGAGACCGGAACCGGAAAGGAACTATTCGCCCAGGGAATTCACAACTGCAGTCACAGGCAGGGAAAGCCCTTCGTGGCGGTAAACTGCGCCGCCCTGCCGGAGTCGCTTCTGGACAGTGAACTTTTCGGCTACGAACAGGGGGCGTTCACTGGGGCACGGAAAGGCGGTAAACCGGGCCTTTTTGAAATGGCCCATACCGGTACTATTTTTCTGGACGAGGTCGGCGAAATCTCCCCGGCAGTGCAGGCCCGCCTTCTCCGGGTACTTCAGGAAAAAGTGGTTATGCGCCTAGGCGGAGATAGGCTGATACCTGTAGACGTAAGGGTAATCTCGGCCACCAACCGTAACCTCTGGGAAATGGTCCGGTCGGGAAAATTCCGGGAGGATCTCTATTACCGCATCAGCGTACTAGAACTTCAAATCCCTCCCCTGCGCCATCGCACAGACGACCTGCCCCACCTGATCAGGAGCCTGCTGCAACACATAGCCCCACAGATACTGATTTCCGGCGGAAACCTGGTTGTGGAGGCCTTCAACAGCCTTAAAGACTACAATTGGCCCGGTAACGTAAGGGAGCTTGAAAACATCCTGGAAAGATTCGTGTCTTTGGCCGAGGACGCTGAGCCTGAACTGGAAACCTACAGGAGAATTCTAAGTGAGTGCCACCGGACAGGCCCGCATATTTTTATGGCCCCCCTCCCGGAACACCCCGGACTGGAACATAAATTGAGAGAAACTCAGGACGAGGAAATACGCCGGGTACTAGGTGAAATGTCAAACAACAAGACCAGGGCGGCCCAGGCCCTAGGAATTTCGCGCTCCACACTTTACAGGAAACTTCGGAAATTTCAGTCGCCACCTACCTGACAGGCCCTGTGCCGGCCCGGTAAAACGCTTGTTCTGAAAGGGAGTGTCTTTTTGATATTGTTCAACCGGAGCAGGAGCTGCACCGCCAGGCTGATGAACAGTGACACACTGCTGATTTCCTCCGCGCTTCTGGACTCGGTGCACGAAATGGAATTGACGTTGCACATCAGTCTTAAAGATTACACTGTTTCAAATGTTCATTTCGAGATGAAAAGGGCCCCGTACACCTTTTGCTTCGAGGTGCTGGACAAGGCGGAAGAACTCAAGGGGTTTAATGTTCTTAGGGGTAGTCCCGGAAAAAAAATATACCAGCTCCTATCAGGTGAAGACGGCTGCCTGCAGCTTGCCGACCTAGCCTCAGAGGGAATGAAGATTTTCAATCAGAGCCTGGTTTCCATCCTGCCGGGGGGAAGGAAGGAAATGCTGAAAAAATTTGACCTCATGCTTCAGGGCACCTGCCACAGCCACAGCCGCACCGCGGAAGAAAAGATTAAGGCGGCCTATTCCCTCGTAACAGGCCAACTTTCCCAGGAATAAAATGACCATCGGTGAATAGCTGGTCTAATTCAACGTTGACACTGATGTTCTTATAGCCTAACGCTTATATCTTATCGCTCAGGCAAGCTTGACAGAAAACTGAACACCGCCTCCAGTACGCCGCCGGCCACCGCCAGCGCCTTGTCGGAAATGGTGCTGCATTCAGCCTCTTCACCCCGCGGATCGATGTCGCCGATCTTGGTGCCTTTGCGGACCCACAGGCCCGGCTTGATCATGCCCCGGACCAGGCCGGACAGTTCCGCCCTGACCTGGGTTCCGCCCACCCAGGCCACCACTTCCCCCTTCTCCACCCGCTGGCCTATGGACCGGCACGGCATCACCACCCCGTCCGCCGGCGCCCGCAACAGCCTCTCCACCGTGTAGCCCATCACCGGCCCCGGAATGCCGGTATCCGGGGCCGCCCCTCCGCTGTATATGACCCGGCCCAGGTGGTGCCCCCGCTTCGTTTCCACCACGGCATGAACATCCAGGCCGGCGGTAAATCCCGGCCCCAGGCCGATGACCAGGGGAGCGTCCGACATGGCCGTGCCGAGGTTGCGCTTGGCCATGATGGCGTCCACCACCACCGTGGGGCGCAGCCGGCGCACCACCGCGGCCCCGGGGTCAACCAGCACCGGAACGATCCCGAGTTCCACCAGGTCCACGGCTTGTTCCGCCGAATCGGCCCGGCGGGCCTCCACTCCCTCCACCCGGGTGGTTCCGGAATATACTGCTTCGGCAAAGGCCACGGTGCGCCTGACCACCAGCGGGCTCTCCATTTCGGTCATGATCACGCCCAACCCGCATCTGAAAAGGCGCCAGCCCACTCCCGTGGCCAGATCCCCGGCGCCCTTCACCACCGCCAGCGTTTTACCGGGATTCAATAATCTCACCCCTGCCGAAAACCCTGGCAAGCAAGCCCGTGGGTTCGATGAAAACCTCCATCACGCCGCCGCAGGCCATGCCCTCGGCGGCCGCCGTGTCCGCGTCCAGGGCCACCTTATAGATCCGCGGAGAGCCTTCATCCATGGCGTTAAAGGCCTCCCGGCGAACCTCTGACTCGCCGCAGCCGCCCCCGATAGTTCCAAAAGTCCGGCCGTCCCGGTAAACCAGCATCCTGGCGCCGGCCTTGCGGGGGGTTGATCCCCTGGTCCTGGCAATGGTCACCAGGGCCGCCGGTATTTCACCTCTGGCCGAATTTACCGCCTTTTGCAGGATTTCCCGGTCCCCGGCCGACGGCAGCTCGCAATCCCTGGCCGCGATTCCGGCCCCGGCTCCCGGCGGGTGGACTCTCAAGGACTGGGCGCTGCCTCCCCGGCGCTCCATGATCAGTTCCGCCGCGATACTGACCGCGATTTCCTCGGGAGTCTGCGCCCCTATGTCGAGGCCGATGGGCATGTGCACGGCGTCCAGTTGTTGTTCCGGGAAGCCTTCTTCCACCAGTTGCCGCCTGACCAGGCGAATCCTCCGCCTGCTGCCGATCATGCCCAGGTAGGCCAGCGGACGGCCGATGACCTGCCGCAGGCAGTCCAGGTCGTGCTGGTGGCCACGGGTGACGATGACCACGCTGCTTCTGGACCCGAATGACAGTTTTTCCGCTACCCCGGCAAAACTGCAGCAGACAACCCTGTCGGCCTCCGGGAAACGGGCGGGAGAGGCGAAATCCGGCCGGTCGTCCACCACCACCACCCGGTAGCCCAGCATTTTGCCCAACCCGGCCAGGGGGAGGGCGATATGCCCGCCGCCCAGGATTACCAGCTCGGGCGGCGGCAGGTACGGATCCACCATCAAGGTGACGGACCTGTCCGGCTGATCCGGATCTGCCAGGTCGGCCACCGTAAAAATCCCGTTTTCCAGGGCGCTGCGGGCCAGCCGGGCGGCCCCGGCCTCCAGCCAGGGCAGGGAGAGTTCACCGGCCTCCCCGTCGGGGCAAAAGAGCTTTTTCTTCCCAACCATGCCGCCGTCCATTCCCTTCTGGCCGATCACCGTGACCAACACCATCTCGCGGCTTAAATCCACTTCTTTCACCACCGGTTACCCCCCTGCAGAAACATAATCCACAAATTCCCAGTTTCCGGATTCATTTCCGGACTCATATTGTTTGCCATGGTCTTAGTTCGTTCCCTTCCCGAAGGTGCAGTTGGGATACCGGCACTGGGCACAGGTCCTGCAAAGCCCGCCGTGGGCCAGGGCCACTATGTCCTTCCGGGTTACCCTTTCCCCGGCCAGCAGCCTGGGCAGTATGAGGTCAACCACGGTGATCTTGAAAAACATCCCGCAGGCCGGAATCCCCAAAACCGGCACGCTTCCCAGGTAGGCCAGCATAAACATGGCCCCGGGCAGGGCGGGGGCGCCGTACTTTTCCACCTCCGCCCCGGACAGGCGGATGGCCTTTGGGGTGACGTCGTCCGGATCCACCGACATGCCGCCCGTCACAAAAATTATACCAGCCCCGGCGGCCGCCATGCCAATGATTTTGTCGGCGATGATCCGGGCGTCGTCCGGGACGTATTCCAGCCTCATCACCGACGACCCCAGGGATTCCACCTTTTCCGTAATAACCGGCCCGAAACCGTCACGGACCCGCTTTTTGTAGACCTCGTTGCCGGTTATAATGACTCCTATCTGAACCCTCAAGAAAGGGACCACTTTTATCACCCAGCCGGCCTGCCGGCATATGGCCTCGGCCCTTGCCACCGTTTCCTCGGGCACCACCAGCGGGATCACCTTGGTTCCGGCCAGCAGGTCGCCTTTATTCACCACGGTGTTGCCGGGGAGGGTGGATAAAATGACATCGGGCAGGTCATTTATGGCTTCCAGGGCGGGGACATTGATTTTCAGCAGGCCGTGGCTGTCGGCGAAGAGGTTGACGCGGCTCTCCCTGGGGCCGCACCAGGTCACGCCCGGTCCAGTCACGGCGGTCCCCAGGCGGATGCCGGCCTCGTCCTCGTGGACGTCGCCGGGTTCAAGCTCGAGCACGTACACGCTTTCCTTGCCCAGCCTCAATAGCTCGGGAATATCCTCCTCTTTGATCACATGGCCCTTTCTAAAAGAGGCCCCCTTGAACTCTCCCCTGACGATCTTGGTTATATCGTGGCTGATAACCTTGCCCACGGCGTTTTCCACATTAATGGTGCGCAGTTTCATTGTCTTCCCCCCGTTGGCGGCATATACTTCCGGCCCTGTAAAAAATTGATTAAAGCCGGGGAACGGGATTTAATCCCGCCCCCCGGCGTCTTTTAGGCCTCTCCCCGCTTTTCCTGCAAGGCCCTGAACACTTTCTCCGGAGTCAGCGGGATTTCTTTCAACCGGATGCCGGCGGCGTTGTATACTGCGTTGGCGACGGCCCCGGCCGTAGGCACCAGCCCGGTCTCCCCCACGCCCTTGGCACCGAAGGGTCCGGTGGGATCCTCGGCCTCGACGATGATGGCGTCTATCTCCGGCCTGTCCTCCGCCGTCGGCAGCATGTATTTGTGGATGCTGTCTTGAAGCTGCCTGCCCTTTTCATCATACCTTATTTCTTCGCTCAGGGCGTAGCCCACCCCCATCAGCACGCCTCCCTCGATCTGACCCTCCACGATGCCGGGGTTGATAGCCTTTCCCACGTCGTGGGCGGCGGCCATCTTGATCACCCTGACCTGTCCGGTTTCGGTATCAACCTCCACCTCGGCGAAGTGGGCGTGCCACGGCGGGGCGTTGTCGGGGACAATCCGTCCCACCCCGATGAACTGCTTGTTGCGCAGGTGGGCGTGGTAGGCCAGTTCCTTCAGGGTGACGCTGGTTCTCTCCCCTCCCCCGGCCCGGCACACCCCGGTGCCCGCGCATTCGGCCCCCACGTTCGGCCCGGTTACGTATATCACAGAGTCCTTTATGTCCAACCCTTCCGGCGCAACCTTCAGGAAGTCCGCGGCGTAATCCAGGATCTGCTTCCTGGCGTCCCGGGCGGCGGCCACCACGGCGGTGCCCGCGGCGTAGCAGGTGCGGCTGGCGTGGCTGCCTATGTCAAAGGGGGTGGTCAGGGTGTCGGCAAAGGCCATGCTGACCTGGTCCAGCCTGACACCCAGCACCTCGGCCACAAACTGCGGCAGCGTGGTGCTGGTGCCGGTGCCTATGTCCGGCACGCCGGCGGCCAGGTGCACCGAACCGTCCTGCTGGATGGTGACGTAGGCGTTGTCGTAGTCCACGCAGAAGGGCCAGGCGTTGCTGACGTGGGTGCCCACGCCCATGCCGATGCCCCTCAGCTTTTTGTCTCCCGGCCGGTTCAGCTTGCCCCGCCTCTCCCAGCCGATGCTCCTGGCGCCCCGCTCGATGCACTGGGCCAGGCCGGTGGAGCTGCACTTGTAGGGCAGGCACCAAGGGTCCCCCACCCGCATGATGTTTTTCAGGCGCAGTTCCAGCGGGTCCATGCCCAGCTTTTCGGCCATCATGTCCACCACCGACTCAATGGCGAACATGGCCTGGGGGTTGCCGAAGCCGCGCATGGCCCCGGAAGGGGTGGTATTGGTATACACGCTGTGGCCGTAATAATACTGGTGGGGAATGCGGTAAACCGCCAGCCCCATAGCCCCCAGCACCCCCGGGGTCTCGCAGCTGAAGCTGCAGTACGCCCCGGCGTTCAGAATACCCTTCATCTGGATGGCGTGGAAGGCGCCGTCCTTCCTGGCCCCCAGCTTGACGGTGACGTAGCCGCCGTGGCGGGTGTCCGAGGCGATGAAGTCTTCCTTCCTCGAATACACCACCTTCACCGGCTTTCTGGCCAGCATGGCCAGGGCCACGGCGATGGGCTCGGCCTTGGCGCTTAAACCTATGCGCACCCCGAATCCGCCGCCCACGTATGGCGGGTTGAGCACCCGGATCTTGCTGTGGGGCACCCCGAAGACCTTGGAAAGAATCATTCTGGACGGGTGCGGGGTCTGGGTGGTGGACCACACCGTGATTTTCCCGTCGGCGCCGACCTGGGCCACGGCGGCCTGGGTTTCCATCTGGACCTGCTTCTGCACCGGCACCTTGAAGTGTTCTTCGATTATGACGTCGCTTTCGGCCAGTCCCTTCTCGATATCCCCGAAGGGTATCCTGATTATCTCGCCCGGGATGTTTTTGCCTGTTGCGCATTCATGGATCACCGGGGCTTCCGGGGACATGGCCTCCAGGGGGTCGAAAACGGCCGGCAGCGGTTCATATTCCACCCTGATCAGCTTCAGGGCCTCTTCGGCCACCTGTTCGCTGACGGCGGCCACGGCGGCCACCTCGTCCCCCACGTAGCGCACCACGTTGTCGAAAATATACTGGTCCAGCACCGGCTCATAAGTGGGCACGGTAAAGGTCATGGTGGCCGAGGTGTTGAATTTTTCCCTGGGGGTGTTCTTGTGCGTAGCTACGGCTTTCACGCCGGGCAGTTTCTCGGCCCCGGAGGTGTCGATGTTGACAATCCTGGCATGGGGATAAGGGCTGCGCAGCACCTTGCCGTAAAGCATGCCGGGCAGTTTGAAGTCGGTTGAAAAAACGGCAGTACCGGAGGCTTTTTCCACGGCGTCCAGCCTTCTCACATTTTGGCCTACCACGTTAAAACTGCTCATTCCGGTCCCTCCCTATCTGATTCTCCCTCATCTTTTTGGCCGCGGCGAAAACAGCCTCTTCGATCTTGACATAGCCCGTGCAGCGGCATATGTTCCCGGCAATGGCCTCCCTGACCTCTTCACTGGTGGGATTGACGTTTTTGTCCAGCAGCGCCTTGGAGGACATGATCATCCCCGGCGTGCAGAAACCGCACTGGATGGCCCCCAGGTCCATGAAGGACTCCTGCAGGGGGTGGAATTTTTCCGGCCCGCCGATTCCCTCGATGGTTTCCACCGCGGCGCCCATGGCCTTCATAGCCGGAACCAGGCAGGAGTTGACCGCTTCACCGTTCATGATCACCGTGCACGCCCCGCACTCTCCCTTGCCGCAGCCCTTCTTGGTCCCGATGAGGTTAAGCCTGTCCCTGATCACGTCGACCAGCATATCCGACGGGGAAACCGCCACTTCGGTCATTTCCCCGTTGAGGGTAAATTTAAGCAGCTTGGTGGTCATGTTGTGCCTCCTTTACCACAAGTTATCTTTTTGCCTGGGCCACGGCCATTTCCAGGGCCCTCCGCACCAGCACCGGGAGCACCGCCAGGCGGTATTCCCTCGATCCCCTGAGGGCGCTGTCCCTGGGGTCGGCCTGGACCGCTGCCTCCCGGGCGGCCTTTTTGATGACCTCCGGATCAACCGCGGCACCCCTTAAAAATTCCTCGGCCCCGGTGGCGCGCACCGGCCCCGGACCCACCGGAGCCATGGCAATCCGCACCCACTGGAACCTGTCCTCCTCCAGGGAAACCATGACCGCCACGTTCAGCATGGGCAGCGCCAGCGCCCGGCGCTGGGCCAGCCGGACAAAGGCCGACCCCTGGTTTTTCGAGCGGGCCGGGAATTTGACCCCGGTGACCAGCCGGGCGGTGCTGTCCACCGCTGACTTGCCGATGCCGGCATACATTTTTTCCACCGGCACCAAGTCCACCCCGCCGGGGGAAGCTATTTCGGCCACCGCCCCCAGGGCCACCAGCGCCACCGCCGTGTCGGCCGCGGGCTGGGCATTGACCACGTTGCCCACCACGGTGCCGGAATTCCTTATCTGCAGGGACCCCACCGACCTGGCGGCCTGGGCCAGGGCGAAAGCCTTCTCATTGATTAGTTCCGACTTGGCCGCCTGGTTGTGGGTCACGGCGGCGCCAACCCTGATCACCCCATCCTCCAGGGTGATTTTTTTCAGTTCCGGAATCCGGGTGATATCAACCAGACAGACGGCTTCTTTCTTGCCGTCGGCGATGTCCAGCAGCAGGTCGGTGCCCCCGGCAATAATCCTGGCCTGGCCGTTGCCGCTTTTTAAAACCTCTATGGCGTCGGCCACAGATTCCGGCAACAGGTAGTCTTGCAGCATAAGTTTACCTCCTAGTACTACAGCGTAAATTAATTCCTGAACCTTGACAATTATCCGGATTCCAGAAACATCAACTTCTTTTTCCGATGAGACTGGTACGCAACAAAGTTGCGTCTTAAATGGTACCTCAATTCTGCCAGGGCCTTGCGGA
>DYET01000167.1 GCA_020725625.1 Desulfovirgula sp. | reverse complement strand
CTGAAGAGGTTCATCAGCTTGGCCATGAATATGCCGGCGGCGGTGTCCCCGACGATGGCCACCAGGCCCAGTACGTAAATCAGCAGGGTCTTCCACTGCAAGAATATGTGGCCGTCCATGGTGGCCCCGATGGTGATGCCCAGGAACAGGGTAATCAGGCTGGAAAGCTCGTTCTCAGCGGACTTGACCAGCCTGCTGACCGCCCCGGACTCCCTCAAAAGGTTGCCCAGCATGAGCATCCCCATCAGCGGCGCCCCCATGGGGGCGATGATCACGGTGATGACGGTGACCACGATGGGGAAGAGTATCTTGGTGGTCTGGGAGACCGGCTTCATGTTGGCGTACCCCATAACCATGGTCCGCTCCTTTTTGGTGGTCAGAAGGCGCATCACCGGGGGCTGGATGATGGGGACCAGGGACATATAGGAGTAGGCCGCCACCGAAATGGGCCCCAGTAGTTCCGGGGCGAACTTGGTGGTGACGTAAATGGAGGTGGGGCCGTCGCAGGCGCCGATGATCCCCACGCAAACCGCCTCCAGCCTTTCAAAGCCCAGGGCCAGGGCCAGCAGGAGAGTCAGGAAGATGCCGAACTGGCCGGCGCCGCCCAATAGCAGGATACTGGGGTTGCTTAAGAGCGGCCCGAAATCGGTCATGGCCCCGATGCCGATGAAGAGGAGGCAGGGGAAAAGCTCGGTGGCAATTCCGGCGTTGTACAACGCCCGCAGGATGCCCTCCTCCCCCATGAGGCCGGTCAAGGGGAGGTTGACCAGAATGGCCCCGAATCCGATGGGCAGCAGCAGCAGGGGTTCATAGTCCTTCACGATGGCCAGGTAGAGCAGCAGGCCCCCGATCAGGATCATCATCAGGTTCTGCCAACCGAAGTTGAAAATACCGCCGAAAACATCAATGAAAAAATGAAACAGGTTGCCTTCCATATCTTTTCCTCTTCTCCTTGCGTACCAGGATTGTTGTCAGAAAAAAAACCGGTTATTGAACGGGGCGATCAAAATATATATTTTTACTGCCGGCGGAAATCGGTATGGCTACCGTCAGAGAACCGGCAATCCACCCCAACTTCTTGGCCACCACTGCCGGACGGCACCATAATGACTTCCAAGTCCTACAGCCAACATCCTACAAATCCCACTTTCTTTGTTTCCGGTAAAGTCCCCTGTGAGATTTAATCCTGTTAACTACAACCAGTTCGCAGCTTTACAGCCTTACTATAACACTAAACCGGTATGAAATCAGGCTGGGTCAACGCAAAAGGAGACAGGTGCACCCGCAACCTCTTTGTAATTCCCGGGCTGACTAAGACTTCCTGGCCAGAGCGGCCCCGCCACGGCTTCCCATGGCGGGAATGAGGACCGGGTGCCCACCTGCCTCCTTGACTGCTTCCCCAACAATCTCACCAGCGTTCCATTGCGCAGAACGATGTCGTTTTATAAATTATTTCTGTTAATCTTCGCATTCCTCCTTCTTAATAAAAAAATTTTTACCGAATCTATCAACAGCTGCCCGAACAGCAGGGCCAAACCACACCTGTTTCGGGGCCAGAGGGCGGAAGGCTGGCTGAAACAGGCCTTCCGTACCCTGAGCAAAGTCTATTTCGCCCTGTGCGCCTTCATATCCAGGGTATCCGGGGTTGCGCCCTCTTCCCTGAGCTTGAATTTTTTAATTCTCCCGGTGGGGGTTCCGGGAAGCACCGCGGCCATCCTGAGGTACCTGGGAACCCAGAAGTGAGGCATTTAACATTCTGCCGTTGTACACGCCGATAACTCCCGGCCCGATCCCGTCCCGGATTTAATTTTTGAAATCCCCGTCCCACCTCCTAAAACGTCTTGGACACAGTCTCAGAACCGGCCGTGCCTTCCTTGGCCCTTCACGAAACTGGCGGCGCCCTTCTGGGTTTCGCCGCTCTCCACCACCCGCAGGCCCAGGCTAAATTCCAGCTTCATGGCCGACTCAAAGTCCAGGTCAAAGCCGCGGTAAACCGACTGGCGGTCGCTGCGCAGGCAAACCTGGGGGAACTCCGCAATCTGGGCGGCCAGCTTTTCGGCCTCCTGCCTGGCCATGCCGGGCTCCACCAGCCGGTTGGCCAGCCCCATGGCATAGGCCTCCTCGGCTCCCACCGGGCGGCCGGTGAGGATCATGTCCAGGGCGCGGCTCAGGCCGATCAGGCGCGGCAGGCGCTGGGTACCGCCGTCCACCAGGGGCACCCCGAAGCGGCGGCAGAACACCCCGAACACGGCGTCCCTCTCCACCACCCGCAGGTCGCACCAGCAGGCAAGCTCCAGCCCCCCGGCCACCGCGTAGCCCGAAACAGCGGCTATTACGGGCTTGGAGAGGCTCATTCTGGTGGGCCCCATGGGCCCGTCCTTTGACATGTCAGCCTCCATCCTGTTGCCCCTGCCTTCGGAAATGGCCTTTAGATCTGCGCCGGCACAAAAAGTCCCCCCGGCTCCCCACAGCACCGCCACATCGAGGCCGTCGTCCGCGTCAAAGGCCCGGAAAGCTTCCGCCAGCCGGTCCGCCGTGTCCCTGTCCACCGCGTTCCTTACCTCCGGGCGGTTTATAATGACCGTGCACACCCTGCCCTTCTTTTCCACCAGTACTGCCATTGAACATCTCCTTTCTTTAATACGTGATAACCATTGCCCGGCGGGGACGTTGTCTCCAAACATAAATACCAGGTTTTTATATCGAATGTTTTTACAAAAAATATTCCGGGGTCACCCGGAAGTCAAGTCTTTTTTCGGGTAATTGGTTTTGTCAGAAAAAATGATTAAAATAAGGGCAGATCATACTGCAGGCGGTGTGAAATGAGGCGGAGAGAAAGAACTGTCCCGGCCCTGGGGGCCGTGACGGCGATGACAATCGCATTGGTGCTTCTAGGGGTTTTTCCGACCGGGTGCGGCAGGGCCACCAGCCCCTCCCCTGGGGAGCTGAAGCCGAGAAGGAAGGCCTGAGCCGCTTCGTGGCGGGATTGAATGAGATGCTGAGGCCCTACGGCAAAAGGCTGGACGTCTGCGTGACACCTCCCGACGATCCGCCCCCCCACCTGGCGCGGATCTACGACCACAGGTCACTGGCCGGGCTGGCCCACCGGGTGGTTTTGATGGCGTATGACTACAGCCACCCCGGGTCGCCGCCCGGGCCGGTGTACCCCCTTCCCTGGGTGGAGGCCAATATCAAGGCGTTACTGGCGGAAGGGGCGCCGCCGGAAAAAATTACGCTGGGGATCGCCGCTTACGGCTACGATTGGCCGGCCGGGGCCGCCGGCGGGAAGGCCCGGCCGTCTGCTGAAATCGGTTTGTTTAATTGCCAGGCCAATAAGCCCCCAGTTAAAAATATGGTATAATAAATATGATGATGCCTCTCTTTGATAAACTCCCCTTGGCGGAATTAACAGGAAAGGAGCCGGGAGTATGCAGAATCTGATTGAAGCGGGAAAGCGTTATACATACGAGGATTATTTAAAGTTGGACGACGGCCGGGATTATGAGGTTATCGGGGGGAAACTGATTGTGGTACCTAAGCCGAGGCCGCAGCACCAGGAGATTGTCGGAAATCTTATCGTGGCATTGAAAACATACATAAGGCAGAGCCGTTTAGGAAAGCTGTACTCGGACGTTGACGTGGTTCTTGGAGACCAGGTTGTTTCCCCGGATATAATTTTTATTTTAAAGGACCGGTACTCGATTATCACAGAGACGAACATTCAGGGCGGGCCGGACTTGGTGGTGGAAGTGCTTTCGCCGTCTACTGAAAAGTATGACCGCAAGGAAAAAAGCCGGATGTATTTCGATAACGGAGTAAAGGAATACTGGATTTTAGACCCGGAAATCCAGCTCGTTGAGGTTTTTATCCGGGGCGAAAAGGACTGGAACAGGGCTGGAGTATATGATGAGAATGATACGTTGATTTCGCCTTTACTTCCGGATCTTAATTTAAACATGCAAGATATCTTTATGCTTTAAACAAAAACACCGGAATCCCGGTGTTTTATAATCTGTTGGCAAAGTAAAAGCCAACAGTCTTTTGTTTTGCCGCCGGATCCCAGTCCATTAAAATTCCCCCGTAACTTTTCAATTAAAGCCCGCAGAGCCGGGATACCCGGACCCACGGGCTTTAAGCTCCGTGCACCGCGCCGCTTATGTATTAAATATACAGAGGAATTCAATGGGGAAGCAATGATCTGGATCACAGCAGATCCGGGCCGGCCCCTATCAGCCAGTCGGTCAGGTCGGCCAGGCTGCCGACAAGGTCCGGATTAAACTCCACTTGGCCGGAGTCCTTCAGGTGGTCGGTGACCAGGTAAGTCCTCATCCCCACCCCGGAGGCGGCCAGGTCCTCCCCGGGATCGTTGCCCACCATCAGGCATTTTTCCGCCGGCACCCCCAGTCTGTCCGCGACCTCCAGGTAGTACTCCGGATGCGGCTTGCAGAAGTGCATCTCCTCGTAGCTGGTGACAAACTCCCACGGCAGGTCCTCCACCCCGGCCCAGGCCATGCGGTCGCGGATGGCCGACAGTGGAAACACGGGGTTGGTGGCCAGGACCACGCGCAGGCCCCGGTCCAGGGCGGCCTCCACCGCCTCCCGGGCCCCGGGGCACGGCTGGGCGACCCTGGAAAGCCTGTTGAATTTGTTGGTGTAAAAATCCAAAATCACCGGCTCCAGGGCATCGATGCAGTCCTTCAGTCGGGGGCGGAAATCGGCCCAGAAGGCCTGGGCGTTGGTTACCGACGGGTCGCGGTTTGCCCTCATGGCCTCGGTGCTGGCCAGAAGGGCGTCGATAAAGCGTCCCGGATCCACCACCGGGGACACGGCCCGGCCCACTTCTCTCAGGTATTCGGTCATGAATTCCGCGGTGTCCACCCGGAGAAGGGTTCCGTCAAGGTCGAACAGGACCGCCTGCAGCAACTCGCTCTCCCACCCTTCACTGATCTCCTTTTCTACAGTGAGTTCGCGTGCCGCAGCCATTATTCCTCCCGGGCCGGGAGGTTTTTGTCGGTTTTCGCGGCCAGGTTCTTCAGTGCCAGGGACCATAGCAGGGTTACCAGCTTTAACAACCGGAGGAACGGCCATCCAGCCGAAGTGCAGCCCGGAGCACAGAACCTTCGACATACTGCCCAGGCATATGACCGCCCCCGACTTGTCCAGGGCCGCCAGGGCAGGCGGCGGCGGGTCGCCGAAGTGCAGCAGCCCGTAAGCGTCGTCCTCCAGCACCGGCACCTGGTACCTGGCTGCCAGGTCGATCAGGGCCTTCCGCCTGGATATGCTCATGGTCACCCCGGTGGGGTTCTGGAAGGTGGGAATGGTATAAATGACCTTGGAGGATGGCGGCCGGAGGTTTTGAAGAAAAAAGGGATTCGTGCCCGATAAGGGCTGTGGAAAGTGAAGAACGGAATGGGCCGGATCCGTCTGAAAACACGGCCGGCCCTCCGCTTCCCGCGTCCGGCCAACTAGCCGGTTACTTGCTTTTTCCGCTTATTTTCCACGATCATCCCGACCAGGTCGGCGGGCGTGGCCGGCGGGCGCCGGTAGTCGTCGCGTTTTACCAGGGACATGGCCCCGGTGGGGCAGGTGGATACGCACAGGCCGCAGCCGATGCACCTTTCCGCGTTCAGGCGGGCGGTCCCCTCCTCCACGGTAACGGCCCCCACCGGGCACCTCTCTTCAGCGCACACGCCGCAGCCGGTGCACTCGGGTTCGTTTATCCCGGCCCGGTAGCTGGATTTGGCCACCGCCCCAAGGTAGCCGTGATCGGTAATCAGCCTCAGGAAATGGCAGCAGCAGGAGCAGCAGTTGCATAAGAAGATCAGCCTTTCGGCATTGTTGCTGCCGGTGTGCACCAGCCCGGCCTCCTCGGCCCTCTTCAGCACCGCCAGGGCCTCTTCCAGGGAAATGATTCTGGCCATGCCCCGATCGGACAAAAACCTGGCCGCCCCGTCAAAGGACAGGCACACGTCCAGGGGCTTATCGCAGTTGCCGGACGAAATCCGGCAGGGACAGTTGGCCAGGGCAACGGTCCCGGTGCCGGCAACCATCCGGGAGGCTACTTCATAGGGCAGAATTTCGTACTCTTGGGGCAGGGCCCCCTCTGCCGGCAGCACCCTGTTCCACGGCGGGCTGGCCGAGGCCAGCTCGGCGGCCATGGCCTTCATGTAGTAGGCGTGCCAGAGCCGGGCCAGCCTCTCCTGGGCCGGGCCGTCCATCCCCTTCATGAAAGGGTATTCAAACAGGCCCGGGTAGTTGGGAAGAAGGGCGTAGGCCATCTCGCCGTCCACCTTTTTGGCCAGCAACGCCCCCCTGTCCGCCATGGCCTCCAGCCTTTTCAAGGCGTCCTCCGGCGAAATCCCGGCCTTTTGGGCCACCTCCCCCGCCTTCCTCAGTTTGAAGTCCAGCAGGACGGCCAGTTCCACCTCTTCCGGGCGAAAAAGTATTTTCAATATCTCCAGAAATTCCTCGCTTTCCGGGGCGCCCACGGGGTGAGCCCCCAGTATTTCGCGCAGCCTGTGGTAGTGGTGCATACTTTCACCTCCCAAAAAATGGCTGTTTGCTGCTGGCTTTCTGCTTGCTTTTGGCCGGGTGTAGTATTTAAAAGTACTCCGGTGTTAGTTAAGCAGCCTGCTGCCTGATAAACCTGTCAGAAAGCCCCCTCTTAGGCTTTTACTTCTTAAAGGGCTCGGGGACGTTATTCAGTATGGCCTTGGTGACCCTGGTTTCGGCCAGCAGCTTCCCGTTGCCGTCGGTGACCTCCACGTTCATAAAGGCAATCTTGCGGCTGCGGCTGGCCACCCGGGCCCGGAAGACCGCCTTCCCGCCGGTGGTCCCTTTGTACATGCTGGTCTGGATGTCTATGGTCACGGCGAACTCGTCGTTTCCCAGAACAGGGCCGATGGCTGCAAAGGCCGCCACATCGTCAACCATGTATACTATCCCCCCGTGGAGGGTCCCCGCGGGGTTCAGGGTGTGGCTGTCCACAGGAATGGTTACCGTTGATTCACCCTCTCCGATGTTTTCAATCTTTAACCCAAGGAACTGGTGCAGGGGAAGCCCCTCGATGTTTCGCTTCCTTTTTAACCCATTATCTTATTAAGGCGGGACAGTATGGCTTCTGCCCCGGCCACTATCTCTTCAATGACGTCCTTGATGGGCTTGACCTCCTTGATCAGTCCGGCGCACTGGCCCACGGCGAAGGTGCCCCCTTCAGTGTCGCCCTCAAGCAGCGCCCTGCGCCCAACCTGGCCGCTGATGACGGAGAGCAGTTCTTCCAGGCCGGCGCCCCTGGCTTCCATTTCCAGGACCTTCGCCGCAGCGGCGTTCCTCATCACCCGGGCGGCGTTCCGGATGGACCGCTGGATCATCACCGTATCGGTTTCCTGGGCGTTGACTATCCACTCCTTGTACCTGGGGTGCGCTATGCATTCAGTGGTGGCCACAAACCTGGTCCCCATCACCACGCCCTCGGCGCCCAGGGCCAGCGCAGCCACAAAACCCCGGGCGTCGGCTATGCCTCCCCCGGCGATGACCGGGATGGAAAGGCTTTCAGCGGCCCTGGGCGTCAGGATCATGGTGGTCACGTCATCCATTCCGGGATGGCCGCCGCATTCAAACCCCACTATAATCACGGCGTCCGCCCCCACCCTCTCGGCCTTTCTGGCGTAACGAACAGCCGGCACCTTGTGGATAAGCTTGATGCCTGCCTCTTTCAGTTGGGGTACAAAATCCTCCGGGCTTCGCCCGGAGGTCTCCACCACCGGCACTTTCTCCTCGATCACCGCCTCGAAATAATAGGCAGTCCGGTCTTTCGGGCCCACTTCGGGCAGCATGGAGATGTTGACGCCGAAGGGCCTGTCAGTCAGGGCCCTGGTCCTGCGGATTTCCTCCACCAGTTCCTCCTTGCCGGGGTGGGTGGCGGCGGTGATTATGCCAAGCCCCCCGGCGTTGGACACGGCCGCCGCCAGTTCGGCCCTGGACAGCCACTGCATCCCCCCCTGGATGATCGGGTACTTGATCCCCAGGAGTTCGGTAATCCTTGTTTTCATGTTTTTTCCCCTTTCAACCTCATTTTCAGCCGTTATCGGCTTATTTAACATCAAAATATATAACGCATTAATAAATTTATTAAAATATAACTTTTCATGTAAGCTGTGTCAATACCTTAGACGGGGTGATTATATAAGATAAAGGGGCTCCGAAAACCCCTTACCGGCGCGGCACGAATGTCACTTCCATTTCTTCCTCCACCTTTTTCACCTGGAAGTTGCCCAGGTAATCATCCCTCTCACCAGGGTAGTCCAGCCTGAAGTGGGAACCCCGGCTTTCCCTGCGCATCAGCGCGGACAGGCAGACGGCCCGGGCAACATCCAGCATCATTCCCAGTTTCAGGGCAGCTATTGATTTCTTGCCGGATATTTTATCCCCCAGGGAATTTATTACGGCCAGGGCCTCCTCAAGCCCGCCGGCGTCCCGCAGGATTGCGGCCCGGCTGCTCATGGTTCTCCTCAACGTTTCCTCCAGCGGGGACAAATCTCCGGCCCCGGCGCCGGCATCGAAAGGAGGTTCAGTCTCCTGCCGGCACGGCCTCCTTTGTCCGGCCCGCAGTGAGTATTCCGCGGCGGCGGCTCCGGCCACCCGGCCCAGGGCCAGACACTCCGCCAGAGCGTTTCCTCCTATCCGGTTGGCCCCGTGAATGCCCCCGGCCACCTCCCCGATGGCCCAGAGCCCTGGAATTTCGGTTTCTCCCCCCGGCTTCACCGCAACCCCGCCCATGGTAAAGTGGGCCACCGGGGCAACGTGCAACTGCAAGGCATCCTGGGGTACGGCCTTGGGAAGCAGGCGGCGGTACTTTTCGGGGCGGGCCATGGTGGACAAGTCCAGGACCACCGCCTCCCCGTCCGGACCTACTCCGCGGCCGGCGCGGATTTCAGAGGCAATGGCCCGGCTCAGCCTGTCCCTGGTCAGGCCGGACATCTCCTTCATACCGTAAAGCTCCCTGATGTCCTGGCCGTAACGGTTGCGCAAGACGGCCCCGGCCACGGCCACCAGAATTTCATAAAAGATCATCACCCTGGGCCTTCCGGGCATGCGCAGGTAAGTAGGGTAAAACTGGACAAATTCCATGTCTACCAGGGGCAGCCCGGCGGACAGGGCCATGGCCAGCCCTAGACCAACGGATCCCGGCGCATTGTTGGTGTGCAGGTACAGGCCCCCCGCGCCCCCCGTGGCCAGAACCACCGCCGCGGCCTCAATGAGAACCGGTTCGCCCGACCGCGTAAAGCCCCGGACTCCGCACACCCCTTCCCCGTCGCTGACCAGGAACAGGACGGTTACCCCCTGCTCCATGAGGACTCCCGTCTCCCTGGCCCGCCCCACCAGGGGGTCCAGCAGGTCAACGCCGGAGCTCCGGGTTGTTGCCAGTACCCTGGGGTAGGTATGACCGGGAGGTTTGCTGTACTGGAGGCTGCCGTCATCCCTGGTGATCAGGGAAACCCCGCAGTCTTTGAGGAATCCTGCCTCGTCCTTCAAATTGTCAACCATCACCGACACCAGCCCGGGATCGTTTATCCGTCCGCCGCCGGCTATGATATCATTCAGATGCTGTTCAGCGCTGTCCCCGGGGTAAAACTCCCCGCCGGAAACGGCAAAGTGACCCTTGGATATGGCGCTGTTATTGGCCTTGCCCATGGGGGCCCGGCTCACCGCCAGCACGCTGGCGCCGGCCCGGCGGGCCTCCATGGCCGCCCTGATTCCGGCCAGCCCGCTGCCGATGACCAGCACGTCGGTCTGCCATTGTTTCACTTTTTTTCGGCTGAAAAGCCGGTTCACCTCCTCCTCGCTGAAAAAATCCGGCCGGAAACACCGGCCGCCTGCATTCTTTTTTTAATCAGGGGTAGCGGTACGAAGTTTCAGCACTGGAATGTACAGGCGCTGTTGACCCGGCCCGGCCATGCCAATTTTGGATCACCCCGGAAAGCGTTGAAATTGTGTAATCTTTAAAACAATTCTAACGCAGGGGAAAAGAAATGGAAATATAAAAATTCAGGTGGCTGAAACCATCGTCAGCAGGACGGATCTTTAATTCAGCCGGGAGCCCGACCTGTCACCTTCGGGTAAAGATGTTGAAAGGGTCTCAAGCCGGGAAGCTCGAGACCCTTTCATTTTGCCGGGCGCCGCTGCTCAAAAACCGTTTAGTTTACGGAAAATCACCCTCTCAACTTCCTAATCTGCAGAATCAACTGGAATTCAAAACGGTTTTTGGTGCTCTTCAGGCTTCTCCCGGTAATCTCTTCCACCCGGGCTAACCGGTAGCGCACCGTGTTTACGTGGGCGTGCAGCAGGCGGGCCGTGGCCGCCACGTTCCCCCCGGTTTCCAGGTAAGCCTCAAGCGTCTCCAGCAGCTGGGACCCGTGCTTTCGGTCGTACTCCTCCAGCCGGTGTACCAGCCTTTCGCTAAAGGACCTCCAGGCGCTGGAGCGGCCCGCCTCGTAAAGTATGAAGTTGGCCCCCAGGCCGCTGCTGTAGGTTACCTGCCCCCGGCCGTTGAGTTTGCGGCCGATTTCTATCGCCTGCTTCGCTTCCCGGTATGCCTCGGCAAAATGACCGGGTTCGCAGCAGTACTTTTCCCCTACGCCGACGGAAAAAGTGGTTCCGCCGACATACCGCCCCAACACCTGCTGAACAAGCCAGGGCAGCTCCGCCGGAACCAGACGGACAGGCGCCTGGGGCAGCTGCTCCACCCATACAACCATTGTGCAGTCCCCCAGAACGCCCACCCAGCACTGGGGCAGCCAGTTCTCCAGCTCGCGCCGGAGGACGTCCCGGGCTGCCTGCAGCCTGTGCCACACGTTCTGCATCTCCCGGTCGGCCCCGGGCGCGGTGTCGGGCACGGCCAGAACCGTTACCCAGCCGCGGCGCAGGTCCAGGCCGAGGCGCCCCGCCCGTATTAACGCCTCGTCCCGACCCACCATGCCCCCCACCAACCGGTCCAGAAAGTCGCTGTTCATCCGCTCTATCACTTCGGCCAGCCGGTCTTCGTTGTTAAGTGCCACGGCCAGCACCAGGGCCGCTTGGTTGAGCATGATTTCGTCCACGGTCCGGTCTTCGGGAACCATCACCACCAGGTGTCCGAGCGCCCTGCGGGCAATTCCCAGCGGCATCACCCAGGCAGGGCAGGCCAGCCCTTTCTCAGCCGCGGGTGAAATCCTTACCAGGCCGGAAACTGCCTCCGGCCTGACCAGGTTTTTTAGTTTCTCCTCGGTCGGCAGCGTCAGCCCGCCCGGCATGTTCACCCTGGTCCGGCAGAGCCCCCAGCGGTCGAACACCGCCACCGGGAGGTTCAGTACGTGGGCCAGGACTTCGGCCACCGACTGCACATCGCCGGTGCCGGCCATCTTCTGCATCAGCGACAGCCAAACCTGATGCCGCCGCTCCTGGATCTGCCACTGCCTGGTTTGCTCGATCAGCCCGCTGAGGCGTCTGGCCATGATGGAAAAGAAGTTGATGTCACTTTCCTCCCAGTCCCCCTCTTTCTTGTTACTGAGGTGCCACACGCCTATTATTTCGGACCCGCACTCCAGGGGAACGGTCAACAGCTTTTCCACCCGGTACATTTCCGCGTATTTTTGGATAACGTTCGGATCACCGAAGCAGTTGTTGGAAATAAAGGGCTCGCGGGTGCGGAAGGCCTTTACCGCAGCCCCGACGCCGTTCGTCGAGACCTTGTATTCGGCCACCATCTCACGGTGGACATCAAAAGCCGGATACTGGAGCGAAAGCATGCTGGAGTCGGGATCATAAAACATGATCCCGCCCTGCCTTGCGCCCACCATCTCCTTGGCCATCTCCAGCACGTTCTGCAGTGCTTCTTCAACCAGCGGCAGCGGCCCGCTTCGGGAAGGCATGGATTGTTCAGGTCCAGTCGCCCTGGGCCTCATTCCAAATCCCCCCTTAGTCTGTAATTTATATCGGGCAGCAGGGCTTTTTTTCGCACCGGGACCAAAGCCTCGCTATCGTCCCGGGCCGCGGTAGTAGCCGCCGTACAGCTGGCGCAGGTCGCGCTTGAGGATCTTGCCTGTGGGTGTCTTGGGCAGCTCGTCAAGAACAATCACGCCCTTGGGCACCTTGAAGCCCGCCAGGCGATCCCGGCAGAGGGCGATTATTTCGGCCTCGCTTACCTCGGCTCCCGGCTTTGGCACCACAAAGGCGGTCACCGCCTCGATCCATTTTTCGTGCGGCAGCCCCACCACGGCCACCTCGGCTACCCTGGGTTCGCAGTAGACGACTTCCTCCACTTCCCGGCTGGAGACGTTTTCCCCTCCGGTTTTGACCATGTCCTTTTTGCGGTCCACCACCGTGATATAACCTTCTTCATCGGCCACTCCCATGTCGCCGCTGTGGAACCAGCCGCCGGCAAAGGCCTCGCCGGTCTTCTCGGGATCCTTGAAATACATGAGCATCACGTGGGGTCCGCGGCCGCAAATCTCGCCGGGGGTGCCCGGTCCCACAGGCCGCCGGTCTTCGTCCTCCAGCCGGGTCTCCATGTTGAGACCTCCCTTCCCGGCCGCCCCTATTTTTTCCTGGTGTTCTTCCGGCCTCAGGATGGTGTGGTAGGGTGCAAGCTCGGTCTGCCCGTAGTAATTGTAGAAGCGGGCCCCGGGAATCCGGTTCAGCAATTCCTTGAGGACCTCCACGGGCATGATGGACGCCCCGTAATAGCACTTGTGCAGGGATGAAAGGTCGTACTTTTCCGATCCCGGATGACGCATCAGCCCGATCCAGACCGTGGGCGGGCAGAAAAGCATCGTGGCCCGGTGCTTTTCCACGGCCTCCAGCATGGCCGCCGGATCGGCCTGGAAAAGCAGAATGTTGGTGGCGCCCACCATAAAGCAGGGTGTCAGGAAAACATCCCGCTGGGCGCAGTGAAAGATGGGCAGGGCGTTTACGCAGACATCCTCCGGTTTGTATTCCCCGTCGATAATGCAACCCGTGTACTGGGAAATCAGAGACTGGTTGGTCAGCACCACGGCCTTGGGCAGAGCCTCGGTTCCGCTGGTGTAAACCATCTGGACGGGGTCATGGATGTCCAGTTCCACATCCGGCTCGGTATCATCGGCCTGACGGTACCAGTCCTCAAAGGAAAGCCACCCGGCCGGCGCCGGTTCCCCCTTGCCCCGGTCCGACCAGATAAAGGTCCGCACCCCCGTCATTTCTCCCAGTACTCCCTCCACTTCGGGCCAGAGGGTGTCCTCGACGATGAAAACCTTGCTTTCGGAATGGTTGATGCAGTACGCGATGTCCTTGCCCTTCAAAAGGTAGTTGACGGCCAGGTAAATGCCGCCCGCCTTGGCCGTGCCCAGCCAGGTCAGGACGTGGTGGTCGGTGTTGTGGGCCAGGATGGCCACGCGGTCGTACTTCTGCAGGCCCAATGACAGCAGGGCGTTGGCCACCTGGTTTGTTTTCCGCTCCAGGTCGAGGTAAGTATATACCTGGTCTTTATAAATCAGGGCCGGCTTGTCAGGGTACCGGTAGGCGCTGCGCCTGACCAGGTCGGCAATGACCCAGCGGCCGAGGCGGTTGTACTTGCGGTGCAGGAACTCCACCGATTCCCGGTCGATCCGGTAGTAATACCGCTTCTCTTCTTCGTTAACGGGTATCTGTGACAAGGCTGTCAACTCCTTTCCCGAGTTTTCACGGTTCTATTTCTTGTCTGCCAGGTAGTCGTCCAGCTGTTCGAAAAACATGGCCAGGGTTTCCTTGTCCGCCGGCCTGGTGCACAGGCTGACCACCACGTAGAGGACCACGTTGACGACAAAGGCCACCAGCACCGGCTGGAAGCCGAAGGTAATTGCTTTGTATTTCATGGCCAGGACCAGGACCAGTACCCCGCCCGCCAGGCCGGCAACTGCCCCGTACTTGTTGCCCCTCTTCCAGAAAAGGCCGCCCACCAGCAGCGGCAGCCACTGGGTGAATCCGGGCGACGCAATGGCGCTCAGGTACAGTCCCATTTCAGTGGGCCTCTTCCAGGCCATGATGAAACTGAGGATGACAACCACGATGAGACCGATGCGGGTGTAGGTAATCATTTCCGCATCGCTGATCTGGCGCCGGATCCACCGGGCCAGCAGGTCCCGGGAAATGAAAATGCCCGAAACCATGAGCTGGGTTCCCACCGTCGAAAGAGCCGCGGCCACCACCGCCATCAATACAAAAACCCCGAACCAGGTGGGGAGGAACTGGGTAATCACCATCTGCACCACGGCATCGGCCGCCTTGCCTTTCAGGCCGGGGATCAGGGCCGGCCCCACCAACATCCCCCAGAGGTTCGGAATGGCGTAGAAGATAATTCCCCCCAGCGCAATGAAGGCCACGGCAAAGGACCGCAGGACCCCCACGGTGCGGGCGGTCATGGTGGTAACCACCACGTGGGGCCAGGCACAGGCGGTCAACCCGGCTATGGACAGGCCCACCATGGCCTTATATGTCCATATTCCCATCGGGCCGGGAGCGCTGAAAATGGCCGGGTTGGTGGTTTGAAGTTTCTGGGCCGCCCCCACCAGACCCCCGGGCAGCGCGACGGCTAAGACCCAGATCAGGGAGCCGGCAAAACCGGCGATGAACAGGCACCCCAGGAAGACATTGACCCAGGCCACGGTGCGCATGCCTCCCAGCAGTACCACGGCCACCAGCAGTACGCCCAGGTAGGTCGCCCCCGCCATGTACGGAAGCCCGGTCAGGGCCTGAAAGCCCGCCCCGGCCCCCACCACCTGGACCCCCACGTAGGGCACAATGAATACGAGCAGCACCACGGCCGTCAGCTGCTGGAGAAAAGGCGACTGGTACCGCTTGCCGATGTATTCGATGGGTGAAATGAACCCGTGCAGGCGGCTCATGGCCCACAGGCGCGGCCCCACCAGCACGAAAAAGGCCGCGAAGGACAGGTGCGCCGTCATCACGAAGATTGAATACGGCGCCCCGCTTAGATAAGTAAAGCCCGGATAGCCGTAAAAGGTCCAGGCGCTGTATATGACAAAGGCAACGTAAAAGAACATGACCACGGACCCGATCTGGCGGCCGGCCAGCATGTAGTCCACCGCTGTTTTTTTGGAAAAGCGGGATCCGTAGACTCCGATCAGGACCACCGCGACGCCGAACAGTAAAATGGTCAGCACTGTTCCCGACACGAATGAATTACCTCCCTTCAATTACATTTGGCGGTATTGCCAGTGATTGTAAAGGTAAACGATAAAGGCCACCGAACACACAACCAGGACAAGAACCTGCCAGAACCACACCGCCGGCATAAATCCGAAAAAGAGCGTCTTTGAAAAAGCCAGCCGCGGTACCACAAAAACCATAAATATAACTGCTCCCGCCAGAATCGCCAAAAACAACTTGCCCGACCCGTGTCTCGTCATCTCACGCACCAGCATTCACCTCCTTAATCCTTATTTTTTTTATAATAGTAATACTATTCTGAATTATAATTTAGCCGAAAGCAATATACCATGGCCGGAGACTACAAAAAAAAACGGCGGTGGCTCCCGGACAATGGAGTAAAGTGACAAACGCCGGGCCGCGCGTACATACCCCCGTCAGGTTGGCCAAAATAACAAGGCCGCCTTGTCGAGGATTAATGCCTAAGTACCTGCGAAATTGACAGCCCGATCCCAAGAGTTATAAAATAAGCATACCAAGCCAGGTATGCATAAACGGGAGGAAGGGATTGGCCGTGAAAGCCATCGGCAAGACCGGGGCCGGTCGCCCGGGTAAAAGAAACACGGTTTACAGCACGGTGGAAAAAGACCCGCTGGTGCAGGGCGAACTCCTGAGCAGGCTGAAAAAAATCGAGGGCCAGGTGCGGGGGGTGCAGAAAATGATCCAGGACCACCGGGACTGCGGCGATATCGTAACCCAGCTGGCGGCCATCAAGTCTGCGGTAAACAGGGTCAGCATCACAGTCCTGGCCTGCCACCTGGCCGACAAGATAAAAAGCGGCCTGCATGACGGCAGGGAGGTTAAGGAGTCCCTGGCGGAATTCATGGAGGTCTTTAAAAAGTTCTCCTGACAGCTGCAATTACATCAAACCCCCGTTTCGGGCCGGTCCCCCCCGGTTAATGGCTAAAAAACCCGGTCCGGCCGGAAAAGGTGGAGCTTTACGGCCGCCCGGCGGAAGTATGCGTTGTTATTCCACCCCGGAGACGCTGTAAAGATTGCCCGGCGCCGAAATCAGGAAAACAATACCTTAATGCCCAAAGCCCCCAGCAAGCCCAGCAGCCCGAAATAGGCCACAGCCAGGATTACCATCAGGTAGCCCGCCAGCACCAGGCAGCCATCCTGCTCCAGGCTGCCTGCGGCCAGGAAAAGTACCCCGTACGCCGGCAGGGTGTTGGAAAGGGGCAGGGGAAGGGGAGCCATCAGCAGGACGGCGCTGAAAACCATGGCCAGTCCGTTGATGCGGGCCGGGATTTTCCCCCGGGTCAGCGCCGGCAGACGGGGGCGGGTCAGCTTTTCTATTTTTCCGAACAGCCAGGATCCCTTTTCCAGCACCGGAAACAGGTGTTCCGCCGCGATGGGGCGGCCCACAAGGCGGCCGGGGAGCCGGGGAGGCCTGCCGGAGACTACCCCCAGCCCAATCAACGCAATCACCAGGCCGAAGGGGGTGCTGCTGCCGGGGATTGACATGGGCAACAAAAAAGGCACCGTCAAGACCATGCACAGCGCCAGGAGGCCCCTGGTGCGCAACCTGTCCAGCAATTCCCGCAGGGTCATTCCCTCCGCGGGCAGGGACGCGGCCAGGTCTGACAGCATCATGGAAAAAGGGCGGTGGTCTGAATAGAACTGATCAGCCAAGCGAAAAATATTCACCCCGTTATTTATATTAATAATGCTGGAAAGGGCTGGCTGGCAAGCCGTATCCGGCACTGTCATGCTGAACGCGGCTTACCTGGGGCTTTTCTGCTCGGCCCTGGGCTACTACCTTTACGTGTACGCCATGAAAAACCTTGGCATTGGCGTGGTTTCCCTGTTCATCAACCTGATCCCTGTGGTTACGGTGGCAAGCAGTTATTTCATCCTTGATGAAACCATCGGCCCGCTGCAGTTGGCCGGTGGGGCGCTGATTGTGACGTCGGTATACCTGACCAGCTGGAAGCAGGTGTCCGGCAGAGGGACCATCTCCTCCACCGAGGCATCGGCCTGAAGTTGGACGCACACCCATCAAAACAGGCAACGGAACCGCAAGTTTCAGCGCCGGTCCAGTCCCTGCAGGTAATCCGCCACGTATTGACAGAATAAAGACAACTCGGACAGGCGGGTTTGCATTATCTCATAAAGTTCCTCCGGAGTCACCTTGTTATATTCATGAATCAGGCGATTCCGATAACCGGCCATGCCGGTTATCCGCCGGCCGAAACCTTCCGGCAGCACCTGAACCTCTATCAATTTATCAATAACCGACCGGTAGTCTGAAGGCACACCGGTCCCCGACTTAACCACCAGGTGGCGGCCCAGATCAAACAAGGCTTCCAGGGCACGGCGCAGCCGGTTCTCGGCGATATCAACGGAGTCCTCGTCCCGGCAGAACCTTTCTTTCGGCATTTCAGCCAGAAGCTTTAATCTTTTCACCGAACTCCTAATGATACCTATACGTTCGGCGACAAGGTCATGATTATACAAGGGAAGTTTCCTCCTTCAACGCCTCGTACAGCTCCCTCCGGGCCGCCTCCAGGTGGTGTTTGAAGTCCATGTACCGTCCGGAAACCACATACTCAAAATCGGTGCGGCGGTCGTCATCCGGGCAATAGACAACCTGGCCGGTGGAAATAACCTCAAAACCAACGGGCAGGGGCGCGGTATTTAAAAACAGCAGGTCCACTTCCAGCGGGGAGAATACCTCAGCCAAGCGAGGGTAAAGATCCATGTAGAGGTCTACCTGGCTTTTGACCGGGTATCCCAGCAAAACCGCCAAGTCTACGTCCCCGGCCTGCTTCCCTCTTTCCCGGTAAGATCCGAACAAGTATACCGCGATTATCTCCGGATACTGTTTAAATATTTTGTGCAAGTTCTGCAGGATGGTTTTATCGAACACCGGAACAGCACCTTCCCGGTTATCCATGACTGTTTAAATTATAACAGTGAAACGGGCGGGAAACCAGTTTCGGGCAAGCCCCTTCTTTCTCAGGCTTTAATGCAGGCTTCCCCGGAATTATTTCCGAGGCTTTCCCGCAGCAGGGAGGCCACCGCCACCGCCAGGCAGCCGGAGGCAAAACAGGCCCCGAAGGCGTACTGGTAGGCGTCAAGGGAATAAAACTTCACGCCTTCGACGACGGTTCCGTCCCACTTGAGGTCCAGGAGATACCCGAAGAACGGCTGCATGAAGGCCGATCCGATGAAGCCTCCCATGTTGCCCAGGCCGGAAGCCAGCCCGGCAAACTCAGGCGGGTTGTACTCCTTGATCATGATCGGGGAGAGCAGCCCGGTATTGCCGAAAATGCCGAGCAGGAAAAAAAGGACAAAGAGGGCCTGATGCGGGGGCATGCCGTGGTTCCACCAGGACAGGGACGCCCAGACCAGGACGTTTCCTAAGGCAAAGGCGATGTACGGCCTTTTCCTGGAACCCAGCCGGTCGGAAATCACACCCAGGGAAAAGCAGCCCACCATCACCCCCACCGAGGCCATGATTATGACGGAGGCGGCCTCGGTCCGCCCCAGGCCGTAAACCTGCATCAGGTAAGGCACTCCCCAGACTCCCACCAGGGCCATAAACGGCCCGTAAATGCAGAAGGACCCGGCCAGGGCCAGCCAGACGTGCAAGTCCCGGACAATCCTGCCCAGGGCGTGGAACGTCGCTTTCCAGGACACCGCCTGGGCCGGGGCCCGGCCGACAGGAGCCGGCCCGCCCGCAAAAAGTTCCCCGGGGTGATTGCGGACAATCTGCCATGCCAGGGCCGCCACCAGCAGGGAAAAAACCCCGATCAGGACGAAGGCGCAGCGCCAACCCAGCATGTCCACCAAGGCCGCCAGGGGAGTGGCGGCCAGGACTCCTCCCAGGTTGCCGACCGAAACGGTGAGACCGAGGAAGGTGCCGAACTCGTTGGGACGAAACCAGGTGGAATACACCCGCATCACCGAGACGAAAATTACCGATACGCCCAGTCCTACCAGGAACCTGCCGGCAAACAGGCCGGCCACCGAACCGGCCAGCCCGAACCAGACGGCCCCGAGGGCGGCCACCAGCACGCCGGACGCCACCACCCTTCGGGGGCCGAAGACGTCGGTCAGAATGCCGGTGGGAATCTGCATCAGGAAGTACACGTAAAAATAGATGGCCGCCATGCTTCCGACCACGGCGGCAGCCTCGATGTTGAACTGTGAAAAAAGTTTGTCCACGATAACCGCCGGAGAGACCCGGTGAAAGTACCCGATGAGGTAGGAAACGCTTAAAATAAGCCAGATTGTTTTTCTCCTCGATTTTATAGCCGGGGCATATCTGGCCCACCATTCGCCGTCAATTACACTCCGCTGCGCAGATATTCCCACTTCGAAGACCTACCTTTTGCATAATATAGTATTGATGATATGTTCGCCCGGTCCGGCCCGCCGGAACGGGAAAAGAAAAACAGGCCCGCCCCGCCGGCTTCTGTATCTCTTGTTCGATTATCGCGCGGCGAAATCCTGCAAGGCCCTGGCAGGCAGCACACAAAAAAGCTGAACCCCCGGCCGGGGGCAGGAAGGTCGCCGGCTTCAAGCCGGGCTGAAGAAACACCTGATTTCCCGCCGTCCCGGGCCGGGCGTCAGGCCCCCCCCCGCCCGTCCAAAAGCCGGTTCTCCGGACGCCGGACCGCCGGAACTGCGGGCGTAGGGAAACCCGGCCGGCCGTAGAATATAATATGGGGATCAATTCCGGTCACGGTAAAGGCCGGCGGCGGTCATCTCTAGAAGGGACCTGGAAGGATGCTCTGTCGGAGTTCCGGGAAGTATGAAGGTATCTGGGCAGTCCGGTCACGGGAAAGGACTTCGGAACAATGGAATTTGAAGCCGATTTCAGCGGGATAAAGGGCATCCTGCCGCCCTCGGGGGAGTGGCTGACCGTTCACCGGGGCCTGGTGCAGCGGCCCTTTGAAATGGAAATCACCCTGCCGGGCGGCACAGTGACCAAAAAATACACCGGTGCCGTTGAAAGCCGCTGGGTCCGGGCGGGGAACCACTGGCTGCTTCAGCTGTACAACAAGAGCCGCACCGGCCTGCCTTTTTTCGTAAGGTGGTACATACCGGCCGCCGATCGCCTCTGCTGCTATGACTACGGCCGGGGGGACTGAAAGGCCCCTCCGGCGGCCGGAGAAAATCATACCTGCACGGGACCGCCGGCAGGGGGGACGTGTCCCTGACGGGCTGCATCAGGGGGGAGGCCGAGGTTTACCTGGTGGCCGAGGTTATTTTTCTCGAGCTGGCCGAAACCGGGGCGGTGAAGGAGTTCGACGAGGCCTCGGGCTTGAAGATGCTGGATTTGACGGGAAAGAAACCCGGCCGGGCGGCTACCGGAACAGGAGGCGGCCCAGATAAGGACGGTTTATCTTGACCGCCTTTTCCGGGCACAGTTCCTGACAGCAGAAGCAGCGGATGCACCGGTCCAAGTCGACCCTGGGCCTTTTGTTTTCCATCCGGATGGCCCCGGGAGGACAAACCCTGGAGCACTCCCCGCAGCCCGAACAGGTTTGCCGGTAAAATGCGGGGGAAGGGCGGACCCGGTTGTTGGCCGCCCTCAACAGCCACCCGGGCAGGAGACCCCGGGATCCCGCCCGCAGGAGATCCACATCCCTTGCCCGGGGCGGCAACCGAAATCTTACCGCTGGCATGGGAACCGGGTCTCCGGCCAGGCGGATTTTTCCGGCCTCCCGGCCGGTATAACCCCTTTTTAAGGCCTCAGCCAGGGTGGGCGCCTCGCCGGGGTCAATCCCCGCCAGGGCAGCCGCCGCCAGGTCGAGGGTAAAGGGACAGGTGCCGGCCAGAAGAACCCCGGCGGTCACTGGGACCCCCGCCGAAGGCCCCTCCCCCTCCATGCCCACCACCGCGTCCATCAGGTGCAGCCTCGGGCCCACTGCCCGGGCCACGTCCAGCAGCATGGCAGAAAAATCCTCCATCCCGGGCATGCTGAAGTGGTACTCGGCCTTCTTGAGGCCCGGGACAACCCCGAACAGGTTTTTTACAGCACCGGTGAAGCGGGTAAGGCCGTGGGTTTTCAGCTTGCTCACCGAAATCACCCCGGCCGACCGTGCCACTACCTCCATCACGGTCACCGCCGCGATGATACCCCCGGGGGGCACCCTGATGACAGCCTCCCCGGTATTGAAGTTCAAGTCGGCGCCCGACCGGGCCGCCGCCTCGGCCATACCGGTCTCCCTGTAGACGCGCCGGATTAATGCCGGGCTGAAGAGGCCGCCCGGGCTGTCGGCAATGACCGCCCGGCCACCCGCCCCGGCCACCCCCCGGGCCACGCCCTCAATCACCGAGGGGTGGGTGGTGACGGCCTCCTGCGGTTTTCTGGCCGACAGCAGGTTCGGCTTCACAACTATTGTCTCGCCGGGACGGACAAAGGCCTCCCAGCCGCCTAAAAGGCCGACCAGCCTGTCCACCGACTCCCGGACAACTTCCCGTTCATATCCGGGGCAGCGCACCACGGCAACTGTCTGTTCCACATTTTCCCCTCCCGTGCCCCGGCTCTCCTTTCGCCAAAAACAAAAAACCTGTTCGGCACTCTTCGAAACCGGAAACCCGCGATGACTTTTTGACACTCCGCATAAAGGATTTTAGCCCGGGAAAAAGAACATAATTCAAAGACCAAAAAAATTTATACGCAAGGAGACACTCCCGTGAAAGACAACGCCCAAAAGACCGGCACCCTTTACCTGCTGGCCGCGCTTATAGAGATATACAGGGGCAACAGTGTTTTCCTGCCGGAAACCGACCCCGATCTGGAGAAAAGCCTGCTGCTGGATGTTTTTTCATCGGCCATCAGCTTCGCCCGGCTGGAGGAATCCCGCCGGACCTTAAGCGACGAAATCTACCGGTGTTCCAGGGAGGGCGCCACCGTCCGGGACCAGGTCCGGCTGGCCGCAACCCAGAGCCCCGACGTGCTGGACGCCAAGATGACAGCCGCCGCCCACCTGATCAAAATCATGGAGAGAGGCAGGTTCAGGCTATCCTAGCTCCCTTCCGTTACCACAGCGTTGCCCGGATACAGCAAAGTATACCGGGCAAACTGCAGCCTAAATAGATCTCCCGCCGTCCAAAATGATGGTCTGCCCGGTGACGTACGAGGAAGCGTCGGATGCCAGGTATAGGGCGGTTCTCGCCACGTCCTCGGGCTGGGCCAGGCGTTTTAAGGGAATCCTTTTCAATTCCTCGCCCAGCAGCGCCTCGTTGCTCCACAGGGCCTGGCTGAACCTGGTCTTCACGATGCTGGGGGCGATGGCATTAACCCTGATGTTGTAACCTCCCAGTTCGGCGGCCATTGACTTGGTCAGCATGATAATCCCGGCCTTGCTTATGGAGTAGAGGCCCAGCCCCATACCGGGGCTGATCCCGCCCGAGGAAGAAACATTGATTATATTCCCGCCGCCCCGGTCCATCATCAGCCGGCCCACCATCTGGCTCAGCAGGACATAACCCTTGAGGTTGGTATTCATGACCTGATCGTACATTCCTTCATCCATGTCCACCAGATAGCCCATTCCGGGATTGGTGGCCGCGTTGTTGACCAGTATGTCGATGCGCCCGAACTCATCCTTCACCTTTTGAACCAGGTTTCTCAGCTCCTCCGGCTTGCGGATGTGCGCCGCCGCCGGAACTGCCTTTCTCCCCATCGATCGGATTTCACCGGCCACCTCTTCAAGGTGGGGCTGGTTCCGGCAGCTGACGGCCAGGTCCGCCCCGGCGTCGGCGAAAAGCAGGGCGATGGCCCGGCCGATGCCCCGGCAGGCCCCCGTCACCAGCGCCACCTTGCCCTCCAGTGAAAGATACGAGGTATCCATGAACATTCCCCCTCAAAAACAAAGTATTTATTTTCTTTATTCACCAACCTTCCATCTCCTGCAGCCGGAATTGAAAATTCTTTCCGGCAAAATTGCCTTTTGGGCGCGGGGCAAAAAACAGGGCACGCGGCACTTGGCGTCGAAATATGAACCGAGTGCCTTTGCGCTCCCTTTGCCTATTTTTTTCAGAAAGGTTGCCGGTGATGATTTCTGGCATAGCCGGAAAATTTGCTCCCCTGGCCGTCCCCCTGGGACTGCTTGCCGCGGCCTGGGTATTCCTGGGGGCAATAGGAAGGATCCCCCCGGCCCTGCTGCCGGTGGTCCAATACTCCTCATACGCGGTGTTTTTTGCCGGGCTGGTTTTAAGCTACTGGTTCAACCGCAGCCGGGTATTTTTTGTGATCCTCGTCCTGGCCGCCGTCCAACTAACCCTGGCCGGCCCGGCACGGTATATCCGGCCGCCTGTTTTTTACTCCCCGCCAACATTCTCATTATTTTAAGGGAGGCTATTACCGGGAGGGCCTTTGTCCTGCGGGGGAAGGACAGGCCAAAAAGAAAGCCCGGGCAGGTCAAGCCGGGCAGGGGTTCGTCGGGAAGAATTTTCATCACGGACGTTTTCGGCGTTGGGATCACCGGGGTAGACCATGGTCCCGGCGGGGATTTTTCCTTCCTGCGGTGCTGCCTGCCCCGGGGCGGCCAGGTATTCGCCCCGCACCCACCCGCGCTGCACGGCCGGGATGTCATAGACCACTATGCGCACGTAGCGCCAGCCGCCGTACTCCTGGTCCACCCTGACCACCTTTCCGGCATCCAGGTCGCGAATCCGGGGTGCCTCTTTCTCGGGGTAAAGGTCCCAGTCCACCCTGTACCCTAAGGCCTCCGCTATAAACCCGGCCGGCAGGTATACCCGGCCCTCCCTCAGCAGGGGAACGGCATCCATATTAACGGGCCTGTCGTTGATGTACATGATCGGGCCCCCGGCTGCCAGGGAAACCGTGACGCCGCCCTTCACCAGCGTCACCGTGCGGGCCGAAGGGCTCCAGGAGATCCTGTCTTCCGGTACTCCCAGGGCCATGGCCAGATAGCGGACCGGCAGGTAGGCCCGGCCGTTCTCCAGGAACGGTACGGCATCCATCGTCATGGCACGGCCGTCCGCGGAGTATGTGTTCCTGCCGATATAAAAGATTATTCCTGCGTCCTCCACCCACCTGACCAGCTGCACCCGGGTGAAACTACCGCTTTCCGCCGGCAGCGGGGCTGTGTCCCGGGGGTAGGTGACTGCCTGGGTGACCATCTCCCCGGGGCGCGGGGAGCGCAGGGAGTAAAACACCTTCAGGACGTCGCCTTCCAGCGCCACCGACCGGATTTTGACGGCATAGCCCCCGGTGGGCTTCTCTCCCCAGTACAGCGTAATCGACTTTCGGTCCCCCGGCAGGCTGTAGGTGACACCGTCCGGGTTCTTCCAGCCGCCCGCGGCCTCTCCAAACACCTTCAGCAGTTTCAGGGCTTCTTCCCGGGCCAGCGCGTCCCCGGGGCGGAACCTTCCGTCATGCTCAAGAAAGCCCAGTTTTACCGCATCCTGGACCGCGCCGGCGTACTCCAGGGTATCAATTATCCCGTAGTGCCCGGCAATAACCAGGTCCCGGGCATAGGGGGCGCCGTCCCGGACATCGGGTGCAATGTCCCCGACTACCGGAGGCTTGATAAAGTATATGCCGTCCAGGCTCAGGCCGGCCTCACGGATCAGGGAGGAAAGAAACTCACTCCTGGACACGGTCTCCTGATCCCACCGGACGCTTTCCGGGGCGGGCTGCCTGCCCTGAACAACCGCTTGGGCGTAGGCTTCGGAATGATTTTTTTTCCCGGACCACGGCACTGGCGCGGCCGCTGCAACCGACAGGGCCAGCAGGGACGAAACAAGCACGTGCACCAATTTCATTTTCGGACCTCCGGTTGATTTGATCTTTCATCAAGTACTGACGAACCGGCACCCTTAGTTGTTCCGCGAACCGCTCATTTGCCCCCTGCCGCGGCAGAATCTTGAATCCGGCTTTCAGCCTCCCTTATAAGCCTGCCCTTTGTGGAAAGCAATTTAACGTTAAAAACGCACCGAGGCCACACCGGAACCCTGGTGCGTTACAGTCGATCCCTCTTTTTCCATTTTCCCTACCGGCTGATGAACCGGAAAAAGCCGTCCAGGTCGTCGCCCCTCCCGGTCAAAAAGTCTTCTAGCTGAGACCCGGTGAGGCTCCTGATCACGTCCGGTTTGTCCGGGTCGGCCGCACTGAACATCACCCTCTTTATTTTTCCCATCTCCACCGCCGCCGTAATCACGATGTTGTTCTGCCCGCCGAAGCCGGTCCTGAATTCAATCTCATCGAAATCATCCAGCGGGTCCGGCAAATAGGTGCAGGTAACGCCGAAGGCGGAAAGCCCGCCGGCGTCTTTCACGCTTTCCAGGTTCAGTTCGGCGCCCATGAATTTACGAAACCTCTCCACCGCTTACCCCTCCTTCCCTTTTCACCCACCAGTTCCTTCCCCTGTATGGCTTCTGCACCTCTTTGAGCATGTCCCTTTCCTTGAGGTACTTGTCTCTCATCTCCACCAGCCAGACATTGAAGTGGTGGTGAAGCTCTTCAGGAGTGAAGCGGGTCTTGCCCGCCCCCGAAAAGTCCGGGTTCCCGCCGGCCTCCAAACGCCCCCTGGCGGAACAGAGGGAGCACTCGATTTCCCAGCCGGGAAGCAGTCTGAACAGGTCCGACCCGCAGTGCGGGCATTCCCCCGGTCTCCGGTCGAACTCCCGGGCGGTGAACAGGTTGGATCCCAGCCTCTTGGCATATTCCACGTTTTCCTGCTTCAACAGGCTCTCCCCGGGCAGTGTGGCCCGGACCAGCCAGCAGTCCACAACCCTCATTTCCATGAGCCTGGGGAGAACTAGAGCGGCAGTCCTGGTGTAACCCTCCCACCCCGGGATCCCGAAGGGAATTACCACGGCGCACGGCTTTCCCCGGGTATGGGCGGAGTAGTGGCCCACGCCCAGCAGGCGGTCGGTGAGCATCTTGTAGCTACCGTGGGGTCCCAGGAAATATACCGGCAGGCCGATGACCAGGCCGTCCGCCTCCATTATTTTATTCAGCACAAACTGGAAGTCGTCGTCCCTGACGCACCGGGAACCCGGGTTCAGGCAGCGGTAACAGGCCCTGCAGGGATCGATTCTGAGTTCCGTGAGGCGGATCAGCTCCCGGCTGCAGGGGCCCGGAACGCTGTCGACGATTTCCTTGACCAGGATTTCACTGTTGCCCAGGTTTCTTTCCGAGATTACCAGACCCAGCACTCTTTTCACCGCAGCGGCACTCCTTTCACCTTCCGGCCCCGGTACGGGCCGGTGAAGTTTTGATTACCCGGGCACCGGCCCCCGGGCAGGCGGTTTTATTATTAATTATTAACACAACGGGACCCCCTTTGGCTAGGCGGCCTGGTAAAAAAACCGGGGCACGGTGCCGGGCCCGATCCGTCGGAACGGGAAAGCGAGTAATTTTTTCCTGCCGCCGCCCCATATACATTGTTAGGGGGTGAAAAAGTATGGAAACCGTCATATCTATATTCTGTGCCCTCGGCGGGCTGCTCTTCGGGTTGATGTTCCTGTGGGACTTTTCGGCCATTTCCAGGTCCGGCGGTGGGGGGCGGCGCAGCTGGCTTAAAACCGGGATTAAGCTTTTAGCGGCGCTGCTTCTTCTTCACTTTCATTTCGAATTGGATATACTGGACTGATGCCGTTCCCGGCAAAGAAGACCCGCCGTTTCGGGAAAAGCAAGAACGGCGGGATTTTTCATCCTATAAAAGCGGTTGCAGAAAAATTTTTTACTTCTTCAACTTCCGGCCTTCCACTATTTTTATGAACAGGGGTACCAAATCCGGGTCAAATTGGGTGCCGGCACATTTTTTCAGTTCGGCCACGGCCTCCTTGTGGGACATAGCCTTGCGGTAGGGCCGGTCGTTGGTCATGGCGTCGTAGGCATCGGCAATGGCCAGGATACGGCACTCCAGGGGAATCTCCTCCCCCTTCAGCCCCAGCGGGTAGCCCTTACCGTTCCACCACTCGTGGTGCTTCAGTATCCAATCGGCCACCGGCATCAGGTCGGGAGGGGAAATCGCGATAAAGTAGCCGATTTCGCAGTGCCGCCTCATTTCGGCTACTTCCCGGGAGGTTAGGGGTCCGGGTTTGAACAGGATACGGTCCGGTATGCCGACCTTCCCAATATCATGAAACTGAGCGAGAAGGCATAAGTCCGATATCCTGTGATCAGGCAGGCCGATAGACCTGGCCACCGAGGCCACCAGGTCCTGCAGGCGGTCGGCGTGGCCCTCGGTGATAAAGTCCCTCGCCTCCAGGGCCTTCATCAGGGTCTGCACCAAGGCGCTGCGGGCACTCTGGCTGCGGTGCAGTTTTTCCCTGTACATGTTGTTGTCCGCTTCCCTGAATAATTCGGCGAGGTTCGCCGGCACCTCGCCGGTGGCAAACCCGATGGATATGCTCAGGGGCAGTCCCTGGTTTTCCTCGTTGTACCTGGCGATGGCGTTCTGAATTCTGCGGCAGGCCTTTTCCACGGCGGCACGGCTGCAGTTGGGCAGGAGGATGGCGAATTCGTCCCCGCCGATGCGGGACACCATGTCCGATTCCCGGAACGACTCCCTGAACACCCGGGCTGCGGCCACCAGCAGTTCATCCCCGGCGGCGTGTCCCATGGTGTCGTTGACGCTTTTAAGCCCGTCGACGTCGCACACGATTATACCCACCCGGCCGGACCGGCTTTTCTCCAGCCGGCGCATTTCCTCCTCGAAGTAGACCCGGTTGTACAGCCCGGTGAGTGAGTCGTGCAGGCTGAGGTACTTTAGCTGATCTTCAATCATCTTTCGTTCGGTGATGTCATAAAAGCTGGACAGCAGGCACCGCTTTCCCCCGACATCTATCGCCTCGATATTCAGCAGGCCGATCCTGGGCCGGCCGGACTTGAACCGCAGTGTTATTTCAAAATTTCGAACAGTTCCCTTTTCCAGGAAGGCCCGGCCTATCCCGGCAAAATCATAAATGCCCAATTCCCCGGGAGTTCGGCCGATTACCTCCTCCCTGCCGAAGCCTGATTCCCGCAGGAAGGTTTCGTTGACATCAATGTAGCGCCCGCTGGAAAATTCCTGGATGGACATGGAGACCGGACTGGCATTGAAGGCTTTGGAAAAGCGCTCCTCCGAAGCCCTGAGGGTTTCTTCCGCCTGCCTGCGCTGGATTATCCTCCACATGCCGCTCATCAGGAGAACCAGTTGGTCGGCGTCCGAGTTGTCATAATCATCCTTCTTGTTGGCCACCCCGGCCACGGCCACGATTTTACCGCCGTCGAAAACAGGCACGCACATGACCCGCCGCAGGCGGACGTGGCCGTCGGGATGGCCCTTTTTCATGGGGTTGGGCCGGGAGTAGTCGTTCAGTATAACGGGTCTCCTCTGGCGAACGGCCTCCGCCCAAAGCCCCGATGTTTCCACCGGGCAGACAAAGGACTTGTCGTCAATGGAACATTCCTTCATGGCCTGGATCGACCAGGAGTGCATGGTCAGGACGCTCTCGTCCTCACTGACAAAGGCCAGAAAACCAATGCTGCTCCCGGTCAGCCTGACTCCCTCTTCCAGGGCGAAATCGGCGATTTCTTTCAGCGAGGCCGAGGTCATCTGGTTCAGCTTCAAAAGCGTTTCCAGGCGGGCCTCGTTCAGCTGCAGCCTTTCCTCGGCCTTCCTGCGCTCGGTGACATCCCTTACGATCCCACTGAATCCGGACGGGTTCCCATCTTTGTCCCTGGTCAGCGAGACGGATATTTCCAGGATCCTTTTTGACCCGTCCCTCCTGGTTATCTCCAGGATTAAACCCTTCTCCGCCCCGCCGGTAAGATAAATCTTTTTAAAGGCGTCAAACACGGCGGCGGCGCTTTCGCGGTCCATGTAATTCCTGTAATTCATGCCCACGAAGGGCTCCCAGTCCTCCACCCCGTAAATCCTCGCCATGGAGTCGTTGCACTGCAAAAGGTTTCCGGCCAGGTCGACCTCGTAAAATCCGTCTTCGATGCTTTCCAGAAGAAGACGGTATTTTTCCTCGGACTCCCGGATTTCCGCTTCCTGCCGCTTTCGCCGGGTAATATCCACCCCCTGTACCAGCAAGGCCGGAACCCCGTCCAAATCAACCCGGGCAAAATGACAGGTCAAATGGATTTCCTTTCCCCGGCGGCCGATTACCCGGATTTCAGTTTCCCCCTGTTCCCGGCCGTCGAGGCAGAGTGAAACGCCCTCCATGGCCCGGGAACGGTCTGCGGGATGAAGGAGGTCGGAATAAGGGGTTCTAAGCAATTCCTCCACGGTGTAACCGGTAATTTCAGCCATTTTTTCATTGGCCATCAATAGGCGGTTGTCCCGGAGGATGCACGAAGGCACGGGTAACCGGTCGAAAAACAGCTTGAATACGGAAAGCAAGAACGAAAAGCCCCCTTTGCGGAACACCGAATGAAGCCGGGGTTGATTATGAAAAAAATCTAAAAAAATCTATATTTTATAATGTATTATAAAATCCTTTCATACCATGATAATCCTGTTTCATGTAATATTTCGGCTTTTTCAGGCACATTCCTTAACATTTTTCAGGCGAACTTTTTCCGCCAGCAGGTAGACGTTGGGCACCACGATCAGGGTCAGGACGGTGGAAAATGTCAGGCCGCCGATCATGCTGATGGCGACGGGGCGGGTGAGGCTGCTGCCCATCACCGCCATGGGCAGCAGGCCGAACACCGCTGTGGCCGAGGTAAGCAGGATTGGCCGCAATCGCACCTTCCCCGCCCGCCGGATGGCGTCCTCCAGGTGCAGACCCTCCCGGCGGCCGATTTCGATGAAGTCGACCAGCACTATGCCGTTTCGCACCACTATGCCGGAAAGGCTGACTATTCCCAGCAGGGCCATAAAGCCCAGGGGCGTTCCGGTGACGAACAGCCCCAGCATCGCCCCGGAAAGGGCCAGGTATATGGACAGGAAAATAATTGCCGGCTTGACCAGGGAGTAAAACTCCATGGCTATAATCAAGTAAATCAGGAGCCCCACCACCACGGACAGCCTGCCTATACTGGCAAACGCCTTCTTCCGCTCCTCATCCTCGCCGCCGTACTCAACCCGGTAGCCGGGGGGCATGGGTATGTCCCGGATTTCCTTCGAGGCAGTCCGGATAATATTGTCGGGAAGGGTTCCGTCGGTATATGCCTTGACCGTGACCGCCCTTTCCAGGTTGCGGCGGTGGATGGTTCCCGGGGTCCATCCCGCTTCCACCGAGGCTACCTGGCCCAGCGGCAGCACCGATCCGGTCTTCCAGGAGGGGACCCAGATCCCGGAGAGGTCTTCCAGGCGAACCTCGTCCGCCCTCCGGGTGCGCAGAACCACGGGGTACAGGTCGTCGCCCTGCCGGTAGTCGGTTATTTTCAAACCGTCCACCGCCATGCGGACGGACTGGGCGATGTCCCTTTCGGCCACGCCCCAGCGGGAGGTCAATTCCGGCGAAGGGCTGACCTTTATGGTATAGGAATCCAGTCCCATGTCGTCGTGAACGTTGACTGTGCCGGGCGTCCGCTTCAACACGCCGGCCACGTTGTCGGCCAGCTCCCTGAGCCTGCCCAGGTCGCCGCCGCAGATCCTGACGGCAATGGGGGTCCCTACCGGAGGCCCCTGCTCCAGCTCCCGGACAGTAATCCTGGTGCCGGGAAAGGAACCCGGCAGTTCAGATTGCAGTTCCCTGACGATCCCGTGGGTAGCCTGCCTGCCCCCGCCCCGGACCACCACCAGCAGCTGGGCGACAGTCTCTCCCCTGGCTAAGGGAGCCTCGTTGTAATAGAATTTTGGCACCTGCCGGCCCACGTAAGTAAACACGCCCTTCACGCCGGGCTTGCCGGCTGCCCTCCCGGCGACTTCCCTGGCCACCCCGGCGGTTTCGAAAAGGCTGTATCCCCTGGGTGTGGAGATGTCGATGAGAAACTCGTTCCTCTCGGCGTAGGGAAAGAACTGGACGCCGATCAGCGGAAGCAGTGACAGGGCGCAAACGCTCAGGAAGAGTGCCGCCGCCACCGTGGTCCCGGGCCGCTTCAGGGTGGCTGCCAGCCTTGCCCCGTACCAGGTGCTCAGGCGATCCAGGGCCGGGCCCAGGAGCCCTTCCCTCAGCCCCCGGAACCCGCCTCCCTCCTGCCTGCCCGGCCTCACCAGCCAGTATCGCAGGGTGGGGGTGAGCCAGAATGAAACGGCCATGGACGCCAGCATGGTCACCGAAACCACCACCGGCAGGGTGTACACGAATTCGCCGATATCCCCGGGAATGAACATGAGGGGCGCGAAGGCCGACACCGTGGCTACCGTGGCCGCCAGAATGGGAACGGCCACTTCCCGGGTTCCGGACACGGACGCCCGGTACGCCTCGCTGCCCATGGCCAGGTGGCGCTCGATATTGTCATTGACCACAATGGCGTCGTCCACCAGTATCCCCAGGGCGATAATCAGGGCGCCTACGGTCACCTGGTGGAGGCTTATCCCCATCCAGGAGAGCGGCCCGAACCCCACCGCGGCGGACACCGGAATGGAAAGGGAAACCATAACCGCCGACCGCCAGTTGAGCCCCAGCAGGCAGACCATGAACACCGCGCCCATCCCGATTGAAAGCTCTCTCCACAGGTCGCCGAATTTCTTGTTCACGCTTTCCGACTGGTTGAAGGCGGTGATTACTTCCACCCCCGGGGGCAAGTCCCGCTTAAGATTCTCCACCCGGGCCCTGACGTCTTTTTCCACCGCGGAAATCGAATACCCTGCCTTGTTGAAGATTGTTAACGCTACGCCTGGCCGCCCGCCGGCTTCGACCAGGACGTCGGTCCGGGCCGGAGCCTTTTCCACCCGGGCCACGTCCCTGACCCTCACCGCCGCCCCGCCGGGAGACTGGTATATGACGGTCTCCATTATCTCATCAAGGGACTGGTACTCGCCCGCGGACTCGACCAGGAGGCCCATCTTCCCTTCCCGCAGGATACCCCCGGGAATACTGGCGTTCCTTTTCTGCAGGGCATCGGCCAGGTGGGTCCAGCTGAGCCTGCGGGCGGACAGGGCGGCCGGATCCAGGATGACCTGCACCTCTTCTGCGGGAAGGCCGGCAACTTCAATTCTTTCCACACCCGGCGCCTGCCTGATGGCGTCCTTCCACCGGTCCACCGTGTCCCGCAGTGACACCGGAGACAGGCCGGGAGGAGCCGTCAGGTGCAGGATCATAAAACTGGTCTTGTTCAGTTCATCCTGCACCTCCGGGGCGTCTGCACCCGGGGGAAGGAGAGGCCCGGCCTCGCTCACCTTCTGGCGCAGCTTGTCCCAGTTTTTCTCCCGGTCGGCGGTATCAAAAAGCTTGACAATTATGCTGGACACGCCGTTGTAAGAACTGGACTCGATAACCCTTACATCCTCCAGCTCATTGATCTTTTCTTCCAGGGGCTTGGTGACCAGGGCCTCCACCTGGTCGGAAGCCGCCCCGGGATATAGGGTCAGCACACGGGCGGTCAGGATTTTAAACTTCGGGTCCTCGTACCTGGGCATGGCGGCAAACCCGGCCACACCTGCATAGACCAGTACGGCAAAGATTAGTACCGTAATCTTGCGGTACTTCAGCCCGGCCTCAATCAGGCCCATATTTACCTCACCTCCACCCGGTCGCCGTCCCTCAGGTCCTCGGGCATGATTACGGCTATCCGGGAACCGGGCTCCAGGCCGGCGACCACCTCGACCCGGTCGCCGGCCACCGGCCCCAGTTTTACCGCACGCTGGCGGACTACCGGGCCGGACGGGTCAATGACGAAAACGTATTTCAGGTCCTGGCCGCGGCTGATTACCGATTTTAGCGGTATCCAAAGGCCGGTCCCGGTTTTTACCAGGCGCTCCACGTTAACCACCTGACCCGGCCTTATTTCCCCGTTCCGGTTTTCCACCGCCAGTTCCACCCTGAAGGATCCGGTAAGTCCCTCGGCCCCCGGGCTGACCTTGTGCACCACCGCCTTTATTTTCCGGCCGTTCCCGGCTCTTGCGGCGGCAGGGACGACGTCTGTGGACACCCAGGCCTCGGATCCTTCCTCCCAGTTGCCTGTCTGGTTGGCCGGTACCGCCAGCACCACTTTTGCCGGGTCAAACCGGGCCAGCACCAGCACCGGGTTTCCTTCCGCCACTATCTCGCCCCGGCGTCCGATTTTTTTAATCACGGTTCCCGAAAAAGGCGCCGTCAGGACACTGTGTTCCAGCATCAGGTCGGCCTTCTTCAAGGCGCTGGCGGCCTGCCCCGCCCTGGCTTCGGCTGCCCTGAAGGCGAACCGGGCATCATCCAGGGTTTTTCGGGGGACGGCCCCCTCGGCGAAAAGCCTCTCACATCGATCCAGGTCCGTTTTTGCCCTGTCCAGTTCAACTTCAGCCTGGTCAAGCTGGTAGCGGGCGGATTCGGCCTGGACCCGGTAACCGGAATCGTCCAGCCGGGCCAGTACCTGACCGGCGGCCACCACGGCCCCCTCTTCCGCCGGCCCTTCCTGTATTTTTCCCGGCACCTGAAAGGAAAGCCTGGCCTCTTCCCACGGCTCCACTATCCCGGTAGACTTGAGGGAAAAGACGGCGTCCGACCGCCTGACCTCCTCCACCGTGATCACCGGAAGGGGCTTTTCCTTTTCAGCCGGCTGTTTCTGGCAGCCGTGGAGAAGCAGGACCAGCGGGACCACAGCCAGTATTGCAAGGGCTCTCATAATTTCCTGAGTTTTAAAAAGCATCACCGTACCCCTCCCTGTTTACCGCCCACAGTGAGGCTTATCCCTGCGGCAGCAGTCCTTCGAAGGACTCTCAATGTCAGTTGTACAACCAACCAGTTACAATATATGACAACCCGCCTGGAAAAAGCAACATGCGGATTCTCGACATATACCGCGCCCCGGCCGGTGATAACACCGCATAAATTTCCGTTGCGCTAATTGACAAAATAAACCTCTCCTGGACCAGAGAGGTTTTGTTCCTAAAATAACACTAACATCGCATCCGCCGGCCGGCCTACTCCCCCTCACGGACCAGCACCACGTGCACCTCCAGGGGGCCGTGCATCCCCTTGACCAAAATCCCCTGAATGTCGGCGGTCATGCTCGGTCCGCTGATGATTGAAATGTGCCTTGCCAGCGGCCTGCCGAGGGATTTCAGGGACAATTCCCGGCACAGCGACAGTGCATCCTCCAGGGTGGGCACAATGCTGCCGGTGCCGGCCACCACCAGGTGTGCCGGGGGAAGGGCCGAAACCATGTGGCCGTTTCCCCCGTCCTCGAGGATAACGATCGAACCCGTATCCGCGGCTACGGCGGCGGCCCCGGTAACTCCCCAGGCCGCCCCCTCCAGCACCCGGGCCAGGCATCCCCCCCCGCCCGCCGAACAAGAGGCGGTGCTATCCCCGGCGGTCGCAATCACTTCAATATTCCTGGACCTCAGCATTTCTTCAAGACCCATCCCGGCAATGTATTCGCCGCTTGAGAGGGCCACCGGGCCGGACCGGATAATTTCGCTTATTTTTTTAACGGCTTCTTCCCGGCCGGCCGCCAGGTACACCTCCATCTCCCTTTCCTTAAGCATTTTTAACGCCCTGTCCAAAAGCCGGCTGTCCATTTGCCTGTGGCCCCCTTTAGCTTCCGATTAAAGCTTTCTCCAGTATCTGCACGGTATGAACAACTTTCAGCTCCTTCCCCTCCCGCTGCAAAACGTCCCGGAAATGGATGATGCAGCCCGGACATCCCGTGACCACGGCCCCGGCCCCGGTTCCGGCGGCCGCCGCGGCCTTTTTGGCCCCGATGCTGCCGGCAAGGTTGTAGTATTCCAGGCTGAAGGCACCCCCGAAGCCGCAGCAGGCGTCGGCGTCGTTCATTTCGGCCAGTTCCAGGCCCGGCACCCCGGCCAGCAGTTGCCTGGGTTCCTCCCGGACGCCCTGGCCCCTGGCCAGGTGGCACGGATCGTGGTAAGTAACCCTTAAGGGGAATTCTCCTCTGTAATCTTTGATTCCTGCCAGCCCGCTCAGGAAAACCGCAATGTCAGCCACTTTTTCGGAAAATGCCGCGGCCCGGCCGTGCCACCGGGGATCGTCCTCCAGAAGGGCGGAATATTCCCTGAGGGTGCTGCCGCAGGTGGCGCAGGCGGTAACTACGGCATCCGCCCCGTCCCTTTCAAAGGTCTCTATGTTGGCGGTTATCATGGCCCGGGTCCCATCCCAGTCACCGGCGGACAGGAAAGGCATGGCGCAGCACCGCTGCCCCCTGGGCACGGCCGCCTCGACGCCCAGGCGGCGCAGCAGGTTTAAAACCGATTTTCCGATCTCCCCGCAGAAGAGGTTAATCAGGCAGCCCGTGAAAAAAGCCACCCTAATTCCTGCACCGGGCAGGGTATAACCGGGGTTCTCGGCCAGAAAGGGCCTTTTCATGGCCGAAGGGAACAGTCTCCGGCAGTCGACGCCTGCCAGCGGCCTCCTAAGCCTCCAGCCGGGAGAGCCGCCGTCTTTCCTTCCCAGGAACCTTTCCGCAGCCCTGACCAGAGGGGCCGCCCCCTCGCCCTGGGGCCCCGCCTTGAGGCAATTTAGGATCAACCTGCCGGCCAGGGGCCGGTCACCCGGGCCGACCTTCCGGCGCAGTTTGAGGATGTATCGGGGGGTGTTTATTTTAAGCGGGCAATTGTCCAGGCAGGTCAGGCAGTTGATGCAAAGGTCCAGGCCCGATTCCAGGGCTTTTTCGTGCGACTCCCGGAAGTGCGTGTGGACCACCCCGATTCCTCCCACGTACCTGCCCCCGTAGTTTTCCCCGATTTGCAGGTATACCGGGCACTCGAAAAGACAGCTTCCGCAGTTGATGCAGTACAAGGTTTCCCGGAAATTTTCCCGGAGGGCTTCCCAGCGCCCCTGCTCCAGCAGCACCACGTGAACTTCGGCCGGGCCCAGGCTGGCCGGGGCGCCTCCCGGCCGGCTTTTTTCCGGGGGGCCGGTGAGGATGGTTATGTACGACCCGATTTCCTGGCCCGCCCCGTAAATGGCCGCCGTCTGCACCACCTTGACGGCCTCCTCCAGGGTGGGGACGATTTTTTCAATTCCGGCAACTATTATGTGCACGGGCGCAAGGCCGGTAATCAGCCTGATATTCCCCTCGTTCTCGGTCAGCACCACCGACCCGGTGTCGGCGGCAATGGCGTTCGCCCCCGTAATTCCGACGTCCATGTTTAAAAAATCACGCCGGAAGGCCTTTCTCACAACCTTGACAATTTCAGCCGAATCCGCCGGTACTTCCCTGTCCAGGTGGCGTGAAAAAATCTCGGCCACCCTGTCTACCGGAACGTGTATGGCCGGCCCCACCGGGTGGCTGGGGGCGATATTCCCCAGTTGGCAGATCCTGTCCCCCAGGTCGGATTCAATCACCCGGCACCCCTTTTCTTCCAGCATCCGGGAAAGACCGATCTCCTTGACGGCGTTGCTCTTCGACTTGATCACCAGTCCCCCGGGGACCAGGCCGCTTATGTAGTCAAGGGCCTCCCTGTTTGTCCCGGCCCGGTACACCTTGAAGCCGTTTTCCTCCATCCGGGCCACCGCCCGGCCCAGGAGACCCTCAAGGTCGGAAGCGGCTTTTTCCTTGATCTCCCTGACCTGGCCCGCCAGGTGGGGCCACCTGGCCAGGCAGCCCGACGTCCTTATTCTAAATGCCGCCTTCAGAAGGCTCCTGTACATCCCGGCCGTCGTGTCGCCGAAACCGCTTTCAATCCGGCGTTTCAAAACATTTTTGTAAGGCTGCATAACTCCTCCTTCCAGGCCGACCAAGAGGCCTCCAGCAGCTGTGTTTGAAATTTTTCAATTGTCCTGATATTTTTGGAAAGCCGCCCGCAGGCGGGCGGCCAAAATCTTTCGGTCTTTGGAAAACTTTCTTAACGGGCGGTTCCGGCGGCCTGGACGGCCTCCGTTCCCTTTTGGAAGGCCCTCATGTTCAAATCCCGGACCTCGCCGGAAAACAGTGTTTCGATCACTCCGGTAAAACGGTCGCCGCCGAAGGGTAAAAGGCCGCTCCCGGAAAGGGCGCCGGTCATCACCATGTTGGCGGCCATGGAGTTGCCGGCCTCCTTGGCCAGTTCAGTAGCCGGCAGAACGTGGTTCTTGGCGGCCAGCCTGTTGACGGCCTCCACGATCAAATGCGGGTCCGGGTACTTTTCCTCACCCAGGAGGCAGCCGATGGGGTAATTGGGGCGGTCGTTCATCACCACCACGGTCTCCGGGTTGCCGTAGTCCATCAGAATGCGCAGCGTCTCCAGCGGCTCGAAGCCTACGATCAGGTGGGCGCGGCCCCTGGGAATGAGCGGGCCGTACGTTCTGTCCCGGCTGATCCGGACGTGGCTCATCACCGACCCCCCCCTCTGGGAGGCCCCGAAGGTCTCGCCGATGGACACCCTGTATCCCGCCTCCACGGCGGCGGCGGCCAGGACCTGGGAGGCCAGTACGTTTCCCTGTCCGCCCACCCCGGTGACGATAACGTTGAGGGGTTCACGGAATTCACCCATTCCTCACACCGTCCTTTCCACGATGATGGCCCTTTGCGGGCAGAGGGAGGCACACACGCCGCAGCCGTTGCAAACTGCCTCGTCGATGCGGGCCTTGCCCAGCCGGCTGTCCCAGATGTTGGCCGGGCAGGCGAAAACCCGGCTGCAGAACCTGGCGCAGCCGCAGTCGTCCCCGATGCACTTCTCCTGGTTAACGTACACCCTGTCCTTCTTCCTGCCCTTCACGGCCACCAGGGCGCAGGCCCTCCTCAGTACCAGGGCCCGGGGGCCGCTCTCCCGGAGCAGCCTGTGGATGACCCCTACTGTCCCCTCCACGTCGTAGGGGTCGTGTACCGTCACCGGTATCCCCATCCCGGCCAGCAAGGGCTCGATTTCCACCTTGCCCGCAGGCTGCCCCGAGGCGCTGACGCCCCGGCCCGGGTGCGGCTGGTGCCCGGTCATGGCGGTGGTCTCGTTGTCCAGAATCACGCAAAGAATGTCCGACTGGTTGTAGCGGGCGTTGATCAGGGCCTGGGGAACGGCGTGGAAGAACGTCGAGTCCCCCACCACGGTAATGACCGGCTGCCTGAAATTGAAGCGGTCCAGCTTGCCCAGGCCGCAGGCGATGCCCACACCGGCGCCCATGCAGTGGACACTCTGCAGGATGTTGTAGCCGGTGCGCATCAGGCCGAGGGTGTAGCAGCCTATGTCGCCGAGCACGATGGCGTTGCGGCCGTCCAGTTCCACCGCCATTTTTATCGCCCAGAACGAGGCCCGGTGGGGGCAGCCGGCGCACAGGGCCAGTTCCCGGCTGGGCATGCTGTAGTTGACCAGCTCCCTGGCCTCCCGGGCGTTTGGCAAGGCCGGGGGGTCGTACGGAACGCTGAAAATTTTACTCAGGCAGGACGTCACGGTGTCCGGATCCAGCTCGCCCACGAAGGCCCCCCTGGGGCCGGCCATGTGGCCGGTATTCTTGCCGTAGAACTTGACCGGTCCCACCTCGTCCCAGTGCTTGGCGGCAATGGTCATCACCCCGTCCTCCAGGAAGGAGTCCACCTCCTCGGCAAAGACGACCTCCCTCGCCCCCTTCAGGTGCTTCAGCAGGAGATTTTCCGGCAACGGCCAGGTGGTCGATATCTTGAGCAACCCCACACTGTCTCCCAGGCCCAGAATTTCAATGGCCTCGAGGGCATAGGCGCAGCTGGGGCCGCAGGCGATGACAATCCTTTCGGCGTTGTCCGGACCGGTGTAGTAATTGAAGGGGGAATCCTCGGCCAGGGCGGCCGCGGTCTTTACCTTGCCTTTCATAAACTGGGCGAAAAGGGTGCTGGTCACATACCTCTGATCCCTGCTCAGGGCGGCCTGTTTTTCGACGGGGGGCAGGGGGCCCAGTTTCACGTCCCCGCTGGCGTGACATATCCTGGTGGTGCAGCGTACAACCACCGGCAGCATGATTTTCTCGGACAGCTCGAAGGCGGCCCTGGTTACTTCCTTGGCCTCGGCCACGGTGGCGGGCTCCAGCACCGGCAGGTTGGCCGTCCTGGCCAGAAACCGGCTGTCCTCCTCCTTTACACTGGAGTGGGCGTTCGGGTCGTCGCCCACCATGATCACCATGCCCCCCTTGGTGCCCGACAGGCAGACGGCGGTGGCAAAGTCCAGGGCGACGTTGAACCCGTCAGCCTTGCAGATGGTCAGCGACCTCAGGCCGGCGAAGGACGCGGCCGCGGCGCCCTCGATGGCCACCTTCTCGTTGGTGCTGAACTCGGTGTAAATGTTGAACCTGTCTCCCAGCTGGGCCAGGGTCGGCAGGACCTCGGCCGTGGGCGACCCGGGATAACACGCGGCAAAAGCCACCCCGGCCTCGATGGCGCCCCTGGCCACGGCCTCGTTTCCGGTCAGCACCACGGCGCGCCCGGGCTGGTCGAGGGCGACTGCATAGATACTCATTGCTGCAGCACCTCCCACTGTTTTTTGACGGCGTCGGCGTATTCGGCCGAAATGGCCAGGTATTCGGGCCTGGGGCGGTCCGGGTCGTGCAGCACGCGCATTTTCTTGTTCAGCGCGGCCCTCCTGAGAATGGGCAGCCTTTCCTCCGGGTAGGGCTTAATCTCGATGATTCCCTTTTCAACCGCGCTGTTCACCAGTGATTCCCCGGAAGCCGATCTGACCACCAGGGTGTTCCAGGCCGGGTCGTACTCCGTTGAACCCACCGACAGGTCGGCCCACTCCGACGTGCAGTCAATGCAGGTGTTGCAGGCCTCCCTTATGTACGGCCTGAT
>DYET01000166.1 GCA_020725625.1 Desulfovirgula sp. | reverse complement strand
TCAGGGAGGGCATCCAGAACAAGCTGCACAGGATGCCGGAAAACGCCCAGTTAAAGCTGCAGGAGACCTTGCAAAGAATCGTCAACGAGGGAAGCGGCGGTCTAATCTGCATAATCATCTAGCCCGGCCTTGAAAGGCCGGCTTTTTTATCGTTAAGCACCTTCTTAAAAGGCTCTCCGACATGCTTTCCACAATCCGGATTCTGCCGCCCGGAGGGCGGCTCTTTTTGCCCCGGGAGCTGTTATCATAGGCCCCGGCCGCGGCCCTTCGGCGAACCGGCGGCCACGACCCGAAAGCTCTTCCCCCGAAGGCTTTTTGCTAATTAGCTATTGCTTTCGGTACCCCGGCAATGATATAATGTCTACCATTGATGGAATATTATCCATCGTGCATGGACAGGGGAGTGGAAAATGTCTAAAACCTGCAGGAACAGTTTTTTCCTGGTGCATGCCGACATACTTCCGGAGTCCATTCTGAAGGCCGTCAGGGCCAGGGAAATGCTTTTGGCGGGGGAGGCCGCCACCGTCAACGAGGCCGTTGAGAGGGTCAACCTGAGCCGGAGCGCCTACTACAAGTACAAGGACCGGGTCTTTCCCTTCCAGGCCGGGATTACCGGGAAAGACATAACCATCAACCTGACCCTGGAACACCGGACCGGGGTGCTTTCAAGGGTTCTGGCAACCATTGCCACCCTGCGCGGCAACATCCTTACCATCAACCAGGAAATGCCCTCCAAGGGTCTGGCCATGGTAGGCATCAAACTGGATATAACCGACATCACCACGGATATGGAAACGCTGATAAGCGACATCAAAAAAATTGACGGCGTTAAGACAGTATCACTTGCAGGAGGGAATCCACCGTTAGAGAGAGGGGAAGGAGAGGCGGATGAAAAGCATCAAGATAGGGTTTCTGGGCTTCGGAACGGTGGGGTCCGGCGCGTACAGAATACTGAACGGCAACAGCACGGGCATTGCCAAAAAGGTGGGCGCCGGGATTGAGGTGGCCGGAATTCTGGTCAGGGACCTGGGAAAGCGCAGGGAGACAGGGGCCAGCCGGGGGCTATTCACCACAAACCCGGGGGACATCTTGGACAACGGCGAAATAGACATCGTGGTGGAGGTCATGGGGGGAATCGATCCGGCCAAGGAGTATGTCCTGAGGGGGATAAGCAACGGCAAGAGCGTGGTCACCGCCAACAAGGACCTGATCGCCGTGCACGGAAAGGATTTGTTCCGGGCAGCCGAGGAACACCGGGTCGACCTTCTCTTCGAGGGCAGCGTGGGCGGGGGAATTCCGATCATCAGACCCCTCAAGCACTGCCTTGCGGCGAACCGGCTGAAGGACATAATTGGGATTATAAACGGAACGACCAACTACATGCTCACCAGGATGACCAGGGACGGGTGCGACTTCCAGACCGCCCTCCGGGAAGCCCGGGAAAATGGGTACGCCGAGGCCGACCCCAGCGCCGACGTGGAAGGGCACGACGCCGCCAGAAAACTCGCCATACTGGCTTCCATAGCCTTCAATACCAGGGTGACCCTTGACGACGTGTATGTCGAGGGCATCACCGGAATAGGCAGGGAGGACATCTCCTACGCCAGGGACCTCAACTATCTTGTCAAACTTCTGGGCATTGCCAGGGATACCGACGAGGGCATAGAAGTGAGGGTCCACCCGTGCTTCATCCCGGTCGCCCATCCCCTGTCGTCGGTCAATGACGTCTTCAATGCCGTCTATGTAAGGGGAGACGCCGTGGGCGAAGTCATGTTCTACGGCCGGGGGGCCGGGGACATGCCCACCGGCAGCGCCGTGGCGGCCGACATCATGGAGGCGGCCAGGAACAGGATAAAAAACATAACCGGCTTAAACTGCACCTGCTACGAGGAAAAGCCCATCAGGAAAATGGGGCGGGTAGAGAGCAAGTACTACGTCCGTCTTAAGGTTCTGGACCGCCCCGGGGTGCTGGCCTCCATAGCCTTCGCCCTGGGGGATAAAAACGTAAGCCTGGCTTCGGTTTTGCAGAAGCACACCGATGGAAACACGGCTGAAATCGTCCTGGTCACCCACAAGGTAAGGGAGCGGGACGTGCAGGAAGCCTTGAACGTAATCGGGCAGCTTCCTTCGGTGGGGGAAATATGCAGCCTGATCAGGGTTGAAGGAGACTAAAGGGGGATAGCCATGGTCCGAGTACAGGTGCCGGCCACAACAGCAAACCTTGGTCCCGGATTTGACTGTCTGGGGATGGCCCTGCAGCTCTACAACTCCGTGGAAATGTCCGTCACCCCGTCAGGACTGCTAATCGAAGTCCAGGGTGAAGGAAGCCCCGACATACCCAGAAATGAGGACAACCTGGTCTACCAGGCCGCCCTGAAGGTCTTCAAGCAGGCGGGTTACCGCCCCCCGGGACTGAAAATCAAGCTGAACAACAACATCCCTGTAGCCCGGGGCCTCGGCAGCAGCACCGCATGCATAGTCGGGGGAATGATCGCTGCCAACATCATCTCGGGCAACCACCTGAACCAGAAGGACATAATCAACCTCGCCTACGGCATGGAGGGGCATCCGGACAACGTGTGCGCTGCGATTATCGGAGGCATCGTGGTGGCTGTGCCCGCCGACGGCGAGGTCAGGTGCCTGAAAATACCCCCGCCTAAAAATTTGCGTGCCGCCGTGACCATTCCCGAATTCCCGCTTTTCACCAGGACATCCAGGGAGGTCCTGCCCCAACAGGTGCCGATGAGCGACGTAATTTTCAACCTGGGCAGGGTCGCCCTTCTGGTATCGGCCCTCTATACCGGCGATATCAACCAGTTCGGGGTGGCCATGGAAGACCGCGTTCACCAGCCCTACAGGACGACCCTGGTGCCTGGAATGAAAAAGGTCTTCGCCGCCGCCAAGCTGGCCGGGGCCAAGGGAATCACCTTAAGCGGCGCCGGGCCCGCCATAATTGCATACTCCGACGGCAACATGGAGCTGATCGCCAGGGTCATGCGGGACACCTTCAGACAAAACGGCGTTCCCGCCAAGTCGATGATCCTCGGCATATCCCCGGTCGGAGCCAGGGCCCTTGAAATTAAATAGACAAATACAACAAGGAAGGGTAATGACATGCTGATTGTGCAGAAGTACGGAGGCAGTTCGGTGGGCGACGCCCAGCGGATTAAAAGGGTGGCCGAAAGAATTGCCGGCGTGAAAAACGAAGGACACGACCTGGTGGTAGTTGTGTCGGCCATGGGAGACACCACCGATCACCTGATCGAACTGGTTAAAAGCGTCACCAGCAGCCCGGGGGAGAGGGAAATGGACATGGTCCTGTCCACCGGGGAGCAGGTCTCCATAGCGCTTTTGGCCATGGCGGTGAAGGATCGGGGGCTGGACGCCATCTCCATGACCGGCTCCCAGGCCGGCATTTATACAGACGGCGTGCACACCAAGGCCCGGATAAGGGAGATCCAGTGCGACCGGGTAAAAGGGGAGCTGGCAGCGGGCAAGGTGGTCATCGTGGCCGGTTTCCAGGGGCTCAACGGAACGGGAGATATAACCACCCTGGGCCGGGGCGGGTCCGACACCACCGCGGTGGCCCTGGCCATAGCCCTTGGGGCGGATTTGTGCGAGATATACACCGACGTGGACGGCGTTTACACCGCCGACCCGCGGGTGGTGAAAAACGCCAGGAAACTGGAGACTATCTCCTACGACGAGATGCTGGAACTGGCCCACCTGGGCGCCCAGGTCCTTCACCCCAGGTCCGTCGAACTGGCAAAGATTTACAAAATTAAGCTCCAGGTAAGAAACAGCTTTAATCACAACCCCGGTACTATTGTCAAGGAGGAAAACGACATGGAAAAATCGATGGTGGTGACGGGCGTGGCCCACGACCTCAACGTAGCCAGGATCGGGCTCTTCGACGTGCCAGACAGGCCCGGAATAGCCTGGAAGGTGTTCAGGGCCCTGGCCGGGGAACACATCAACGTCGACATGATCATTCAAAGCGCCATGCGAAACGGGATTAACGACATCTCCTTCACCGTCGCCACCACAGACCTGCAGAAGGCGCTGACAGTGATGGAAAAAATAAAGGACGACGTGGGCTTCTCCGGTTACACCTGGGACGACGGGATCGCCAAGGTTTCCATCGTCGGCGCCGGCATGGCCACCAATCCCGGCGTCGCCGCCAGGATGTTCGAAGCCCTGGCCAGGAGAAACATCAACCTGGAGATGATCAGCACCTCCGAAATCAGAATATCGTGCATAATCAAGGCCGATCAGGCCCTGGAGGCCGTCGGCGCCCTGCACGACACCTTCGGCCTGGCCGACGGGGCCGAAAATTGAGTATTAATGAAAATATGGAGCCGGGGGTTAACATTTTAAGGATACTGCAATAAGTTAAAAGTTAATAGCCTGACCCGATAAAAAATTCCATCAGTTCATGTCCCCGCTCGATGAAGGTTCCCCCGGCTGCCGCTTCCTCGCAGTAGGTGACGCCGGCATTGTTCCGGGGCCGGCGGGAGTCGTAGATAACGAAGGGAACCGGGTCCGCGGTGTGGGTCATCACCGACAGGGGCGTGGGGTGATCGGGGAGGACCAGGATCCTGAACTCCCCGAACTCCTTCATTCCCTCTATGACAGGGCCCAGCACCAGGCGGTCGATTGCCTCGATGGCCCTCACCTTGATCTCGGTGTTCCCCTGGTGACCGGCCTCGTCGGGGGCCTCCACGTGCAGGTACACCAGGTCGGCGCCGCGCCCGAGGACCTCCAGGGCGGCCGCGGCCTTCCCGGAAAAGTTGGTGTGGATGTTCCCGGTGGCCCCCTCCACCTCCACCACTTCCATCCCGGCGCAGATGCCTATTCCCTTGATCAGGTCCACCGCCGAAATGACCGCCCCGGAAAGCCCGAACCGATCCCGGAATTTTTTCAGGCCGGGGCTCTTTCCCTGTCCCCAAAACCACACCGAGCTGGCCGGCCTTTCCCCCTCCCGGGGGTTGTTTGCCGGGTGGTGCTTGAGAAAGCCGTGGCTCTCTTTCATGACCGAGATCAACCGGTCACCTCCGTTGCCCCCGGGAAGAAAGCCGGCTATCTTTCTCCCCGTTATGTCGTGGGGCGGGGTCAGGACGGTGTCCTCCGGGCCTCCCCTCCACACCATCAGGTGGCGGTAGCTCACGCCGGGGTAAAAGCTCATCTCCTCATTCCCCAACAGGCGGTCCAGGTCGCGGATCAGTACGGCTGCCCGGTCCGAGGCGATTTCCCCGGCGCTGTAGTCCACCATGGTTTTATCCTCGTACACCGGGTCGTCCGACAGGGTGACCAGGTTGCAGCGGAAGGCCACGTCGCCTTCGCCCAGCCTGACACCCATGCTGACGGCCTCCAGGGGCGCCCTGCCGGTATAACAAACCCGGGGATCGTAGCCCAGCACGCTGAGGTTGGCCACGTCGCTTCCCGGAGGCAAACCGTCGGGAACGGTCTTCACCAGCCCGACAGTCCCCGTGGAGGCCAGCCTGTCCATATTCGGTGTCCTGGCGTACTTCAGCGGGGTCAGCCCGCCCAGTTCTTCCCGCCCATAGTCAGCCATGCCGTCACCAAGCAAAACCAGGTATTTCATAGTTCTTTCGCCTTCCCCGGAAATTATTTGTCTTACGGGATCTACATTTCTACAGCCGGGACTTCTATTCCTGCAGCGGCCGGTTGTACCGGAAAACTGCATTTAGCCCGAACACCTGTGGTATAATACGGGAAAGAATTCCAGGCACGGGAGAGTAAGGTTCCCGGGCGGGCTGCGGGCCGGGCGTAAAAGATATGGTCTTGCGGGCACCGGGCCGGCCCCGGGTTATTCAGCCCGGCAGGGAAGGTCTGCCAGCACCGCATGAAGGGAAAGCTGCCGTTGAATAACCAGAATAAAGAAGCACCCTTGCCGGCCAGGCCGTCAGGCAGGCTGAAAAAAGTCGGACTGGGACTGGTTGTACTGTCCTTCATCCTTTACGGCGGGATTCTTCTCGTCCCCTTTCTTCCCTTTTCCACCGGGGTAAAGATTGCCGTTTCTTCCGGGCTTGCCGTCGCGGGGGAGCTGTCCTTCTGGATCGGCGGCCTCATTCTCGGCCGGGAAATCATTGCCCGGTACAAAAAGTACCTCAACCCGCTGCGCTGGTTCAAGCGAAACTGAAGCGGGCCCCGCCGGTAAAATAACCCCGGACCGCATCAAAACCGGCAGTGCGCGAGGGGGAGGACCGGACAGAGGCAGTGTATATTTTTAGTAGGTGTCTGGAGGGGCAATAAAGAAATGAG
>DYET01000165.1 GCA_020725625.1 Desulfovirgula sp. | reverse complement strand
TGGCTCCCCGAGCAGGATTCGAACCTGCAACCTACCGGTTAACAGCCGGTTGCTCTACCGTTGAGCTATCGAGGAACGGTGCACTATTTATTATACATAAAAGGAAAGCCCCGGTCAACACTCAACCGTGAGGCAAATTGTGCCGGGGCAGTCTCTCTAATCCAGGTAATCCTTGAGTTTTTTACTTCGGCTGGGGTGCCTCAGCTTGCGCAGGGTCTTGGCCTCGATCTGTCGTATCCGCTCCCTGGTCACCCCGAACTTTTGCCCCACCTCTTCCAAGGTCCGGGCCCTGCCGTCATCCAGGCCGAACCGCAGGCGCAGCACCTTCTGTTCGCGGTCGGTCAGCGTCTTGAGCACCTCGTCCAGCTGCTCCCGCAGCAGGGTGAAGGAGGCCTCCTCGGCCGGAGCCCTGGCCTCGTGGTCCTCGATAAAGTCTCCCAGGTGGGAGTCCTCTTCCTCGCCGATGGGAGTTTCCAGGGAAACCGGCTCCTGGGCGATCTTCATAATCTCCCTCACCTTTTCCTCCGTTATGTTCATCTCCCTGGCGATTTCCTCCGGGGACGGCTCTCTCCCCAGTTCCTGCAGGAGCTGGCGGGATACCCGGATCAGTTTGTTTATGGTCTCCACCATGTGCACCGGGATGCGGATGGTCCTGGCCTGGTCCGCAATGGCCCTGGTTATGGCCTGGCGTATCCACCAGGTGGCATAGGTGCTGAATTTATATCCCTTCCGGTAATCGAATTTCTCCACCGCCTTGATCAGGCCCAAGTTCCCTTCCTGGATCAGGTCCAGGAAAAGCATGCCCCTGCCCACGTAGCGCTTGGCTATGCTGACCACCAGGCGCAAATTGGCCTCGGCCAGCTTCCGCTTGGCCTCTTCGTCACCGTTTTCCATGCGCTTGGCCAGGGCAACCTCTTCCTCAGGGGAAAGCAGCGGCACCCGGCCAATCTCCTTGAGGTACATGCGCACCGGGTCATCTATGCCGATGCCTTCGGGAATGGTCAGGTCCACGTCGACCTCTTCGGCGGGCGCCTCCAGGGGTGTCCCGTCGTCGATGGGCTCGATGTCGTCGGTCACTTCTGTAACTACCTCGATTCCCATTCCGCTCAGCTTTTCGTATATCTCATCGATTTGTTCTGGCGTCAAATCGTTTCCCTGAAACGTGTCCATAATTTCGGCGTAGGTCAGGACACCGCTTTTCTTGCCTTTTTCTATAAGGTCCTTTACGCTATCGGCCTTCAACTGTTCGCTCACTTTCTTTCCCCCTTTCCCGGGCCGCTGGTCTATAAAGGGCTATATCTCCTGGATCTTTTTTAATATATCCCTGACAAGTTCAAGATGATTATTCTTTTCGGCCTCGGCAAGCTCCTGCATGAGCACCATTCTTTTTTTTGCCTGCCGGTTTTTTTTGATTACATTAATATAATCGGCAACCGCCTTATCTGTGTCAGGGTCCCCGAGACCACCGATATTCTCCGATCTGTCCGCCGGGGCTGCGCTTTCCATAATCAGCCTGCTCAGCAGGGCGGCGGCCGGCTCCTCCAGTTCGTTCAGGAGCCTTGCCGGGGCGTATTCCCCCCGGTCTATCTGGATGGCCATGGCCCGATACAATTCCCGGTACAGGGGTTCCTGAATGAAGTCGTCCCCCAGGACCGACCGGAAATAGCTAATCTTTTCCGGATTTCCCGCCAGGACTCCGAGTATGCCCAGTTCAGCCCCCGAAACGGCATCCTTCGGTTTGTCACTTTGTATTATATTATACTTATTTTTAGCAATTTTATCCGGTTTTACCCAAATTTTTCGCTGATCTGCCCTATATCTTCTGATTTCGCTTTTTACGGACTCCCAGCTGGTGTTCAGCCTGGAAGCCACCAGTTTCACTCCTTCTTCCAGTTCAATCTCGCTTTTTATGGCCGCCAGGTTCGGCAGCAAATCCCCCAGGATTTTCGAGGGATCGCCTTTGTCTCTTAAGGCAATCCTCAGCTTGTATTCCAGAAGGGATTCCGCCCCGGCAAGTACTTTCCGCCAACCTTCGGTCCCGTGCCTTCTGATGAAGTCGTCGGGGTCGGACCCCTCCGGCATGCTGATTACCTTCAACCGGCAGCCGGTTTCCTGCAAGATGTCCAGGCCCCTGGCGGCGGCCTTCACCCCGGCGCTGTCGGCGTCATAGGCAATGTAAACGTTCCGGGTGTACCTGCACAAAATCTTTCCCTGGTCGGAAGTCAGGCTGGTGCCCATGGAGGCCACGGTGTTTCGGATGCCGAACTGATGGGCGGTGACCACATCCATGTACCCCTCCATGATTACCGCGTACCCGCTTTCCCTGATGGCCTTCCTGGCCAGGTCGAGGCCGAACAAAACCTTGCTTTTATTGAAAAACGGGGTTTCCGGGGTGTTTAAATACTTGGGCTGACTTTTCCAGTTTGGGTCGGCCTCCAGAACCCGGCCCCCGAACGCCACCACTATGCCCTGCGGGTTGGTCACCGGAAAGATTATGCGGCCCCGAAACCGGTCGTAAGTCCTTTTTCTATCCCCGACGGCCAGCCCGAAATCCACCAGTTCTTCCGGCCGGAACCCGAGACCGGCCAGGTGAGACACCAGCGAACCCCAGGCTGCGGGGGCGTACCCTATTTTAAAGGCCTCCAGGATTTCCCCGGAAAGTCCCCTGCCGTTTAGGTATTCCCTGGCCGGAGCGGCTTCCGGGCTGTTCAGCAGGCAGCGGTGGTAAAATTCCCTGGCCAGTTCATTGGCCTTCCAGGCCCTCTCCTCCCGGGCGGCCCTTTTATCGTCCCGTGATTTCTCCAGGTCCGGAAAATAAATACCGGCCCGCCCGGCAAGCCTCCGAACCGATTCCACAAAGGTCAGGTTCTCCACCAGCATCAGGAACTTTATGGCGTTGCCCCCGGTTCGGCAGCCGAAGCAGTAAAAGATCTGCTTTTCCGGGCTTACCGAAAAGGAGGGATCCCGCTCCTGATGAAAAGGGCAAATTCCGACATAGTTGCGGCCTCTTTTTTCCAACCTGACGTACTCGCTGATCAGGTTGACGATATCGGTTTGTATTCGGACTTCCTCGAGGACGTCCGGGGGTATCAAGGCCACGAAAAAATCACCGCCGGCGTGAAACGGCGCTATGATAAAAGAAATTTCTACAATTAATGAATATTTCCTTCCGGAAATATTATTCTGTACAAATTATATTTATAAAAATTATTCGCTGTCAGTATTAATTATCCTGCCGGAAGTACTTTTACGGGCCCCCGTCTTCTATGGTAAAAGCCCTGGGGACGAACAGCCTGGTAAACTGGCTGATGGCGTACCGGTCGGTCATTCCGGCTATGTAGTCGCAGGCGACCCTCTCGGGACCGTATGCATCCACCTTCTTGAGGTACTCCTGGGGCATGGCCCGGGGATTTTCCGCCATGTACTGGTACAGGAACTTCACCACGTGCCTTGCTTTCAATTCCTCCCTCTTGGCTTCGGAACCCACATAGACCTTTTGAAACATGAAGCCGCGCAGGCCGTCGGTGGCCCTCTGCACCGGGGCGCTCAGGGATATGGAAGGCTTCCCCATGCTGTTGTTGATCAGGTCCAGGACCATGTTGTTGATTCTCTCCCGGTGGGAGAAGCCGAGCACCTCGAGGCATTCAGCAGGAAGGTCCTCTTCCCTCAAGACGCCGCCCCGGAGGGCATCGTCGATGTCGTGGTTGATATAAGCTATCCGGTCGCAGATTTTTACTATCTGCCCTTCCAGAGTAAAGGGGTCCCGGCTGCCGGTATGGTTCAGTATCCCGTCCCGCACCTCCAGGGTCAGGTTGAGCCCGCTCCACCCCTCGAGCTCGTCGACCAGCCGCAGGCTCTGCTCGTTGTGACGGAACCCCGGAGGAAACACTTCATTGAGGGCGGCCTCTCCGGTGTGCCCGAAGGGAGTGTGCCCCAGGTCGTGGCCCAGGGCTATGGCCTCGGTCAGGTCTTCGTTGAGGCGCAGGGCCCTGGCCACCGTCCTCGAAATCTGGGCAACCTCCAGGGTATGAGTGAGCCTGGTCCTGAAGTGGTCACCCTCGGGTATGATGAAGACCTGGGTCTTATGCTTGAGTCGCCGGAAGCTCTTGGAATGGATAATCCTGTCCCGGTCGCGCTGAAAAACAGTCCTGACGCTGCACTGCTCTTCGGGGTAGAGGCGGCCCCGGGAGGATTCGCTCAAGCAGGCGAAGGACGACAGGAACTTCCGCTCCATGTTTTCATAGGACAGCCGAAGATTCATTTTCCCATCCTTCCCTAAAAAATCATCCCCGGCAGGCCTGGACATAGGATACCGGGGAAGACAGTCGGCAGTCATCCGGCTTGTTTCCGGACGGCCCTGATTTGGCGGGTTGCCAGGGCCACCTCGTGCACCCTCCGGGCCAGTACGGCCACCCGCATGAGGGCCGCCGCGTCCTCCGCTGCCGGTTTTTGAGCGCACCCCCCGTGGTGCCCGCAGTCCGAGTCGTGGAAGCCATCGCCAACCACCGTCATCCCGTGGCAAAGCATGATGTCGTGAAGCGCCCGCAGGGTTGTTTCCTGACCTCCGAAGCGGGCCGCACCCACCGCCACCGCTCCCCCCACCGTGTTTAAAAGATCCTTGTTGTTGCGCAGCCGCCTGCTCTTGTCCCAAAAGGCCTTCATCTGCCCGGAAACGGTGCAGAAATAAACCGGGCTGCCGATAATTACCCCGTCGGCCCTGGCCAGAAGGTTGTACACCTCCTCCAGTACGGTCCCGGCATAGCAGCGGCCGTTGCAGGGATTTGAACAGGCCAGGCAGAAAGGCTGCTTCACACCGGCCATTACCTCGGACACCTGGACAAGCACCGCTTCGGACCCCAGCGACTCCAGGACACGGCACGCTTCCTTAAGCAGGACTGCGGTATTGCCTTCCTTATTGGGGCTTCCATTCAAAACCAAAAAAAACATAAACAAGACCTCTCTTCAGGGATAACAAATCAACCTCCCAGTGTATCTTATGCCTGCGAAAAACATTTATGCCGGTTCAAAATCGGCCCTGGGCAAAAGGATCAACTCCGGAAACAAGGCGGCCGGCTATTGTTAAATTCTTCGTAACCGAAAAAAAACCTTCAATAAATTTGCCAATTTAAGTCCTGCCCACCCTTACCGAGGCCAGCAGGGTGTATACCGGCCCCCGGGGCGTCAGGTCACTCCGCATCAGGTCCACCGAGGAAACTTCAAAACTTCCGAGGCATTCAGCCCCGGAACTCTCCGCCTCCGCGATTTTTGCCAGGTCCGCCGCACCCCTGGGGGATTTTATCCTGGCCAAGGTCAGGTGGGGAGAAAATTTCCTGCCTTCGGGGGGAAATCCGCAACCCAGCATGGCTTCTTCCATCCTCCCGGCCACCTCTCCAAGGGCATCCACCTCCCCTCGCAGGCCTGCCCACAGCACCCTGGGGCTGGAGGGCCGGGGAAAAAAGCCCAGACCGCCCACCTCCAGCCTGAAGGGCAGGCACCCTTTCAGGCCGCCGACCGCCGCGTCAACGATTTTGCCCACCAGGGCAAAGTCTGTGTCGCCCAGGAATTTTACCGTGACATGAAGGTTTCGGGGTTCGACCCACCTGGCATCGGCACCGGCTGTTTTTAGCCGATCCTGGACTTTGCTCAGTGTTTTCTTCAACTCCTCAGGCAGATTTACCGCCCAGAACAAGCGCAACCCCCTTGCCATAAGCCACCACCCGCATCAGACATATTCCTTGAGCATTTCCAGAAAAACTTTTACTATGGCCGGATCAAACTGTGTCCCGGAATTGTGCTTGAGCTCTTCAATTGCTTTTTCCAAAGGATACGCTTTCCGGTAGCTTCGATCCGAAGTCATGGCGTCAAAGGCGTCAGCCACAGCCAGTATCCTGCTAAGCAGGGGAATCTCCTCACCTTTGAGCCCCAAAGGGTAGCCTGTTCCGTCATATCTTTCATGATGGGCTTCAATTATGGGCACCAGGTCATTAAGCCAGCTGATGTGGGAGAGGATGCTGGCCCCCATCTGCGAGTGGCCCATGATCTGCTTGTACTCCTCGCTGCTCAGGGGGCCCTTTTTATTCAGGACCTCTTCCGATATGCCGATTTTTCCGATATCATGTACTACTCCGGAGAGATAGGCCAGATCGACGGTTTTGGCATCCAACTCCATTTTCTCGGCAATCAGCCTGGAATACTCGGCCACCTTCTCGGAGTGGCCCATGGTATAGCCGTCCCTGGCGCCGATGGCCTCGGCAAAGGCATAAATGGTTTCAAACTGTTCCGAGGGGGCGGGGAAGTTCATAGCCCGGCCGTCGGGGGTATGACTGGATAAAAGGGCGCACGCCCCCCTGATTTTTCCGTTGTCTTCCTTGATCAAAAAGGTGGTCACCTGCAGCAGCCTGGGGGCTACGTTGTATATGGTTTTAATCTCCATCAGCTGGTTTGAGAACTCACGCCCGGTAAGAAGCGTCTCCATGAGGGGACTTCGGTATCCGCCCTGCCTTTTGTAAGCCTGCCCTTTATACAGCGCCTGCAACAGGGGTTTGCCCAGTATTACGGTGCGATTTATGTTCAGGAACTTTTCCATGGACTTGTTTATATATAAAATGGTGCTGTCCTTGCTGACCATAATAACCGGCCTGGGAATGGACTCCAGAATCAGCTCCGCCGCCTCCGGACCGGAAATCAAAGCCGCCATTTCTTTCATCGGGTTACTCTCCTTTTCCTTCAACGGTGAGAGTGAACGATCCTTCAGACATATTAATCGTCACTGGCACAGCAAAGCTTTAAGTATTGGAACATATTCTCAACAATGGAAACGACCTATTATACTTTTTCTTCTTGTTATTTGTATTTTCCTGTCGTCTAACTTTTTTCTGTATGCAAATATATGCAAAAAGAAAAACCCTCCGCTGCCGGGGGGTTCAAAATGATCAATTCCAACTCTAAAGTCCTCAGTATGAGCTATTAGCAGGATAGTATCCACATGCGCTGCCTAACCGTTTAAAATCTTTGCCCGGGCCGCCGCCAGCCTGGCGATGGGCACCCGGAAGGGGGAGCAGCTGACGTAATCAAGCCCGATTTGATGGCAGAATTCGATGGAATTGGGCTCTCCGCCGTGTTCGCCGCAGATGCCGATGAGCAAGTCCGGCCTGCTTTTTCTTCCCAGTTCAACGGCCATTTTCATCAGCTTGCCCACTCCCTTGCGGTCAAGAACCATAAAGGGGTTTTCATCCAGTATCTTTTTGCCCAGGTAGTCGGCCATGAATTTTCCTTCGGCATCGTCCCTGGAAAATCCCAGGGTGGTCTGGGTGAGGTCGTTTGTTCCGAAGGAGAAAAATTCCGCTTCCCCGGCCACCTCATCGGCCAACAGGGCCGCCCTGGGCACCTCGATCATCGTTCCCACCGTGTATTCAAAGGAAATGCCGGTTTCCTTCATCACTTCGGCGGCCACCCGGACCACCATTTCCTTCAGATAAGCAAACTCGTTGACATCGATCACCAGGGGGATTTCCACCTCGGGGATGACCTTAAAGCCTTCCCCGACCAGCATGGCGGCGGCTTCAAAAACCGCTCTGGCCTGCATTTTATACACTTCCGGGAAGGTGATGCCCAGCCGGCAGCCCCGGTGGCCCAGCATGGGGTTGAACTCCGAGAGGGACCTTACCTTCCGCAATAGCTCCTCCTTTTCCGACAGTTCCCCGGGGCTGCCCCCGGTAAGCCGGAGCCGGGTGATTTCCACCGCCAGCTCCTCTGCGTCCGGCAAAAATTCGTGGAGGGGCGGGTCCAGGAGCCTGATGGTCACCGGCAGCCCCTCCATGGCCTTGAGGATGCCGTAAAAATCACCCCGCTGCATGGGCAGCAGCTTGTCCAGGGCACTGCTCCTCTCGGCGGAGTTGGCGGCCAGGATCATCTGCTGAACAATGGGCAGCCTGTCCTGGGCCATGAACATGTGCTCGGT
>DYET01000164.1 GCA_020725625.1 Desulfovirgula sp. | reverse complement strand
TTGGAGATTTTGTTTAACTCGCCCTTCTGTATGTCGGTAACGGACTGCAGGCACCTCCGGGTGGGTTCGGCTATCAGCAGGGTAACATCCGACGCGGCTACGGCGTCCCGGACGTGGGAAAGGTATATTTCCCCGGCATCGACGACCACCGCATCGAATGATGAAAAGTGTTCTATAATCTCACCAGGCCGGACGGTGGAAATCCTGTCAATCATCCCGTCACCCCGCGACGGTCCCGGCAGTACGGCCAGGCCGTATTCAGTGGAAAGCAATGAGCCGGTACGAAATTCGCGCCAGGTGGCCGCGGTGGGGAAAACAGCCTCCCGGGCCGCCTCGTCCAGAAACAGCGCCCCCAACACGCCCCGGGAGCTGAAATCTATCAGCAGGGTTTTCACGTCCCGGGCCGCAAGCCAGGCGGCGATGTTCGACGCCACAAAGGTGGATCCGGCACCGGGAACAGATGCAATTACCGCAATGACTTTTAACATTCGCAGTCACCTCCGCTTAACCGTTTCCCGACGGGGCCGCCAGCCACTCCTCGGGGTTACAGGGCTGCCCGTTGACGTAAACCGAAAAATGCAGGTGGGGGCCGGTGGACAGGCCGGTAGATCCCACGTAGCCGATGGTCTGGCCGGCTTCGACCTCCTCCCCGCTCCGTACCGCTATGCCGGATAGATGGGCGTAAAGCGTCCGGTAGTCACTGTGGTCTAATACCACGCACAGCCCGTACCCGCCTTTCTGCCGGTCCCAGTCCACCCTTCCGTTCTGTACGGCGAATACCGGTGTACCTTCCGGGGCCGGTATGTCTATCCCGTCATGAAAATGATATTGATTCAGAAAAGGGTGCATGCGGGTCCCGTAGCCGGACAATACCTGCACGTACCGGGACGGCAGGGGCCAAATACCATTTCCCGCCGGCAACATGGTGGAGGAGTACTGGGAGGCTACATCCATGACCCTGTTCACGTACCAGTCCGCGTGATTGTAACTGAAGACGGCCTTCCGCGGGTCCCCGGCATAACCGTTTGCCCTCAGCATGTTGGCCGTAGTAAAAACGGCGTCCCAGGGGTTGTTTGGATCACAGATGCCGTCGTTGTCCCCGTCCTGCCTGTATTGATCAAAAACGGAAGGCCTCAACCGCATGAACCCGACAGCGCCGGTTTCGGGTGTGCCCGGTTCGGGCCGGGACTCCACCTTCCAGATGGCCGCCAGGACAGCCCAGGATACTCCGTACCTGTCCTGCGCCCTTAGAAAAACGGGCAGGTGTTGTGCCGGTAGGTCCGCCACGGCGAAAGCGGTGGGGGGACCGGAGCGAAAACCGGAATTCCCGCTGCCGCCCAGCCCGCCGACCACGAATGAAAACATCAAAAAACATGATACTAGCACCACAAGCAGCAGACCGGCGGCAATAAGTAACAGATGCTCGATCTTGAGGGCAAAATTGTCTCTTTCCTTGCCGGAGGAGGCGAGCCACCAGATTTTAGCGCCCATCCTTGCGCCTGTCACAATTACCTGAGGGTTCATAAGATTTACTCCCTGAAATCACCATTCGTATATTCACTGGCCCTATCTTTTGAATAAACGTGAGCGGGGCGCGTAGAGCAGCCTTCTGTCTTTACCGCGTTCCGGCAGTTGGTGAAGGTTCCGCGGCATTTCTTTGGCAGGGTGAAATTTTTCCGGCCGGCCGGACACATCCCGGAAGACATCTGTTCCACTGTTAAAACCGGATGATGCCCTTTCGGGGGCAGCAGCCTTCCGGTATAGTCCCGCCGGTTCAGTTGGGTTTTCAAGTTTTCCCCCCGGCGATCTGCCTCTAGCTGAACTTGCAGCCCTTTCCGCACCCGGGACGACACCTGTGCCCGCATCCGCCGGGGCAGGTACTGGCCGGTTACGTTCCTCATGAATACCACCGGATCCGTCTGGCGGGGCCGTGATAGCCAATCTGCCGGCATCCTTCACCGGCCTGTCGGGTACACCCGCACGGGGCGGAGTGGCCACAACGGATCCGGAAGACCCTGAAACACTTTCTGCCCCACCCTCGATAAAAGTTGTTACACCGGGAAGTTCGACAGTTTTCATAGCCGCGGGCCCGGCTTTCCCCTCAGCGGGGATGTCTGATACAGCGCCCTTCACCTTCACAGGACCACCGGTTGCAGCAGCGCCTTGGCCCCGACCGCCCGGTGTCCCCCATCCAATATCCAACAAACCGCCGTCCCCTCTTCCGCCCGGAGGATTGACGCCGTCACCGGAACCGGTCCCCCCTGAGCTCTCATCCCTCCCCGCCGGGAGTCTTTTAAAGGGGTAATCCCTTGGCGGGCGGCCTTCCCAGACCTTGTCACGCCGGGCTTCCTGTTCGCCACCCCCCGCACGGCCGCCATCTGTCCCGGACCTACCGCCGAAGCTCTCCGGCCCCCGGCCCACCGTTTCAGTTCCTCCATCACCTCCGGGAGAGGGCTGCCGCCCCGGCCCACCTCCCCTCCCTCTCCCGGAAAACACCCAGTCGGAGAATATATCGGTAAGGCCCAGCTTCCGGGCCAGTACGGCATTAGCCGCCATAATCCTGTCCAGCGAAACTTTATTGTGATTAATCAGGGCGCCTTTCTGAACCGACTCCAGCGCAAAGTTAAGGAACTTCTTCCGGTAAACGGCCGCGGCAAAAAAAATGACAGCCAGGACCACCATCGCCGCTCCCAGGTTGCCATTGATCAGGGCGCCGGAGAAGGCCGTACCTGTAACCAGCACCAGCGACAGGTAAAGCCCGTACACCAGCTTTACCAGGAAAAAACCCAGCAGGGTGCGGAAGTACCTGGCGGCAAAGGCCCAGCCGGCGCCAGGCACCATCATGGCGAAGAGCGGCAGTGGAAGGAACAGCAGGAGCGGGGCTAAAACCACCTGGCAGATGACTATGGACAGGCCCACCAGGGCGGCCAGCAGGGCGAAGCCCGTGGCCGGCAGCAGGGTAAAGATCGCCGTTTTGAGGTGCTGTATGGCGCTTTCCGGTGAGAACCCCACCATCGTGCCGTCGTGGCTGCCGTGGTCGATGTCTCTTCCGTCAACCACCCAAAGGTATTTTTTGTTCGGCCTGGCCAGGGCCTCGGCAACCGCATCCCGGCCCTCCCCGACGGATCCGAGCACGAGGGCGTCCAGGCGCATGCCCGGCCGGATCTTGCCCTGGCTTTCCTTCGGAAACACGCTCCTGTCGAGCACGTCGTATTCCCCCTGGGTGAGCCTCAGCCTTCCCTCGTCAAATGTGCCGAACTGGGCCAGCGCCCAGGGATTGGCCACGATCAGCCGCCAGGTCGTCTGCCCCGCGGCCACCAGTCCCCTGCCCACGGGGTCGTCGACATTCACCTTCCGGCCGGCGGAGGTGTACCTCCCGGTGGTGGCCAGGAAGACACCGGCCAGGGAGTCCGTGGCCCCGGCGGTGCTGCTGATAATCTGCCGGGCGTTGGCGGTGAAGAAAAAGGCGCCGCCGACGGCCAGAACAGCCACCAGCAGGGAAGTCAGGGCGGGCATGGCCTGACCTTTCAGGATATTGAAGATGCCGAAAACCAGGAGAATAATCAGGCCGATGGCAAGCAGAACCTGGGTCAGGTCGCCGCCGGGAGAAAATATCTCCGCCATCCCTTCGGAGACCCAGCCCACCATACCCGCGACGATGCTGGTGTTAAAGGCCAGAACCATGATGTTGTTGGAGGTCCTGACCAGTGTCTTGGTGATTGAAAAAACCATGTTGGCCATGAACTCCACGGTGGAGTAAAGGGCCTTTTCCGCCATCACCCCCAGCCCCGGGAACTTGTCCGGGG
>DYET01000163.1 GCA_020725625.1 Desulfovirgula sp. | reverse complement strand
GGTGAGGACCACTCCGTCCAGCCCCAGCCTGCCGTTAAAGGATTCGGCCACCTCCACCGCCACCTGGCCGGTCATGGCGTCCACCACCAGCAATATCTCATGGGGACGCACGGCCCTCTTGATGGCTTCCAGCTCGGCCATCAGCTCTTCGTCCACGTGCAGCCGACCCGCAGTATCTATTATGACCATGTCCCGGTCATTGGAGACAGCGTACTCCCGGGCGGCCCTGACAATATCCACCGGGCTGGTGCCGTCGCCCATGGTGAACACCGGCATATCCAGCTGCTGGCCCAGCACCTGCAACTGCTTGATGGCCGCGGGCCGGTATATGTCGGCGGCCACCAGCAGCGGCCGGCGGCCCTGCTTTCTCATCAGGCTGGCCAGCTTGGCCGTGGTGGTGGTCTTTCCGGCCCCGTGCAGGCCCACCATCATAACCAGGGTGGGCGGCTTGGAGGCGAGGTTGATCTTGCTCTGGGTTCCGCCCATGAGGGCGGTGAGTTCATCGTGAACAATTTTTATAACCTGCTGTGCCGGTGTAAGGCTGGTCAAAACATCCTGGCCCACGGCCCTTTCCTTGACCTTGGCCTGAAAGTCCTTGACCACCTTGAAATTAACGTCGGCGTCAAGGAGCGCACGCCTGACCTCCCTCAGCGCCTCGTCCACGTCGGCCTCGGTCAGGCGGCCCTTTCCCTTCAACTTGCGGAAGGCCTCCTGGAGCTTTTCAGACAGCCCCGCGAATACCACACCTACACCCCCTAATTTTCTTCCGCTTGGATCAACTGGGACAGAATCCGCTTTGCGTTCCGGATGTCCGACTCGCTGCCGCCGTCCAGGTGTTGCAGTGCCCTGGCCAGCTGGTCCCTCTTGATCAGGGACTTTCCCACCAGCCCCAGCTTTTCCTCAAACCTATAAAGAGTCTGCTCGGACCGCTTCAGGGTATCGTAAACGGACTGCCTGCTCACCCCGAACTGCTCCGAGATTTCTCCCAGGGACAGGTCGTGGCAGTAGTACAGCTCGACAAGCTTCCTCTGCCTTTCGGTTAGCAGCTGCCCGTAAAAGTCGTAAAGCAGGTTGATCTCGGTATGCTTTTCGATCAGAGACAATCCCCGCCCTGCCAAGGAAAAATACTTGACACAATGATTTTAATGAAAGCCCGGCCCCCTGTCAAGCCGGATGTCTCCCGCTTCATTTTACACAGCCGGGGGTTTCACACGGGGACCGGTGCGGCTGATAAAGCCGGAGAAAGTTTCACAATTCGGGCCGGCGGCTGAAAACCGGCTGCCGAAGGCGGACAGCGACCGGGCCAGTGACGAGGCGAATTCTGCCCTCAAATCAGTCCCCAGGCGCACTTCCCTGCTGATCTCAAGCTGCACCCCCAGCACGCCATCGCCGGCGTAGCGCCTGATGATGAACCCACCCCTGTAGGGCCCCTCGGTGTCGTGCCTGACCCGCCAGCCTTCGCCGGCCATCAGGTCCGTCAACAGCCGGACCGCTCCGGGAGGCATGCTTACATACCTGCAGGTGCCCAGAATTACGTGGGGATCGCCGGACCCTGTCCCCCGGCTGCCGTGAATGTCCAGCAGCAGGCACACCCCAAGTTTTTTAAGGCACTCCGCCACCGATTCCTCCAGGGCGTGGTGAAAATCACGGTAGTGGGGGGCCGCCCCGGGGTCCTCGTAGGCCTCTTCCAGCGGGCGGTTGTAGTCGATGATGCTCCGGCGGATCAGCCCGGCCGCCAGGTAAGGCCGCCCCCAGACCGACTCCAGCGAGGAAAACAGGTCACCCGCCAATTCCATGGTATAGATGTCCGCCCGCCTGTTTCCCGAACGGCGGAAAGCCATTCTCTCCGGCTCCTCCCGGCCCCCGTGGGGGACCGATATGACCAGGGGAATGTCGCCCCGCCTCGCCAGCAAGTATTTCAATTTCCCCCGCCCCCGCAAAAAATCCCGCCTCCTTGCCTGTCCGGGGAGTCGGGATTTTTACTTATCTCATCACTATATTGACCAGCTTGCCCGGCACCGGGATTACCTTCAGCACCTGCCGGCCCTCGGTAAGCTTCCGCACGCTGGGCCGGGAAATCACCAGGTCCTTCATTTCCTCCGGCGTAAGGCTGGCCGGAACCAGTATCCTTTCCTTGATCCTGCCGTTTACCTGGACCACTATTTCCACCTCGTCCTCAGCCACGGCCTCCGGCCTGTACACGGGCCAGGGCTGCAGGTGAATGCTCTCCTTGCGCCCGATGCCGTGCCAGAGTTCCTCGGTGATGTGCGGGGCAAAGGGCGCCAAGAGGATCAGCAGCGACTCCACGGCCTCGTTCAGCACGGCCGGGTCCCGGTCGGTTTCTGGCACCTCCCGGTATTGGTAAAGGCCGTTCACCAGTTCCATGATGGCGCTGACGGCGGTGTTAAAGTTGAACCTTTTGCCCACGTCCTCGGTGACCCTCTTAATGGTGACATGGGTGAGGCGGTGCATCTCCCGGTTCACCCCTACCAGCCCGGCGGTTTCCGGCGGCGCGCTGCCGTTCAGCCTGCCCGCCATGGGTGCCACCAGCCTCCACACCCTGTTCAGGAACCGGAAGCAGCCCTCAACCCCCTGGTCGCTCCACTCCAGGTCGCGCTCCGGCGGGGCGGCGAAAAGTATGAAAAGCCTGGCGGTGTCCGCACCGTACTTGGCCACGATATCCTCGGGGCTGACCACGTTCCCCTTCGACTTGGACATCTTGGCCCCGTCCTTGAGCACCATGCCCTGGGTCAGGAGGTTGGTGAAGGGCTCGATGTTGGGAACCAGCTTGATGTCGTAAAGGAACTTGGTGAAAAACCTGGAATAGAGCAAATGCAGAATGGCGTGCTCCACCCCGCCGATATACTGGTCCACGGGCAGCCAGTAGTTGATCTCGTGCTCTCCCCATACCCGGTCTGTGTTCCGGGGGCTGGTGTACCGGTAGTAATAGAAGGAAGAACACATGAATGTGTCCATGGTGTCGGTTTCCCTGCGGGCCGCCTCTCCGCACTGCGGGCAGATGGTGTTGACGAACTCCGGGCACTCGGCCAAAGGCGACTGTCCGGTGGGCTTGAACTCCACGTTCATGGGCAACTCCACCGGGAGGTCCTTTTCGGGAACCGGCACGATACCGCACTGATCGCAGTAAATCATGGGGATGGGGGCGCCCCAGTAGCGCTGGCGGGAAATAAGCCAGTCCCTGAGCCTGAAATTGACCACGCCTTTGCCTATGCCCTTTTCCTCACAGTACCGGGTGACCGCCTTTATCCCTTCCGGGCTGGGCAGCCCGTTGAACATTCCGGAGTTGACCATGACGCCCTCGCCGGTGTAGGCCTCGGTCATGGTTTCCGGGTCCAGGGGCGGACCCTCGGGCTGGATCACCACCCTGATGGGCAGGTTGTATTTCCGGGCAAACTCAAAATCGCGCTGGTCGTGGGCCGGAACCCCCATCACGCAGCCGGTGCCGTACTCCAGCAGCACGTAGTTGGCCACCAGGATGGGCACCCTTTCCCCGTTCAGCGGGTTGACGCAGTACGCCCCGGTAAAGTGCCCGATCTTCTCGGCCTCGGTGGAGGTCCGGTCAATCTCGCTCATGCTTCTTACTTTCTTTATGAATTCCCTGATTTCCCCGGCCTGGGGCCTGCCCTGGATGAGCTTCTCCACCAGCGGGTGCTCCGGGGCCAGCACCATGTAGGTGACCCCGAAAATTGTGTCCGGCCTGGTGGTGAACACCGTTATGGTGTCACCGGTCCCTTCCACGGAAAAGCCGATTTCCGCCCCCTCGCTGCGCCCGATCCAGTTTTCCTGCATAATCTTGACCTTTTCGGGCCAGCCCTCGAGCAGCTTTAAATCTTCCAACAGCCTGTCCGCGTATGCAGTTATCCTGAAAAACCACTGGTCCAGCTCCCTTTTCTCCACTCCGGTCTTGCAGCGCTCGCAGGTCCCTTCCTTGACCTGCTCGTTGGCCAGCACCGTGGCGCAAGAGGGGCACCAGTTGACGGCGGCCTTTTTCTTGTAGGCCAGGCCGTGCTTGTAAAGCTGGAGGAACAGCCACTGGGTCCAGCGGTAGTAACCCGGGTGGCAGGTGGAAATTTCCCGGCTCCAGTCGTAGCTGATGCCCAGTTGCTTGAGCTGGGACCGCATGGTGTTTATGTTTTCGTTGGTCCACACCGCCGGGTGTACATTCCCGTGCAAGATGGCGGCGTTCTCGGCCGGAAGGCCGAAGGCATCCCAGCCCATGGGGTGCAGCACGTTGTAGCCGTTCATGGTCAGGTACCTGGCCACCACGTCGCCTATGGAGTAATTGCG
>DYET01000162.1 GCA_020725625.1 Desulfovirgula sp. | reverse complement strand
TGCCCCTCCAGACACCTACTAAAAATATACACTGCCTCGATTCCGGTCTGTACGATCCTGGCCCGCAGGCAAATTAAAATTTCACAAAAATCCAAAAATTCAAGGAGGAGATTTTTTATCGGGGGATAATCAATATGAATCAAATGGAGTCGTAAAGTTGGACGGGGTAAATTCAACATAATTTTTAGGAGGTTTTAATCATGGATCTTGGTGGAGTACTGGCCCTCAACTCCAGGAGACACCCCGAAAAAGAAGCCCTGGTTTACGAAGAAAAGAGGTACAGTTACAGGGAGTTCAACGCCGAGGCCAACCGCATGGCCCATGTCCTGATGGAAATGGGCGTTAAGAAGGGCGATAAGGTAGCCCTGATGATGCAAAACTCCGACCGGTTCTGCATCGCCTTTTTCGCCATCATGAAGGCCGGCGGAGTGGCGGTGCCCATGAACTACAGGCTGGCGCCGCCGGAGGCGCAGTACGTCCTCGATCACTCGGAAAGCGTGGTAATGATCTTTGACCCGGAATACCGCCCCCTGGTCCAGGAGATAAGGGGCGGCCTGCCCGGGGTTTGGTACTATATCCAGGCCGCCGACAAGGTCCCGGAGGGCGAAATCCTGGAATGGGACGAGGTGGTGGAGGGGAAGCCCGACGGCGACCCGGACGTGAAGGTGGACGAGTGGGACGACTGCGAGATCCTGTACACCTCGGGTACCACCGGCAGGCCGAAGGGGGCCCTCTTTGACCACCACAGGATTATCCACGTGGGGTTCAACGCCTGCGTGTTCATGGGCATCAATCCCAAGTCCCGGCTGCTGCACGTGGCCCCGCTCTTCCATTCGGCCGAGCTGAACCTGTTCCTGGTGTCGGGCACCTATGTGGGGGCCACTCATGTGGTGCACAAGGCCTTCATCCCCCAGAAGGTCCTTCAGACCCTCCAGGACGAGAAGATTTCATTTTTCTTCGGCGTGCCCACCATGTATAACTTTATGCTGCAGGTTCCGGACCTTGACAAGTACGACCTGTCGTCGGTGAAGAGGTGGGGTTACGGGGCCGCCCCCATGGCTCCGGAACTGGTCAGGCAGGCCATGGAGAGGCTGAAGAACGACCAGTTTTTCAACCTCTGCGGCCTCACCGAAGGAGGGCCGGGGGGCATCCTGCTGGAGCCCGAGGACCAGCTGAGGAAGCTTGGCGCCGGGGGCAAGGCCATCGTCAACACCGAGGCCCGGGTGGTGGACAACGACGGCAACGACGTCAGGCCCGGCCAGGTGGGGGAATTCATCATCCGGGGCGAGACCGTCATGAAGTGCTATTACCGCAACCCCGAGGCCACGGCTGAGACCATCAAGGACGGCTGGCTGTACACCGGCGACCTGGCCATCATCGACGAGGAGGGCTACATTACACTGGTGGACCGGAAGAAGGACATGATTATCACCGGGGGCGAGAACGTGTACTCCACCGAGGTGGAGCAGGTGCTCTACGAGTATCCCGGGGTGCTGGAGGCGGCCGTCATCGGCACTCCCAACCCCGTCTGGGGCGAGACGGTGACCGCCGTGATCTGCCCCAAGCCCGGCGTAAGCCTGTCCGCCGAGGATATAAGGAGCTTCTGCATGAAGAAGCTGGCCGACTACAAGGTGCCGAGGATATTCAAGTTCACCGACATTCTTCCCCGGAATGCCTCGGGCAAGGTGCTGAAGATAAAACTAAGGGAGCAGTACGCCGGCGATTCGGACCGGGCCAGTTGACGGACGGCCGGGGAATGTGCCGGAAGGCTTTCCTGGGGAATTCATAATGCGGGAGGCGGCACCGGGAGATGCCGCCTCTATTTGTCCGGACCCAGAAGTTCCTTCATGATTTTGACCCCGGAGCTGGTCCCGATCCTGGTGGCCCCGGCCCCGATCAGCCGCAGGGCCTGGTCCAGTGTTTTTATGCCCCCGGAGGCCTTTATTCCGGTGCGGGGGGAAACAGTTCTCCTGATTAAATCCACGTCCTCCACGGTGGCTCCGGCGGGCCCCGTTCCGGTGCTGGTCTTGATAAAGCGGGCCCCGGCCTGCTCGCAGAGGAGGGAGGCGGTTTTCTTTTCCTCGCCGGTCAGGTAGCAGGTTTCAATGATGGCCTTGACCGGGACTTCCGGCCTGAGGGCGGACACCGCCTCCACCACGGCCCTGACGTCCCGCAGGACCAGGTCGTACCGGCCGTCCTTGAGCAGGCCGATGTTGATCACCAGGTCAATCTCGCCGGCACCGTCCCTAACCGCTCCGGCGGCCTCGGCGGCCTTGGTCCCGGTGGTGGATGCGCCCAGGGGGAAGCCTGCCACGGCGCATACCAGCACCCCGGTACCGGCCAGGGTACCGGCGGCCGCGGCCACCCTGCCGGGATTGACACAGACTGCCTTGAAGCGGTATCTGACCGCCTCGGCGCACAGTCCCAGGATGTCTTTTTCAGTGGCGTCCGGCCTTAACAGGGTGTGGTCTATCAGCGAGGCCAGGTCTCCGGCCGGGATCAGCAAGGGGCGTCCCCCCCGCCGGGATCCCCGGGCAAAACTCCCGGGGGAAACGGGCGGGCCTTCCCGTCCCTGGCCAGGCCCTGGGCCAGAATGTAGTAGACCGGGACGGTCATCTCGGTGAGGGCGTATTTACGGCTTGAAAGAACCCAGCAGGTGGCCACCTCGTCCAGGCTGCCGAAAATTACCTTGCGGGCGGCCCTGGGGTCCACGTCCCGGCGGAAGCTTCCTTCTTCGATGCCGTGCCTGACAATCTGTTCGATAAAATTGTAGTAGTCCCTTATTATTTCCGATATGCCCCTGCGGATGGAGGGTTCTGACTGGCGCAACTGGATTTGCATGACGGAGGCAAGGTTGCGGTCATCCTGCAGCTTGGAAAAGTGGATGTAAATCAACCGGGCCAGAAGTTCATAGGGGTCCTTTATATCCTTTAGTTCGTTCCGGGCCTGGGTGGTGAACTGGCCCATCTTGTTCCGGAACAGTGAGATCAGCACGTCCTCTTTGTTTTTAAAGTAGAGGTAAATGGTACCGTCGGCGACTCCCGCTTCCCTGGCTATCTTCGATACCTGGGCGCTGTGGTAACCGTACTCGGCTATAACCTTGACGGCGGCTTCGATTATAGCCTGGTACTTTTCCCCTGTTTTTTTCGCCAAATGCTACTCCTCCCCGGTCCGTTACCCAAGAATTCCGGCGTAAATAAAAATATTTTGAAAATCAACTTATTATATCATAAAAATATATATTTAATAACTCTTCACGTCAAGAGAACTACGGCCTACCGCTCAGCCTGCGGTCCAGGCGGGCGACATGCACCAGCACGTGGGCAACCGCCTGGTACAGTTCCTCGGGGATTTCCAACCCGGCCCCGATCTTGACCAGGGCCTGGGCCAGGACGCTGTCCCGGTAAACGGGAATTTTCTCCCGGGCGGCGATTTCCCTTATTTTTGCCGCCAGGTCGCCCCTGCCTACGGCGGTCACCACCGGGACCTGGTCCTGACCGTCCCGGTAGCGCAGGGCGGCTGCCAGGTCCGGGCTTTTTTCCTCGGGACGGTGTTTTTCGCTCATCTGTTACACCTCCAGGTCAAGCAGGTAAGTGCCTGGGACTTTGCTTCCCGGGGCTATGTCCGAGCAGTCCCTGATGCCCGGCCGGGTTATGCCGGCCGCGCTGACCGAAGGGTAGCCCAGCTTTTGCAATTCATCCACCAGGGCGGGCAGGGTTTCCCTGATCGTTTCGGTAAAGGTTTCGCTTTCGGTGTAAAAGGATACTTTGAGGGATTGATTTCCGGCGGCCAGGGAAATCCAGATCAAGCCTAGGTTTTCCGTGCGCAGGCGGATGAATACCCAGGCCCGGCCGTCCTCTCCCTCTGGCGCCTGATTCTCCTGCCGGCTTTTGATAAAAAAGGCGGACTCGCTGAAGAGAGGGGACTTAATGGGCAGGGGCAAAAAATCCGGCAGGTCGTGACCCGGCGAGGGCAGGCGGGCGGCCTGCACCTCCTCCCCACCGGTCCTTCCCGTTTCCGCCGAAACCGCCGGGGACGGCCTTCCGGCCTCCTGCCGGGCGGCCTTCCCCGCTTCCTGCCCGGGAAGCTCCCGGTTGACTTTGTTTTGCCCGGCCTGCCGGGTGAAAATCTCGATCAGGAGGGGCAGCAGGCTGCCTATCTGCATGGCACAGCACTTCCAATTCGTTCAACCCGGTTCCGGCCCGGAAGCCCCGGTATTTTTCGGTATTTTTCCTCCGGTGGACGGGGTCGGATGTTTATTTGCCCGGGCTCCCGAGGCGCCCGGGACCACTTCCAATATTTCTAATATAAATATTCCTGACATAATAATTATCGATTTAAATTTATGTTTGATAAAGGCTTTTTTTGGGTACCGGGAGGAATTTGACCGGCCGGCGCGAAAAAGGGCATGGGAGGTTTTTACATGGATATTGCAGCGATTTTTACCACGGCGTTTCTGGTCGGCCTTTCCGGGGCGATGATGCCGGGTCCTTTGCTGGCGGTTACCGTGGGCGAAAGCGTGAAGCGGGGCTTTTGGGCCGGTCCCCTTATCGTTTTGGGCCATGCCCTGCTGGAACTGCTTCTGGTGGTCCTCCTGGTGATCGGGCTGGCCGCGGTGCTGTCCGGGGAAGAGGTAAGGACCGCCATCGGGATCATCGGCGGGCTTTTTTTATTGTACCTCGGCTGGGGGATGACCAGGGACGCCCTGAGGGGGAGGGTTGCCCTTGATTTGGGGGGCGAGCTGGCGGACCTGTCCGGTCCGGGAACAAAGGTCCGAAGGGGTATGCACCCGGTAACCGCCGGAATCCTGGTTAGCCTTTCGAACCCCTACTGGAGCATGTGGTGGGCGACGGTGGGACTTCTGTACATCACCCAGGCCATGCAGAGCGGAAAAACGGGCCTTGGTTTTTTTTACACCGGCCATATACTTGCCGACCTGGCCTGGTACACTCTGGTCTCGGCCGCGGTGGCCGGGGGAAGGCGGCTGATCAACCAGGCGGTTTACAATGCCGTTTTGGCCGTGTGCGGCATTTTCATCCTGGGCTTGGGGGTCTATTTCATCAGGGGCGCCATATTGAATTTAGTCTGAGTGGTTAAAATATACCGAAGGCGGATGAAAGATCCTTGGTAAAATACGCACTTTGGATCCGGACGCCGGAGTTCCGGTTCAGGTTTTTGAATTCTTTGCAAGAAAGGGGATCGGTATGCCTGTTGTATTTTGCGGTGTATGTCCCCACCCGCCGATAATGGTCCCGGCGGTGGGCAAAAAGCAGTCGGACATCGTGATCAAAACAAGGCAGGCAATGCTGGATCTGGGCCGCCGGCTGAAGGAAAGCGGCGCCGAGTCCATGGTCATGATTTCGCCCCACGGACCGGTGTTCAGGGACGGGATCGCCGTCAACATGGCCCGGACCCTGAGGGGGAGCCTGAAGAGTTTCGGTGCCCCCGAAGTGTCCCTTGAGCTTGAAAACGACCTTGACCTCGCCTCGATAATCCGGCGCTGCGCCCGTGACGACGGCATCACCACAGTCGGCCTGACGGAAAGGGAGGCCGGGCAGTACAGGGTGGACCTGGAACTGGACCACGGCCTGACCGTTCCCCTGTATTTCCTCGCCGAGGCCGGGGTGAGGCTGCCGGCGGCGGTGGTGTACATGGCCCTTCTGCCCAACGACCGGCTTTACCGCTTCGGGGCGGCCGTCCAGAGGGCGGTGGGGGAGTCGGGAAAAAAGGTGGCGGTAATCGCCAGCGGGGACCTGTCGCACCGCCTGACCAGGGGCGCCCCGGCCGGGTACGACCCCCTGGGTGAGAAATTCGACCGGGAAATGGTCAGGCTGCTGAAGGCCGCAGACGCGGCGGGCGTGATGAACCTCGACCCGGACCTGGTGGAGAGGGCCGGCGAGTGCGGTTTAAGGCCCGTCATCATCATGCTGGGGACCCTGGACGGGCGGGACGTGGACTCCGAGGTCCTTTCCTACGAGGGGCCCTTCGGGGTCGGGTACCTGGTGGCCGCATTCAAGCCCCGTTCTGCCGGTTCAGGCGAAAAAAATGAAAGTTTTTTGCCCCGGATTGCCAGGGCGGCCCTGGAAAGCTACAGCAGGGGTGAGAAATACAAGGTTCCGCCGGACCGGATCCCCGGGGAATTCAGCAAGCCGGCCGGGGTATTCGTTTCCCTCAAGAAGCACGGGCAGCTCAGGGGATGCATAGGAACGATTGCGCCACAGTACGATAATATAGTGGAGGAAACCATACACAACGCCGTCAGCGCCGGCCACCGGGACCCCCGCTTTCACCCGGTGAGGGCCGAGGAATTGGCGGACCTTGAGATCTCGGTGGATGTGCTGCAACCTCCCGAGCCGGTTTCCGGCAAGGAAGAACTGGACCCTATGAAATACGGGGTTATAGTGCGATCGGGAAGGAGGCAGGGGCTGCTCCTGCCCAACATTGAAGGCGTGAACACGGTGGAAGAACAAATCAGCATAGCCAGGCAGAAGGCGGGCATCGCCCCCGGCGAGCCCTTTGAACTGGAAAGGTTTGAGGTGGTAAGGTACAAGTAGAACTCAGAACTCAGGACTCAGAATTCAGAATGCCCGGGATATTTTTAATGAGATCCCGGTTGTTATTCATTATCAGTACTGGGGGGAACCGGGCTTGAAACCGGGTGGCGCGGAAGTTTTTTTCTATGAAAAGGGCGACGGCGGGAGAACCTTCTGCAGGGTCTGTCCAAAGCTCTGCAATATCAGGCCCGGGCACAGGGGCTTCTGCCGGGTACGGGAAAACCGTGACGGGGTGCTCTACGCCACCAATTACGGGCGGTGCACTTCCTGCGCCATGGACCCCGTGGAAAAGAAACCCCTCTACCACTTTTACCCCGGTTCCTTCATCCTGTCCCTGGGGACCATGGGCTGCAATTTGCGCTGCGGCTTCTGCCAGAACTGGGAGATAGCCCACGGTGACCCCTCGTCGGTTTACCTGAGCCCGCAGCAAGCTGTCAACGCCGCCCTGGCCGGCAGGGAGGAGGGGGTTCGCTGCGTGGGGCTGGCCTACACCTACTCGGAGCCTTTCATGTGGTACGAGTACGTGTTCGACACCGCCTCCCTGGCCAGGGAAAAGGGCCTTAAAAACGTGCTGGTCACCAACGGGTACGTGAACGAGGATCCCCTCAGGAAGATGCTGCCCTATATAGACGCCATGAACATCGACGTGAAGGCCTTTACCGACCGCTTCTACAGGGAGACGTGCGCCGGGCGGATCGATCCGGTGTTAAGGACGGTGGAAATCGCGGCCGGGCAGTGCCACGTGGAAATAACCACCCTTATCGTGCCCGGCCTGAACGACTCGGCCGAAGAAATAAGGTCGCTGGCCCGGTGGCTGTCCGGCATCCGCAGGGACATTCCGCTGCACTTCTCCAGGTATTTTCCCAATTACAAGTTCGACCTGGACCCGACGCCCAAAAAAACCCTGCTGGAGGCCAGGGACATAGCCCTGGAGTACCTGGACCACGTCTACATCGGAAACGCGCCGGAGCTGGACGGGGGAAGAACCAGCTGCCCGGGATGCTCCGGGCTGGTGATCGACCGTAAGGGCTACCGGACCCGGGTCACCGGCCTGGACGGGGATCTCTGCAAGGCCTGCGGGCGCAAAATAAACGTGGTTGTCCGGTGAGGACCGGCGCCTGAACCACTGGCGGGCGCCATAATTTTAAAAGGGGAGGGCTGGTTTTATGGACCTTGTCAAGAAGATAAACGATCTGGCGGACCTTCTTTTGGAAAGCGGGAAGACCATGGTGCTTACCGGGGCGGGGATTTCCACCGAGAGCGGCATACCCGACTTCCGGGGCCCTGACGGCCTGTGGAGCAAGGTGGACCCGATGTACGTGTTCCACGCCGAGACCTTTATTTACCGGCCCGAGGTGTTTTACGAGGCCGGCATGCCGCTGATGGGGCCGCTGCAGGCTGCCCAGCCCAACGCCGCCCACAGGGTGATTGCGGATCTGGAGGAGGCCGGCCTGGTGTGGGGCGTGGTCACCCAGAACGTGGACGGCCTGCACCAGAAGGCCGGGTCGAAAAATGTATTTGAGATGCACGGGCACCTGAGGTCGGCCACCTGCCTGAAGTGCCGCCATGTCATACCGTGGGACCGGCTGGCGGAGATGGTCGCGGCCGGGGAAATCCCGCCCCGCCACCAGGACTGCGGCGGGGTATTCAAGCCCGACGCAGTGTTTTTCGGGGACCCGCTGCCGCCTGACTTTTACGACTGCTGCCGGGAGGTGTCGGAAAGCGACCTGCTGGTGGTGGTGGGATCCAGCCTGGAGGTTTCGCCGGTGAACTACCTGCCCCAGCTGTGCAAAAGGCTTGCCATCGTCAACATGGGGCCCACCATGGCGGACTACCGGGCGGTTCTGAAGGTTGATGCCAAGGCCGGGGAAGCCTTTACGGAGCTCAAGCGGGTCCTCCAGGAAAGAGGGGTCCGGCTGTCCGGCAGCGCGGTATGACGGCGGGCGGCGGTGAGGCGGGAGATGATTTACGTCGGCACGGCGGGGTACAGCTACGATGACTGGAAGGGCGTCTTTTATCCGGAAAAGGCCGACAAAAGGGAGATGCTTTCCCTTTACGCCGGGCAGTTTTCCTTCACCGAGGTGAACAGCACCTACTACCGCCTTCCCAACAGGTACATGATGCACAACATGCAGGCCAAGACCCCCCCGGGCTTCCAGTTCGTGATCAAGGCCTACAAGTCCCTGACCCACGAAAGGGTGGACAACGCCCAGGATTTCAGGTCTTTTGCCGATTCCCTGGCCCCCCTGGAGGAGGCGGGCAAGCTGGGGTGCGTACTGGCCCAGTTTCCCCAGAGCTTCAGGCTGAACGGCGCCAACGTCTCCTACCTCGGGGAAATGGCCCGGCGCCTGGCCGGACTGAACACCGTGGTGGAGTTCCGGCACCGGGAGTGGCTGCGGGAAGATATTTTTGAGTTTTTATCGGAACAGGGGCTGGGCTTCGTCTGCGTCGACGAGCCCAGGCTGGAAGGGCTTGTGCCGCCGGAGGTCAGGGTTACCTCGCCCACGGCCTATGTCCGCTTCCACGGCCGGAACCGGGCAAAGTGGTACAACCACCGGGAGAGCTACGAGAGGTACGACTACCTCTATTCCGAGGACGAACTGGCCGAGTGGGTGCCCGGGATTGTGGGGCTTGACCGCAAGGCCGAAAAGGTGTACGTCAGCATGAACAACCACTACCGGGGCCAAGCCGTGGTCAACGCCAGGATGATCAGGGAGATGATCAGGTCGGCCGGGGGAATGGTTCTATAGATATCCGAAAGGTATCCGTATATACGGAAGTTATACGCTTTATGCAGTGCGGAACAGGACGGCGTCCCGGTGTCGGTGGACTCGCTTTTTCCCAACCGGCTGGGTCCGGCGGGCCCTCGCTTCCGGCGGCCTGCCGGAACTGGCGGACTACCGGGCGGTTAAGGCCGAGCCCTCCTTCGGGCACGGGAGGTTTGATTTTTTTTCTCCGGGGGCGGGATGGGACCGGGTGTTACCTGGAAGTCAAGTCGGTCGCCCCGGTGGAAGGCGGAGTGGCCCTTTTCCCCGACGCCCCTTCGGAAAGGGGCGCCGGGCACATGGAGGAACTGGCCGCCGCCCGGCGGGAAGGCTTCCGGGCGGTGGTTCTTTTTGTGGTCCAGCGGTCCGACGCCGATCGCTTCCGGCCCAGCTGGGCCCGCGACCCCCGCTCCGGCCGGGCGCTTTCCGGGGCGCCTCGGAGGGGGTGGAGGTGCTGGCCCGCTGCTGCCTGGTCTCCCTGCGGGAGGTGGCCCTGGACCGGCTGCTGCCGGTCTGCTTATATTGACGGCTTCCTCCTGAATTCCGGCCCGGGATTCAGTGGTGGCATAATCAACCGGCAGGAAAAGTGTTCTTTTGCGGGAATAATTAAAAGGTGCGCCTGCCGGGAAGAGGCGGCAATTAATTTTTTATCCGAAAAGGAAATCTATTGAATAATTATACATCTATATGTATAATTATAAGTATTGTTTCAACCATCGAATCGGGGGAAGGAGACAGAAAATTGGATACCAAGGTAATCAAGGCCGGAGTTATCGGCGCCACCGGATACACCGGGGCCGAACTGGTGCGTATTTTGTCGGCCCACCCCAACGTCCGGCTGGCCGGCCTGACCACCCAGAGCTATGGCGGCATTCCCTTCTGGGAGGTGTACCCGCACCTCTACAGGCACGTTGACATGATCTGCCGCGAACTCGACCTGGAGGAGCTGGCGGAAAAATGCGATGTCATCTTCACCGCGCTGCCCCACGGCCACTCCATGCCGGTGGCCGCCGAGGTCGTCCGGCGGGGCAAAAGGCTGGTTGACCTGGGGGCGGATTTCCGCTTCAACGACGCGGCCACCTACGAGAGGTGGTACGGGGTGGACCACAGCGAGCCCGGCCTGAACGGCCGGGCAGTGTACGGGCTGCCCGAAATCCGCCGAGAAGAAATCAGGGGTGCCGAGATCGTGGCCAATCCCGGGTGCTATCCCACCAGTGCCATCCTGGGGATCGCCCCGCTTTTGAAGAACGGCCTGGTGGACAACCGCAGCATTGTGATCGACTCCAAGTCGGGAGTTTCGGGGGCGGGCCGCGGTCTTTCCCTGACCACCCACTACTGCGAGGTGAATGAAAGCATCAAAGCCTACAACGTGGGGAAGCACCGGCATACCCCGGAGATTGAGCAGGAACTGAGCGCCCTGGCCGGGGAGAGCCTGGTTGTCTCCTTCACGCCCCACCTGACGCCGATGAGCAGGGGCATACTGAGCACCATCTACGCCGGGCTTAAGGAAAGCCTCGGCCGGGACGAAGTCGCCGCCCTGTACCGGGAATTTTACTCCGCGAGCCGCTTTGTAAGGATCCTCCCGCCGGGGATGCTGCCCTCCACCAAGTCGGTGTGCGGGTCCAACCACTGCGACATCGGCCTGGTCGTTGACGACAGGACCGGCAGGGTGGTGGTCCTGGCGGCCATCGACAACCTGATAAAAGGAGCCTCGGGCCAGGCGGTACAGAACATGAATGTCATGTTCGGGCTTCCCGAGGAGACGGGCCTCGACCGGCCGGGGTTCTACCCGTAAACAGCCGTCCCGCCGGTTTGGCGCCCGAAATAAGAAAGACAGGGGATTGACTGTATTGAACCGGGGGGTTGTTTAGGACTCAAGTCATAATCTGACACGAGATAGGGAGGGTGAGTACGGTGAAATTTGAAGCGGTGCCCGGCGGAGTCACCGCGCCTGCGGGCTTTACTGCCGCGGGGGTGGCCGCCGGGGTTAAGTATATAGGCAAGAAGGACATCGCGGTGGTTTTTTCGGAGTGCGACGCGGCAGCGGCCGGGGTCTTCACCACCAACCTGGTCAAGGCGGCCCCGGTGCAGCTGAACATGGAAAGGCTGGTCCCGGGAAGGGCCAGGGCCCTGGTGATAAACAGCGGTAACGCCAACGCCTGCAACGGGGACCGGGGCATGTCCGACGCCCGGGCCATGGCCCGGGAGGCAGCCCGGCTGCTGGGAATACCGGAAGAGGCCGTGCTGGTGGCATCCACCGGCGTGATCGGCCAGCCGCTGCCCATGGACAGGATAATTCCGGGCATCGGGGCGGCGGTGGCGGGCCTGAGCAGGACCGGCGGACAGGATGCCGCCGAGGCCATCATGACCACCGATACCGATCTCAAGCAGTACGCCGTGAGTTTTGACCTGGGCGGGAAAAGGGTGACGGTGGGGGGAATGGCCAAGGGGTCGGGCATGATTCACTCCAACATGGCCACCATGCTCTGCTTTATAACCACCGACGCCGCGGTGGCCCC